>JABGRG010000027.1 GCA_018648445.1 Rhodospirillales bacterium | reverse complement strand
CGTCAGAACGTGGAAGCCGTTGCAGATGCCCAGCACCGCAACGCCGCTGTCGGCGCGCGCCTTGACCTCGCGCATGATCGGCGAATGGGCGGCGATGGCGCCGGAACGCAGGTAATCCCCATAGGAAAAACCGCCGGGAATGACGATCAAATCCAGATCGGGAAGTTCGGTTTCTTTGTGCCAGATCATGGCGCAGGGTTTTCCCGTGCTTTGCTCAATAGAGACCTGCACGTCACGGTCACAGTTGGAGCCGGGAAAAACGATGACAGCGGCTTTCATGGGTGGTGCCCTCGTCGATCGGTGGGTTGGAAACTTAGGCGGCGGGCCGGTCGCAAATTATTCGATAATCTCGATGGCGTAATTTTCGATGACGGTATTGGCAAGCAACTGCTCGCACATTTCCTCAACGCTGCCGCGCGCCTTTTCGGCGTTGGTTTCTTGCAGGTCCAATTCGATGAACTTGCCCTGCCGGACGCTATCAACGCCTTCAAACCCCAATGAACCGAGGGCATTGCGGACCGCTTTGCCCTGCGGGTCGAGTACGCCTTCCTTAAACGTCACGTGTATTTTCGCTTTCACGGTATTTTTCCTTACTGCATGACTTTTGGGCCCTGCATATCGCGCGGGCCGCTCTCGGGTAAAATTCCAAGCCGTCTGGCAACTTCCTGATAGGCGTCCTCGACATTGCCGAGATCGCGCCGGAACCTGTCCTTGTCCATTTTCTCGTTGGTCTTCGTATCCCACAAACGGCAGCTATCCGGGCTGATCTCGTCGGCCACCACAATGCGCATTTGTTCGGCGTCCCAAAGGCGTCCGAACTCCAGCCGAAAATCAACCAGCCGAATGCCGATACCGAGGAACAGGCCGGAAAGAAAATCGTTGACCCGCAAAGCCATGGAAACGATGTCGTCCATGTCTTGCGGCGAGGCCCATTCGAACGCGGTGATATGTTCCTCGCTGACGAAAGGATCAGCCAACTCGTCGGACTTGAAGCAATACTCCAGGATGGTGCGCGGCAATGGCGTTCCCTCGGGGATCGCGAAACGTTCCGACAGGGTCCCGGCGGCGATATTGCGCACGACCACCTCGACGGGGATCATCTCGACCTCGCGCACCAACTGTTCGCGCATGTTCAGGCGGCGAATGAAATGGGTGGGAACGCCGATTTCGTGCAGCCGCAGCATCAGGTATTCCGAGATGCGGTTGTTCAGCACGCCCTTGCCCGTGATCACGCCTTGTTTGCTGGCGTTAAACGCGGTCGCGTCGTCCTTGAAATGTTGAACGAGTGTGCCTGCCTCGGGTCCTTCAAAAAGGATCTTCCCGCGGCCTTCGTAGATTTGCCTGCGTCTTGCCATTCGGCGCTCGATTTAATCAGTCTGGATCGCGCTCCGTATAGCAGGTGCGCGCCCGCAAAACACCTTCAAAATTCGACCGATTCAAATTCGCTCTCGTCGGGACGGCCCGGCGCGAATTGCCAGATCAGGCAGGACGGGGCGGAATCCGCCGCCGCAAGCCCGATTAACGACGAACATACCGTGCCAAAGCCCGTCTCGGTCACAATATTCATGGCCGCTTCGGGCGGGCTTGCGGCGTCGCGCACCCGGCTTTCTACCAGCGCCTTCCACGCCGCCCAGTCGCCGGACGCGGGATCGGGCGCGGCGACGGTTTGGAACTTGGGAAGGAAGTTGCGAATTCTCGGCGACGAGGCGTCGTTGAGATCGGATGCGGTGATCATCGAAACGCCCGTGGGGATTTCCTGAACCTCTATGGGCGGAAGGTCCGCGCCCATATCCCCGCCGAACCGCGAGGTTAGCAAAAATGCGTTTCGGGCGTCGACGATCACCAGATTGAAAGACCGATACGCGGCAGGCGCGATATGGGCCAGCGCCTCGGCAGCGCTGGCGGCGTCCCCGTGATCAAGCGCTTCCAGCGGCAATTCGCCACGGCTGCGAAGCCCCTCGCGCGGTCCCAGCGAATTGCGGCGGTTCAGAACAGCGGCCACGACGCCATAATCATTAACCCCCAGCCACGTCCCGCCCGCCGTTTCGTCCAGCCCGGCAACCACTTCGGCACGGTCCGCCCAGTGCCGGGCGGGCGGCAGCCACGGACGATCCACCATCTCGTCGCGATTGGCGGCGATGATGACCGGCCACGCATGATCGGGGCGGCGCAGAATAACAAGCGTACACATGCCCCTTGCTATACAATAAATCGGGACCGAACAGGAGGCGCTTGACGATGAGCGGAAACGACGGCCCGTTCGACGACCACAAAAAAAGCCAGGAAGCCAAATACAAAATGGACGAGGAGCGCCGCTTCAAGGCGCGCGCGCGCCGCAACAAACTCCTGGGCCTGTGGGCCGCGACACAAATGGGCCTGAACGAGACCGAAGCCGCCGAATTCGCCAAAGAAGCCGTAATGATCGGCCTCGACACCCCCGACGACACCCAATTCATCGCCCGCCTGTGCGAGCGCGCCCCCGAAATCAACAAATCCCGCCTGACCGAAGAACTCCCCCAAGCCGAAACCGAAGCCACCCGCCAACTCGCCGAAGAATTCCCGGCAGCACTCGATACCGATCACGAACAGGTTGGTGGTTAGGATGCTTGAGGATCAACGGGGACAGCAGTGACCTCGACCCCTTTGATTCCTTTGGGCAAAAAAGTAAACTGATGGGGTGGATGGCCCCCCTGAATTGATATGGCCCCAGAAATGGTGAAAAGAAAAGAACGAACAGAACGAAAAGAACCGAGCTTTGTTGAGCTGATGTTCGATTTTTTTATCGGAAACCTGCTTATTGTCATATTTGGCGGCATCGTTTTTATCTTGATATTCAATTTATCGAAGTGGGCATTTGATCTGCAAAATGTGGATGGTTGGCTTGGTTTAGTTTTTGAAATTTCTTGCATTCTTATTTCTGTTTTATCCGCGTTGTTTTTTGGTCGGTTACTAAGAAAATTGTGGGACTGAGTGCCGTGCAAACCTTGGACAGCGGTTTATTTCGGTTACGGTTTACATTGTTTCAAATATTTCCACATTAAAACAATGCTCTATAACGCCATTTCAAAAAAATGGGATCAAAGGGGCCTCGGCCCTTTGCGGGTGCGGGCGGAGCCCGGTCTTTTATTGGGACGACTTCTTCCGACCGATACGCGGCTCCTCACCGCGCAAAATTCGCCCGATATTGGCGTGGTGGCGGATGATGGCGAGGACGGCCAATGCGCCAGCTAACGCTGCTACCTGCCAGCTTTCGAGCCACCATGCGTAAAATGGTGATGCCGTCGCGGCGACCAGGGCGGCCAGCGAGGACATACGGAAGATTGCCGCGCAGGCCAGCCATGTGACGCACGCCAGCAGGCCCACGGGCCACGCGGCGGCCAGTAGGGTTCCAAGTGTTGTGGCGAAGCCTTTACCGCCTTGAAATTTCAGCCAGATGGGGAAGTTGTGGCCCAGAACGGCGGCCAGTCCGGCGACGAGGGCGGGTTCGAGGCCGAGGGTTGCGAAGATCAGGACGGCGGCTCCGCCCTTGCCGCTATCCAGCAGCAATGTTGCTGCGGCCAGCGGCTTGTTGCCGGTTCGCAGGACGTTGGTGGCGCCGATGTTACCGGAGCCGATTTTGCGGATGTCGCCGTGCCCGGCCATCCAGCAAAGAACCAGCCCGAAGGGGATCGAGCCGAGGAAATAGCCGGTTGATGCGGCTAGCGCCAAAATGAGTTGGCCGTCTCCCGCAGCGCTTTCCAAGGCTTAGTCTCCGTCTTCAAATACCGTCCGGCCGTCGACGACGGTACGCAGCACACGGCCCTGAACGGGGCGCTCGTCGAAGGGTGAGTTTTTGGCGATGCTGCGCAGGGAATTGGCGTCCACCTTCCAGATATTCTCGGGATCGAAGACCATCAGATCGGCAGCCGCGCTCTTTTCCAGCCGGCCAGCAGACAGGCCCATCAGGTCGGCTGGCGCACTGGTGATCAGCTTCAGAACGTCGAGAAGTTCCATATCGCCGTTTTGAACAAGGCTGAGCGAGACGGGAAGAAGCGTTTCCAGTCCCACTCCGCCGAACGCGGCTTGCGGGAAAGGAAGGCGCTTGGTGTCTTCGTCCTGCGGCGAATGGTCGGATGCGATGGCGTCGATGGTGCCGTCCTTCAATCCTTCGATGATGGCCAGGCGGTCGGTCTCGCTACGCAGCGGCGGCGACAGTTTGGCAAAGGTGCGGTAATCCAGCACTTCCATTTCGTTCAGTGCAAAATAGGGGGGGGCTGTATCGCAGGTAATGGGCAGGCCGCGTGCTTTGGCCGCACGGATTACTTCCACCGCGCCCGACGTCGAGATATGGGCAAAATGCAATCGTCCGCCGGTCATTTCCACCAGACGGATATCGCGTTCCACCATGATGATTTCGGCTTCGCGCGGGATGCCGCTCAGGCCCATGCGCGTCGCCGTCTCGCCCGCGTTCATGGAGCCGCCGCCCAACGTGGGCTCCTCGGCGTGCTCGACGATCAGCAGCGGGAAAATGCTGGAATAGGCCAGCGCACGGCGCATGATTTGCGCGTCGGCGATCGACTTTTTGCCATCGGTGAAAGCGACCGCGCCCGATTCGGCCAGCAGCCCCATTTCGGCGAGTTGACCGCCTTCAAGGCCCTTGGTGATCGCCCCATAGGGATAGACCTTGGCCAAGCCCAGCATTCTCGCCCGCCGGGCAATGAATTCGACGATGGACATATCGTCGATGACCGGATTGGTGTTGGGCAGGCAGACCAGGGATGTGACGCCGCCGGCGGTAGCGGCCTGGCCGGTCGAGATCAGCGTTCCCTTGTGGTCTTCGCCCGGATCGCGAAGCTGAACTCGCATGTCGACAAGGCCGGGGCAAAGGCAGTGCCCGCCGCAATCCACGGAACGCACACCGTCGGGGACGCTGCCGGAATGAAGGCTCGGTCCGAAATCAACGATTTCCTCGCCATCGGTGAGGACCCCGCCGGGTTCATCCAGCCCGCTTGCCGGGTCGAGTAGCCGCGCGTTGACGTAGGCGACCAGATCTTGCGTTTTTTTCCAACTGACCGGCATTAGAGGCTCCTCGTGTCGGCGTCCGCCATGTTGCGGGTCAGGATGTCGATACAGGCCATGCGCACGGCGACGCCCATCTCGACCTGTTCGCGAATAACGCTGCGTCCGAAGTCGTCGGCTACCATGGAGTCGATCTCGACGCCCCGGTTCATGGGGCCGGGATGCATGATCAGGGCATCGGGCTTGGCGCAGGCCAGTTTTTCGTAATCCAGTCCGAAGAAATGGAAGTACTCGCGCACCGAGGGGAAATACCCGCCGTGCATTCTTTCCGTTTGCAGGCGCAGCATCATGACGATGTCGGCGTCTTTGAGACCTTCGGCCATATCGTAGAAGACCTCGACCCCCATCCCCTGAACGCCGCCGGGGATCAGGGTTTTCGGCGCGACCAGTCGAACCGTGGCCCCCATGGTGGTGAGCAGCCAGATGTTGGAGCGCGCCACCCGCGAATGAAGAATGTCGCCGCAAATGGCCACCGTAAGGCCCGCAAGGTTGCCCCGTCTGCGGCGAATGGTCAGCGCATCGAGCAACGCCTGTGTCGGATGCGCGTGCATTCCGTCTCCGGCATTGATAACCGCGCAGTTCATTTTCTCGGAAAGAAGCTTGACCGCGCCCGATGCGTTGTGCCGACACACCAGAATATCCGGATGCATGGCATTCAGCGTCATCGCCGTGTCGATAAGCGTCTCGCCCTTTTTGACCGAACTGGTGGCGACCGCCATATTAATGACGTCGGCGCCCAGCCGTTTGCCCGCCAGTTCGAACGATGTCCGCGTTCGGGTCGAGTCTTCAAAAAAGAGGTTAATGACAGTGCGCCCGCGCAGCAGGGATTTCTTTTTATCGGCTTGCCGGTTTTGCTCGACGTACGAGTCGGCAACTTCCAATAAATGAGAGATTTCCTGGGCCGAAAGGCCTTCGATAGCCAGCAGGTGACGGTGAGGATACTTGACGTCGGAAGGACTGTTTTTCATAAGCCGCGAATATAAATCCACCCGTGCCGAACACGCAAGCACCTATGCGGCAAAATTCTGTGGATGATTAATTTAGCAAGGATATCGCCAGCGGAATCGTAGCCATGGCGACAAGGGTCGTGGCCGTCACGATGCCCGCCATCAACTCGGAATTACCGCCCATCTGCCGGGCCAGAACGTAGGACGAAATGGAAGTGGGAAGCGCCGCATAGCTGACGCAGACCCCGGTTGCCAGAGCATCCAGACCGAAGAACCAGCTGGCCAGAAAGGTCAGGGCCGGAAGGACTGCCAGTTTCGTCGTTACCGCCAGAACGACCAGACGCCCGACCGGTCTTACGGCGGCAATATCGAGGCCCGCGCCAACAGCCATAAGGCCTACGGGCAGGGCGGCACGGCCCAATATTTCTAGCAACGGGCCGACGACAGGCGGCGACCCAATATCACCGGCGTTCCACGCGGCACCGATCAGCGACGAAATAATCAATGGATTGCGAAGGACCGGCAAAACAGTTTGCCTCAACCTGAAGGACGTTCCCGGCGGGGATGCATAGCGAACCAATGCGAAGACACTAAAGACATTTACCGTTGGGACACATAGCACGATAGCCACGGCCGTAAGCGTCAGACCGGGATCACCGAACAACGCGAATGCCGCCGCGATGCCGACATAGGTATTGGGGCGGATATTGCCTTGAAAAACCGACGTGAACGATGGCCCGTCCGATTTGGTCAGACCCCGCGTCAGAACCGATGCCGCCGAAACAAAAAAAAGCGGGATAACCAAGGCCAGCGCCAGCGTTCCGATATCGACTCCGGCCAGATCGGCTTTTGCTGTGTTGCTGATCAGAAGGGCCGGGAAGAATATGTAATAGGTCATGCGTTCTGCACTCGCCCAGAAGTCTTCAGGCACCCATGCCAGGTGTTTCAGGGCATAGCCCAGCATGATAAGTGCGAAGATCGGGGCCAGACTGAGAACAATGTCGAACATCTAGATACCGGATGGCATGGCGTCCAGCGCCCCTTGCAGAATGTAGGCCGCCGCCAGCTTGTCGACGATCTGTGCGCGGCGTTTGCGGGTCATGTCCATTTCACTCACCATCATGCGCTCGACAACCGCCGTGGACAGGCGCTCGTCCCAAAACGCAGCGGGCAGATCAATTATCTTGAGCAGATTATTGGTAAAATCGCGGGTGGACTGGCAGCGCCGCCCCTCGGTCCCGTCCATGCTGATGGGAAGACCGATGACGAAACCGCCGACCTCGTTTTCCTCAATAACCCGCGAAATGTGTTCGGCGTCTTTGCTGAACTTGGTCCGGCGCACGACGTCATGGGGCGTCGCCACCATCCTGCTCAGGTCCGATAACGCCAGTCCGATGGTCTTGCTTCCGACGTCCAGACCGATCAGACGGCGGTCGCGCGGCACCAACGAAACAAGTGTCCTGATATCGACGACTGCCATGAACCCGACCACCTGATTGTATCCACTGGTTCTCTCGGATATCATATCTTATAAGGCGTTGTTATCTTTATGTTCGAAGGATTCGGGAGCGCCCGGGATGTTCCGCCGGTTTCAGGTTTGGATCGCCGTTCTGATCATTGCGTTTGCAGCGTGTGCTGTTTCGTCGGATGGGATCGCCGCCAGTGTGAAGTTCATGGGCGTGGCAATCGAATCGGCGTCAGGCACTTACGAGATCACCAAGGACGCCAACGTGCGGGCTCGGCCCGAAACCAAAGCAAAGCGCTTGGGCGGGCTCAGGCGGGGGGCCAAGATCGAGGCCGCCGGAAAAGTCGGGAGCTGGTTCGCGGTGCGCCGGGCCGGCAAGGATTTGGGGTTTGTCTATAAGACTTTGCTCAAGATGGTCAGCCTGCCGCCCGTCGAAAAAGATGCCAATGGCAGGATTCTCGACAGCAACGGCGAACCGATTGCACCTGCGTCCGGGTTTTTCCTTGCGGCTTCGGACGTGAATTTGCGGGCGAAGCCATCGATTAAAGCCCAAAAACGCGGTCGATTGGAACGCGGATCGCGTGTCGAGGCCATCGGTTCGGCCGAAAACGGCAGTTGGGTCTTCGTTCGCCGGGACAAGCAGGAACTGGGGTTCATTTTCGCCGAAACGCTTCTTCCCCTGGTCGACGGAACTTTGGACGCTCCCCTTGTGGGCGAGACGAAGGTCGGCGAGGACGGGTCCTGTCGATTTGTTATTCGCTTCGTCGGGAAAAACCCGGTCGAGGGAGAGCTGTTTGAAACCTCCGATTACGAGGTCGATTGGGAATGTGAACGCAGCGGCAAGAAGATGGCCTTCCCCGGCTACATGTTTATTACCGAAGCGCCGTTTCAGTTGTCCGATAACGGAATCTATCAGATCAACATCGACCTACCCAACGTAACCCGCGAATACGACGAGGTTTTCTCGACCATCTTCCTTTACCGTCGCGGCGAAAACAAAGTCGTCCTCGATAGCCTTTCCATGAAGGAATTCGCGGTTAAGCCAAATGGCGGTAGCGACGCCGCCGGAACGGTTGCCGAGGCGCTCGTGGCAGCTTCGCAAATCGCGCCCCATACCTGGAATGCGGACGTTTGGGGAATGCTCGCCGAAAGCGCCTTTTAGCGGCGCCGAATTATTCCCAAGCAGTTGCGCGGCGAAACCCCGAATGCTACGTTCCGCGCCGCATTACGGACAAAGCAGGTTTTCATGTCACTCGACAAAGATACCGTCAGAAATATCGCGTTTCTGGCCCGCATAAAGATACCGGATGAAGAGCTGGACCATTTGGCCCAGGAACTTTCCGGTATCATCGGCTGGGTCGAACAGTTGAACGAGGTCGACACCGAAAGTGTCGAGCCCATCACCAGCGTCGCCGACATGTCGCTTTATCGCCGCAAGGACGTGGTGACCGATGGCGGATATCAGGCGCGCGTTCTGGCCAACGCGCCGGACCCCGAAGCGGGCTGTTACACCGTGCCCAAGGTGGTCGAGTGATGGCAAATTTAACGGAGCTGACCCTTGCCCAGGCGGCGCAGGGACTTGCGGCAGGCGATTTCACATCGGCCGAACTGACCGACGCCCATATCGCCGCGGTGGAAGGTGCGCGGGATCTGAACGCCTTTGTTACCGAAACCCCGGACATCGCGCGAGAACGCGCGGCGGCGTCGGACACACGCCGGTCAAAGGGCGAAGTGGCGGGACCCATGGACGGCATCCCCATCGCGGTTAAAGACCTTTTTTGCACCGATGGTGTGCTAACGAGCGCAGGTTCGCATATTTTGGACGGTTTCAAACCGCCTTACGAGTCGACCGTGTCGCAGAACTTGCGCGACGCGGGCGCGGTGATGCTGGGCAAGGCAAACCTAGACGAATTCGCCATGGGTTCGGCCAACATCACCAGCTACCACGGCAACGTGATCAACCCGTGGAAGGCGGCCGATGGCAAAGACCGGGTGCCGGGCGGGTCGTCGGGCGGGTCGGCGGTCGCCGTGGCTGCGCGCCTGTGTCTGGGCGCCACCGGAACCGATACCGGCGGATCGATCCGTCAGCCGGGGTCCTTCTGCGGGATCGTCGGCCTGAAACCCACCTACGGGCGCTGTTCGCGGTGGGGCATCGTCGCCTACGCATCCAGCCTGGATCAGGCCGGACCGATGACCCGAACCGTTCAGGATGCCGCCATCATGCTGGAGGCCATGGCCGGGCACGACGCCAAGGACTCGACCTCCGCCCCCATCGGCGTTCCCAATTTTGCAGCCGCGCTGTCGGGCGATATCCGGGGTCTGAAAATCGGCGTTCCCCGAGAATATCGGGTCGATGGCATGGCCGCCGACATCGAGGCGCTATGGCAAAACGGCATTGAAATGCTGAAAGATGCCGGGGCCGAGCCGGTCGATGTTTCTTTGCCCCACACAAAGTACGCGTTAGCCACCTACTACATCATCGCGCCCGCCGAGGCGTCGTCCAATCTGGCCCGCTACGACGGGGTGCGCTACGGTCTTCGGGTCGATGGCGACAGTCTGGACGAGATGTACGAAAACACGCGCGGCGCAGGTTTTGGAACCGAAGTGCGGCGACGAATTTTGATCGGCACCTACGTTCTTAGCGCCGGTTACTACGACGCTTATTATCTGAAAGCCCAGAAAGTCCGCGCGCTGATCGCCGAGGATTTCCGCAAGGCCTTCCAGACCGTCGATGCAATCCTGGCTCCGGCAACGCCGTCGGCGGCGTTCCCCATCGGCGAAAATTCCGATGATCCGGTCGCCATGTATCTGAATGATGTGTTTACCGTTCCCCTCAATCTGGCCGGACTGCCGGGTATTTCGGTGCCGTCGGGCTTCAGCGGCGAGGGATTGCCGTTGGGGCTGCAAATCATCGGAAAACCATTTGACGAGGAAACGGTTCTGCGGATCGGCGATGTCTTGGAGAGTTCCGCAGGGTTCGATGCCAAACCTTCGTATCTGAAGGGAGACGCATAATGCCCTGGATTATCGAAGGCGAAACGGGCGATTGGGAACTGGTGTGCGGGCTTGAAGTGCACGGCCAGGTCATTTCCAACGCCAAGCTGTTTTCGGGTGCGGCCACCGCGTTTGGGGCCGAACCCAACTCGCAGGTGTCGCTGGTGGACTCGGCAATGCCGGGAATGCTCCCTGTAATCAACGAGCGTTGCATCGAACAGGCGGTACGAACCGGACTTGGTCTCAAGGCACAGATCAACTTGCGCAGCGTATTCGAGCGCAAAAACTACTTCTATGCCGATTTGCCGCAGGGCTATCAAATTTCGCAGTTCCAGCATCCCATCGTCGGCGAGGGTTCGGTTCTTCTGGATATGCCCGATGGCTCGACCGCCGAAGTCGGCATCGAACGGCTGCACATGGAACAGGATGCCGGGAAGTCCATGCACGATCAGGATCCCAAGCGGTCCTTTATCGATCTGAACCGTACCGGCGTTTGCCTGATGGAGATCGTCTCCAAGCCGGACATTCACGATCCCGAGGAAGCCGGCGCCTATCTTCGCAAACTACGCTCGATCATGCGGTATCTGGGAACCTGCGACGGCAACATGGATGAAGGTTCCATGCGGTGCGACGTCAACGTTTCGGTGCGCAAGGTGGGGGAGCAGGGCTTGCGAACCCGGACCGAGTGCAAAAACCTCAATTCCGTGCGGTTTGTCATGCAGGCAATTGAATATGAGGTCACACGGCAGATCGACGTCTACGAATCCGGCGGCGAAGTTGTTCAGGAAACACGCCTGTTTGATTCGACCCGTGGCGAAACCCGTTCCATGCGCGCAAAGGAATTCGCACACGACTACCGATACTTCCCCGATCCCGATTTGCTTCCTGTCGAGTTAACGCAGGAATACGTCGACAAAATCGCGGCTGATCTTCCCGAATTGCCCGACGCCAAGAAAGAACGGTTTATCGGCGATTTCGGTCTTCCTGCATATGACGCGGGCGTATTGGTCGCATCCCGACGCACGGCCGAATATTTCGAGACCGTGGCAACCGGTCGGGACGCCAAAACAGCGGCCAACTGGGTGACATCCAACCTGTTCGGCATGCTCAAGGCCAAGGGCCTGGAAATATGGGACAGCCCGGTTTCCGCCGAAAATCTTGGAAAACTGCTAGACCTTATTGCCGATGGCACCATTTCGGGGCGAATCGCCAAGGACGTGTTTGAAATCATGGGTGAAACCGGCAAATCGCCGGACGAAATCGTCGAGGAAAAGGGGTTAAAGCAGGTTAGCGACGAAGGCGCGATCCAGGGGGTTATAGACGAATTGATTGACGGGAATCCCGGACAAGTGGCCCAATTCAGGGAAGGCAACGAGAAGGTTTTGGGCTGGTTTGTCGGGCAAGTCATGCGCGCAACCCAGGGCAAGGCAAACCCCGGTTTAGTCAACAAGTTGCTGAGAGACAAACTTTCCGCTTAAAATCGCTCCGAAGGGGAGGCGACGAAATGGCGGATAGCGAACAAGCCAAATCGGAAGGGGCCGTCTGGACGTGGGTCGTGCTGGTGATTCTGCCGGTATTGCACCTCGCGTCTGCATTGATATTGCGAACCGACGGCGGGCCGTTCTGGATTTGGCACGCCATTGATCCCAGCTATTTCTACCTTTTTAACTCGGTCAATCTGATTAATCTGGCAACGCCGGAAGCCGTTGCCCATCCGGGAACGCCGGTGCATTCGATCGGGGCTCTGGTGCTGCTGGCCGTTCAGGGCTTCGCCGACGCCGATACCATAACGGAACGCGTTTTTGCCGATCCCGAAGCCCATCTTCGCGCCATTAGCACGGCTTTGTACGTCATTAACGCCGCCGGTCTGCTGGCTGTCGGGCTTGCCGCCCGTGGAGCGCTGGGCGGCCTTATGCCGGCTTTGTTGGTGCAAGCTGGTCCGTTCGCCTCGACCGTAATTGCCCGGCATGGCCTATACGTTAAACCCGAAACGTTTCTCGTTTTTGCGGCGCTGATGCTTGCTCTGGTCACGCTTCTGGCGGTTCGCAATGACGCGCTGGAAAGACATCGGACCGGTTTCGCGGTTGCCTTTGGGCTGGTCGCCGGTTTGGGGATCGCAACCAAATTGTCTGCCGCCCCGCTGTACGTGCTGCCGGTGTTCCTTCTTTGGGGAGTGCGCCCGCTTGTCATCTATGCCGTAGCCTCGGTGGTGTCTTTTGTCTTTTTCACCATGCCTGCAATCGGTGCGTACGGCGAGTTTTTCTCCTGGATCGGTCAGGTTGGCATGGGCAGCGGCCATTTCGGCGGGGGGGAACAAACCTTAATCGATCTCGAGAAATACCCGCGATACGTCATGAAGATGGCCAGCCGCCCGGTTCTCTCGGTACCGATTGTTTTTGCGGCACTTGCCCTGCTGGAAGCCTGGCGTCGTGGACGAAAAGGCCGACCGGTCCCCCGTTTGGTGATGCGCGCGCTTGGCGGCGTGGCGTTGGCACAGATGCTGCAAATATTGATCGTCGCCAAGCATCCCAGCGCTCATTATCTGATTCCGAACATCGTGCTTAGTGGGCTAACGGTTGCGCTGTTCTATCGCGTGGTTTCCGAATTGGCGAACGCCTCAGCACGGGTGAGGTTTTGGTCACGCGAGGTCGTCGCCTTGATTTTCGGGGTTTACCTTTTGGTGCAAGGAGCCGCGATCGTCGCCCAGGATTTCGAACTTCGCGAATGGCGCTCCGATGCGGCGACCGTAGACAATTCCAAATTCGGGCAATGCGCTCAGGTTTATTTCCAGTTCGCCAGCGATCCGACCTATGCGCTCCTTCTGGCCAACCACATTACCAACGGTAAACTTGCCGACCGAATCGCGCCGCATGTCGCACCCAACCATTTGTGGTTTGACGTGGTTTCCGGAACCTTCCGGGATTTGTTCGGCGAAACCGATATGCTTGACGCCCTGGCCGAATACCCCTGCGCGTTCTTCCGGGGCACCGATCGCAGCATCATGGAAACCTACTTGGGCGAAAACGTCCCGGGCATTACATTCAGTGACACCTGCTCGACGGATGTTGAAGCGGTACTGACCACAGGCGTGGATTGTCAGGGAAATTTAACCGGGAAATAAACAATTAGGGAAAATCGGATGATCCATCTTTACACCTGGAAAACGTCGAACGGGCGCAAAGCCTCCATCATGCTTGAAGAACTCGGGATCCCGTACGAGGTGCATCCGATCAATATCAGCGCCGACGAACAGTTTGCGCCGGATTTCCTGAAGATCAGCCCCAACAACAGAATTCCGGCCATCGTTGATCCTGATGGTCCGGGCGGCGAGCCGTTGAGCTTGTTCGAATCAGGCGCGATCCTGATTTATCTGGCCGATAAATTCAAAAGCCCGTTGTTGCCCGCGGACCCGCGCGCACGAATTACGGTCATCCAATGGCTGATGTGGCAGATGGGGGGCGTCGGCCCCATGTTCGGGCAGGCCCATCACTTCAACCAATTTGCCAAGGAAGACGTGCCGTATGCGAAAAAACGCTATACGGAAGAAGCGCGGCGGCTTTACGGCGTCATGAACAAGCGTCTTGGCGAAAGTGAATATCTGGGCGGGCCGGATTACACAATCGCCGATATCGCCACCTATCCATGGACGGTCCGGTACGAGTGGCAAGGCATGGACCTGAACGAAGTTCCCAACGTAAAGCGTTGGTTCGACGCCATTTCGGCGCGACCTGCGGTTCAAAAGGGATTGGAGATTCCGGCATGAAAAAACCCAAAAGCAAATCTGTCGAGGCGGTCAAAAAGGCGCTTGCCGACGCCGGGTCCGAGGCGAAGGTGAAGAAGCTGAGAAAAACAGCCGGTTCCACGAAGGGCGCGGCGAAGGCCTTGAAAGCGCCGTTGGGCGCCATGGTGAAATCAGCAATATACATGATCGGCAAGCAAGCGGTCATGGTGCTGATTGCCGGGGATAAACGTTGCGCTTCGGAAGCGCTGCCGCGGGCGTTCAATCTGGAAGGTAAAGTTTCCGCTGCCGATGCGGATCAGGTGCGCGCGGCCAGCGGCTTTCCCATGAGCGGCCTGTCACCGGTGGGATTGACCGCCCCATTGCCAACGGTTATCGACGTGAGCCTGAAACGTTTTGACACCGTTTACGTTGCCGCCGGTCAGTCTCTGTATGTTTTCCCGACGACCATGGCGGAACTGAAATCGCTGACGGCGGGCCTTGTCAGCTACAACATCACCAAGGGTGATGCACACAATCCGGTGAAAGCATAAGAAAACCGGGTCCGGCGAAGGCCGAACCCGGTAATAACAATACTGATCTGCATGGATTAAGAAGCGCGCTCCACGCGATCACGCACAAAGCTGACCATTTTCTCGGTCACTTCACTGAACTGCCGGGCCGTTTCGACCAGGGCCGGATGGCTGTTGAACTCTTCCGCCGTGTAACCGTCTTCGGCATAGCCGCGCGCGAAGTACGGAATTTTCATCAGCGTGTCCGTAACATCGGCCGGGACCGGGTTTCCGGTGTCGTCCTTGAATTCCACATGATCCAGCAGGGTGATCATCTCTTCAAGATACGACGGCGGGCAAGTGTAAACGCAGTCCTCGCCAGCCGCTTTTTCGATGTGCCAGGAACGCAACTTCCCGTCGACCGTCGGGCTGCAACGCATGGAGCACAGCAGCATCTTGCCTTCATAACCGGGGTATTCGCGGGCCAGCTTGCAAGCCTTCTTGAAGATGGCAATTTCGGCCCAGCGCATAAGTTCTTCAGTCATCTCCACACCGGCGGCTTCGGCATCCTTTGTGAGATCGCCAAGCGTTCCGTAGCGCGCGCTCATGGCGGTAATGACGGAACGCCAGCCGGAAAGATCAACGCCATTGGCGCGGGCTTCAACCAGCCCGTCGGCGACTGCTTTCATGCAGGCGACAAATTGCGGGATAATGAACGACAGCGTGTTGTTGGTGGCGATGCCCTTCGACGTCATGATGCGAATGGCCTCGTATCCTTCCGCCGTACCGGGAAGTTTGATCATCACGTTGGGCGATATGGCCGCCAATTCGAGGCCCTGGGCGACCATCTTGTCCACATCATGGCGGATGCGCGGGTCGGTTTGGCCCGAGAGGTAGCCCATCTTTTTTCCGCTGGCTTCGAACATGGGCATATAGGTGGCCGCCCCCCGGCGCACGATTTCCTTATAGGTTTCCCAGTAAACAACATCGGTGTCGGTGCATTTGTTTTCTTCGATGTAGCTGTCCACCCATCCCTGCCAATATTCGGGATTGTCCTGGGTGGCGGCGTAGGACAGCGGCGGGTTGGTGGTCACTCCCCGCAACAGATTGTCGGTGGGGGCGTTGTTTGCGTTAAACAGGCGGTCCAACTGCGCCGTCATTTCGTCCTTGTCAGCCGCTTCCGCGATCAGTTTGTCATGCCAGTTGGCAAACACCACGGGTGAGGAATCCCACCAGATCTCGGCTTCCTTGTTTACTTCCCAAAGTCTTTCGACCGCACTTTTCCGGGCCATTTTCGGTATCCTTTTTTCAAAACGTTCCGCCGCTACTCTTCCAGGAACATACGTCCCAGCATGGCGGCACCTTTCATTGACGATTGATCGTGATAAACGTATTCGCAATCACGCATCCATTTCCGCTTCGCGCGGATCACTTCGGGGCTGGCGGCGCCGCCCGTAATGCAGATTTTGTCGTTCAGCGGTATATCGATGCTGACTTCCTTCAGGTGTTCGCGCTGATAGTCACATAGGCCTTTTACCAGGGCGGCCAGAAGTTCCTCGCGGGTGGTGTCGCGGGTCATGTTCTCGAAACTGGCCGTCAGCTTTTCCTGAGAATAGCGCGACCCCATCAGGAACGGCACGTACCGCGCACTGAATTCCTTGCCAACCCAGGCATCCAGCGCCTCCGGCACAAACCGGCCATAGAAATCGTCCGCGCCCATTTCACTGCAATAGACGGTACGGAACCACTCGAACGCGATGCCGCCCGCGTTCATGACATAGAGCGTCAGCCAGCGGTCCGGAATGACGTGGGTCCGGACGTTGTAATTTTGCGACGAGATGCAGCGCGGTAGGCAAACGAGCGTGATTTCGCAGGTGCCGTTGACGTTCATGATCTTGCCCGGCTCGCGCACGCCCACCGAATAAGCGGCCAACACCGCATCATTGCCACCGATGACGACCGCCGGTTCCTTTTTCAAGCCCAAAACCTTGGCCAAATCCGCCTTTACGGTTCCGGCACTTTCATGGGACGGGATCAGGTTTGGAAGGCGGTCCGTTGACAGGTCGAACGCGCGCGCAATTCCCTCGTTCCACGTCAGATCGTTGGCAACGGTGTTGTAGAGCGCGGTCAACGAGGCCGACGATGGATCAATGGAAAATTCGCCCGTCAGCCACGCCGCCATGTAGGTGTTGCAGTGGCCAAATACGGCGGTTTTTTCGAAAATGTCGGGATGGTTGTCCTTGATCCACAGGATGCTGGCCAGGGAGCATCCGCCGGCAACCGGCATGTTGCCGGTAGTATCCAAAAGCGCCTGAATTCCGATGGTGTCGATGATGTGCTGCGCCTGAATGCGGGATCGTTGATCGAGCATCAGGATCGACGGGTACAGCGCGTTGCCGCCTGCGTCCATGGCCGTAAGGCCCGGCGTCGTCCCCGACAGCGCAATGACGTCCACATCGGCGATCAAATCACCCAGGGCTTCACATCCGGCGATAAAGGCCTGTATCCAGTTCTTCGGATCGATATCGGCGAACAGGCCGTCGTTGTAGGAGTTAATGGGGTAGTTTCGCGAGAACTGCTCGAGCAATTCCAGATCGCCCTCGCGATCCACGAAAACGCCCATCTTGGTTCCGGTGGTGCCGATATCGGCGGCTAGGATTTTCATGGCAATTGGAACCCTTCGGCCAAAATGGCTTTGCGAATGGCATCGCGTGCCGCATCGTCGGCGGGTTTGAGCGGGTGTCTCGGTTCACCACCCTTAAAACCCGCAACATCCATGCCCGCCTTGACGCCAGCGACGCCGCCCGACCCCGAAACGGCCCGGTTCAAACGCGACAGTTTTTGGTGCAAAATCGCGGCCTCGTCATACCTGCCTTCGAGGAACAGATCGTAGAGATCGCAGCACGGGTCGGGCAGGACGTTGGCCAGCGAAACGATGCCGCCGGTCGCGCCCAGATGCAGGCTCGGATAGAAAAAGCCCACCGATCCGGCCAGCACGCGAAAGGCCCCGTTCGGGTCCAGTGCGCTGAGCATCCCGGCGGGTCCGGCCGATGACGAATCCTTGACCCCGGCAATATTCGGATGAGTGGATAATTCAATAATCGCCTTCAATGGGATCGTTACGCCGCCGGCAAAACCGGGCGCGTTGTAAAGCAGGACGGGCACGGGCGATTCGTCGGCGATACGCGTGTAAAAGTCGGTCAGCGTCGGCGCGTCCATGCGCTTGGGGAAGTAGCTGGGCGTCAGCACGCTGGCGAAATCAAGCCCCAGATCGGCGGTGATCTTGCATTTCTCGATGGTTTGACGGGTCGATTCACAGCCGCAACCAACCATCACCACCTTGTCGCCCTTTTCCTCGGCGAAGATTTCCAGAACCCGGCGCTGTTCGGCGTCGGTCAGACTTTTGTATTCGCCGTTGGACCCAAGCGCCAGATACCCGGCAACGCCGCTTTGCCCCAGTTTCTTAAGATTGAACCTGAGATCGTCTTCCACAAGCTCGTCCCCGGCAAAGGGCGTTACCACGGGCGCGAATACGCCTGATATTTTTTCCAAGTGGGCCGTCATTGAAATTTCCTCGAGTTTATTTTCCGTCTCGAACGCTAATTTAGTTTCCCGCCAACGGGTATACCCGCCGAATTCTATGTTTCAAAGCTGATCATGCGTTGGTTCTTGGACATCTTGAGCCCCGGGCGGGTGCACACGTCGATGCCAAGCCGGCCAGCGGCCCCCTTGACGTGCGTCCTCATGGCCTCACGTGCCAAATCCCAGTCCTTCGCCGCGATGGCTTCCAAAATAGCGACATGTTCGTTGATGGTGATATCGACAATTTCTTTCAGTTCGAAATTCTTTCGCGTGGCAACGATGGTTTCACGCATATGCTCGGAGAGGAAAACAACGAATTTGTCCACATAGGGGTTGCCGCTGGCGGCAGCCACGGCGTGGTGAAAATCGAGGTCGGCAACGACCCCTTCCTCACTCCAGTGTTCCGTTTCCCGCATTTGCCGGATCGACCGTTCCATGGCCCGAAGGTGCTTTCTGGCATGGCGCACAGCGGCGAGCCCCGCCGTTTCGATTTCAAGCAACCCACGCAACTCGAAAAGGCTTTCGATGCTGTCGCGGTCACGTAAAGCAGCCGCGTCGATGCGTAAAGTCGAACGGCGCGACGGCTCATTGACAAAAGCGCCGACGCCTTGGCGTGTATCGATCACGCCGTCAGAGCGAAGCCGCGCGATGGCCTCACGAACGACGGTTCGGCTAACGCCGCAGGTTTCGGCAAGTTCGTGTTCCGTTGGAAGGCGATCCCCCGGCGCCAGCCGTCCTTCGGATATTTCCGTCGAAATCAGTTCGGCAACGCGCGTTGGCAGATGCAGGGTGCGACCAACCTGTCCTATCTGAAGTTTCATCGGAATTATTGCCTAGTTGTATAACAATATGACGACCAGACATTACGCGTCATTTTTGCGTTTGGCAATACCGATCTAGGCCACCATTTCAATTTTTCCTGTATTTCCCCAAAAATAGAGATTGACGCCAAACCCCTTGGGTCACTAGTTTTCGCCCCAAGCGGATGGGTGGCCGAGTGGCTGAAGGCGCTCCCCTGCTAAGGGAGTATGGGTGGAAGCTCATCGTGGGTTCGAATCCCACCCCATCCGCCAGCTAGTCTTCGTTTTCCAACAATTCGGGAGAGATACCCGAACAACCGGTGCGAACCGCGGCTGTCCGCGGCGTTCAGCGGCATGACTCCTTCGGACGCTCACCGAGAGAATCCGTAATTCCCGGGTGGGGCCCCTTTCTCGACCCTTTTTCTCTACTCGGCTATTTCGCAGTGAGCATTAGCCGATAAGGATTCCGGGTGGTACGCTGGCCGAACCGGGCATTCAACCTCGATTTAGGCAGCGCATGATGAGGTCGGTGAGTTGGCTTGATGCTGATGGCAGAGGGGATCAGGCGCTGTTGCCAAACCGGTAGAGTCGGCGCTGATCGGGCCACGAATGCGGGATCGATCTCATTAGGGTGTTGAGTTCTAGATCCGCCGGTTGACGGCCATCGAGGATAGCCTCGGTGATATCGGGGGCAAGAAAGGCAAGGCGGAGGATGTATCCGACATAGCTGTCCGACATGCCTTCGCTTCTTGCGATGGCGCGGATGGACCGTGCCTCGCCAGAGAAGAGCTTTTGCTTCCAGTCATGCGCGCGGGCCAGCGCCCTGATGAGTGGCGTGTTGGGGCGCGGTCGTAGATCGTTCGAATGCCCCGGCGGGATCACCAGCCGCATCTCACCGGAGCAGGGTTTCAGGCGGGCCGGTACGGAAAGGATGAGGTCATGATCATGATCGGTATCATCGCCATGGTCACGCGCCGTCGCAGCCATGCCCGCCGATGGCGTCTTGCCCAGCAGGACATTGCGTAGCGCGATCCGTCGAAGCCTAATTTCGATGGAATCTTCACCGATGGTGATGCCGGAGATGACCTGGAGGAGGAAGCTTCGCCGTCGGGAAGTTGCCGTTCCGGGCCAGCGGTCCGCGAGCTTCCGAGCCGCGACCATAATGCGGTGCTGGTCGCGGGGGTTTTCAGGATCGCCGATTGCGTCAATCACCTCTCCTGGGTTTTTGAGGAATGTGCGGACACGCCCCTCCACTAACCCCTCGATCTCGCGGGCCGGAACCCGCATGACCGCACCGGCATCCTCTTTGCGATTCTGTAGGACGGCCTGGCTCACATAGTAGCGATATCGCCTGCCATCCTTGACCGCATGGGATGGGCTCAACCGGTTGCCACGATCATCATGAATAAGCCCGGCCAGCAAGCTCGGCTCCGCTGCTCTTGCACCGGATCGCCGGTCATGGGCGTTATCGGCAAGGTTCGTCTGGACAGTGTCCCAAGTCGCGGTATCGATGATGGCAGGATGCTGACCTTCATAGGTTTGGCCCTTATGGCCGATCCGACCGACATAGAGAGGGTTTTGAAGAATGCGGTAGATATGCCCGCGGCTTAAAGGACGGCCGCCGGCCATGCGGCCGTTTCGGGTTTGGCGGATCTTGGTCGTGAGGCCCAGGCGATCGGCTTCGTCCATCACCCGGCGTACATTGCCGTGCTCGAGATAGAGGCGGAAGATCGTGCGCACGGTCTCGGCTTCCGGCTTGTTGATGACCAGCGTGCGGTCCTTGGCCTCATAACCAAGGGGTACGAAGCCCCCCATCCACATCCCCTTCTTCTTGGAAGCGGCGACCTTGTCGCGGATGCGCTCGCCGGTGACCTCGCGCTCGAACTGGGCGAAGCTGAGCAGCATGTTGAGCGTCAACCGTCCCATTGAGGTGGTAGTGTTGAACTGCTGGGTGACCGAGACGAAAGAGACGCCGTGGGCGTCAAAGATCTCAACCATCTTGGCGAAGTCGGCGAGTGCGCGGGTCAGACGATCGACCTTGTAGACAACCACGGTGTCAACCCTACCAGCTTCGATATCGGCAAGCAGCGCCTCGAGGGCCGGGCGTTTCATGGTGGCACCGGAGACACCGCCATCATCGTAGTGCGTTTGAATTCGCCGCCAGCCCTCCCCGGCTTGGCTCTTGATAAAGGCCTCGCAGGCTTCGCGCTGGGCATCCAGCGAGTTGAACTCCTGCTCAAGCCCTTCCTCGGAGGATTTGCGGGTATAGATTGCGCAACGCGGACGCTTAACAGGATTACCGTTCATCAGAAGATTCCCTTCCGGAACCGTTTGCTTTGCGCAGCCCGAAAAAGAGCGGGCCGGACCATTGCGTCCCGGTTATGGACCGGGCGATCTGTGATAGGCTCCGGTAGTTCATCTCCCGATATTCGAAACCGTCCTCGAGCACGGTCACCTGATGGGCCTCGCCGCGCCATTCCCGAACAAGTCGCGTTCCGGGCCGGAGTTGCGGGAGGGGCGGCGGTGGCGTCCCATCATCACCGTCGCGGTCCGCCAGACCGGCCAGGCGTTTGAGAGCGGCCTCGCTCAGGCCGCCCTCCATCTGCTCTTGTTTATGATAAGCCAAGGCTAACAGGAGCAGGTCCCGGCTAATCCGCCTGGGGGCCGGCGTGCCGACGGACCGGTTCCACAGTGCCAGCAGTGCGGCGGTGTCCATGTTCTGCAAGACCGCGATTGGATCGACGTTCCCCATGGCATTAATCCCGCGCAACGATCCGGTAGACCCGACCACGGTCGTCCTCGATCGCGGAACTGACCGGCAGGCCGAGCCTCTTCTTGACGGTGCCGCTAATGGCGCCGCGTACCGAATGGGCCTGCCAGCCGGTGGCGGCCATGATTTCGGCGAGCGTCGTACCTTTATTTTGCTTGAGGAGATTGACCAGAGTTTCCTGCTTGGTCGTCGGGCGCGCCGCTACCGTTGATGTCTTGGGCACCTGCCGACGCGATGGGTGGAGCTTATTGGGCTTCCGAGCGCGTTTGTTGGTTTGTGGGGAGGCGTGGTCCGGCTCGGCGTCCTCGGTCTCAACTTTAATCGCCGCAAGACCGGCATCGGTGATCGCCAGGGTAAGACGTTGGCCATCTTCGCCGTCCCGCCAGGTCACGGCCTCGCCGGTGGCCGGGACCTCGCCAATAAAGCCCTTTTTTAGCAAGCTCTTGAGGGGCGCGTTAGCGGCACCACCCTGAAGCTTGAGCGACTCGGGAAGCGGCAGAACCGCGCCGTTATCGCGTTTGGCCGCTTCTGTCAGAATAACCAGCTGGGTTTCGGTAAGCTTGGGCATCTCGGCCTCCTTTGGTGTTAGGCGCCGCAGCCTTTGCGGCGCTTACACCAACCCAGGCCCCGCCGTTTGGTTCGGCCGGGGCCGGCGGCGGACCGAATTTGCGACCCGTCGCCCAAGCAGTTGATAGTCACAGCAATGCTTCCTTTGACCGGGAAGTCCAGCGCAAAAGGCGCTATCGGGGTCGAGAACATCGGCCGCCGCCATGGCCAGGCGAACCAACCGCGAACAGCCACCGTGTCCTCCGTAGCGGAAAGCGGACATACATAATCACTGCCAGGCGGATAACCTCGGGCGATGTCTTGAAATATCGGAACGGTTTTTTCATCCACAGACGCTACAAAACCCACCTCGCCGCCTCAAGTCAGTTTGCTCTGACAAAGCCTGAGATCGACTCCGCCACTCATCCGAAAAACTAGGCTCCTCACCCATTTCGATGAATGTGCTATCGGAAACGGCGCCTATTTTCTTTTGGGGTTCTTGACGAGACCGCAAAGGCCTGACCATTATCCGCTTCTCGAAGCGGGGATTAAATTCGACCGAGTCACGGAAGCAAAGAATGAAACATGTTCTAGTTACGGGTGGGGCTGGGTACGTCGGCTGCGTATTGACGCCGCGACTGTTAGATGCCGGTTACACCGTGTCCGTTTACGATATAATGTTTTTTGGTCGCGACGGATTGCCTGATCACCCTCGTCTCAAGGTGATCGATGGCGATATCCGGGATACGCCGCGACTGGCCGAGGCGCTCCGTGGAGTTGACGCCGTTATCCATTTGGCGTGTATTTCCAACGATCCCAGCTTCGCGTTGGACGAGAGTCTTAGCACAACCATAAACCTAGAATGCTTCGAGCCCATGGTAATCGCGGCGAAGAAAGCAGGGGTGAAAAGGTTTATTTACTGCTCCACAAGTTCAGTCTATGGCGTCTCCGATGCGCCCGAGGTGTTCGAGGATCATCCGTTGGTGCCGTTGACCCTTTACAACAAGTATAAAGGGATGTGTGAACCACTCCTGTTTAAACACGCGTCGGATGAATTTATATGCGTATCTATCCGGCCCGCCACAGTTTGTGGATATAGCCCACGCACTCGCTTGGATTTAAGCGTCAACATTCTCACCAACCACGCGATCAACAACGGTCGCATTACGGTGTTTGGTGGCAAACAATTGCGCCCTAATCTTCATATTTCCGATATGTGTGACGTGTACGAAATGATGCTTACGGCGCCAGCTGAGAAGATCCATGGCGAAACTTTCAATATCGGCTACCAAAACTTGTCGATCGCGGAAATTGCAAAGTTGGTGCGCGCCGTGGTGATGAAGGAATTTCCGGAGATGGGGGATATCGATATCATCACGACCGAGTCTGACGACCCCCGATCCTATCACATCAACTCGGATAAAATTCGACGGGTACTTGGCTATCAACCCAAAAGAAGCATTGAGGATGCCGCCCGAGAATTGTGCCGGGCATTTAAAGACGACCGCTTACCCGATAGCATGGAGGATGACCGCTACTTCAACGTCAAGCGGATGAAAGCTTTGAGCGCGACATGACCGCCAGACAAACAGCCGTGGTTACCGGTGGTGCCGGTTTCATCGGGAGCCATATGGTCGATCTCCTGCTTGAACGCGGATATAAGGTGCGCGTAATCGACAATCTTTCCTGCGGTCGCGAGCCTAACCTGGCACAACACGCCCGCAATCCGGATATCGTTTTCGAACGGCGTCATATACAGGATATTAAGGACGACGATTCTCTGTTCGCCGGGGCGAGGTTGGTTTTTCACTTCGCAGGTATCGGTGACATTGTTCCGTCTATCGAACGCCCGACAGATTACATTTCCTCAAACGTAATGGGTACGGTTAGGGTTCTGGAGGCCGCCCGGCGGGCCGAGGTGGGCGGTTTGGTCTACGCCGCGTCTTCGTCGTGTTACGGCTTGGCCGATGTGCCGACAAATGAGAACCATCCCATCGATCCGCGGTACCCCTACGCACTGAGCAAAAATTTGGGAGAGCAGGCGGTCTTCCACTGGCACCAGGTCTACAAGCTGCCTGTCAATTCCATTCGTATCTTTAATGCCTACGGCCCCAGGGTGCGAACGACCGGCGCTTATGGGGCCGTATTCGGCGTATTTCTGCGTCAAAAACTGGCCAGGGAACCGTTTACGGTGGTTGGCGACGGGACTCAGAGACGCGATTTTGTCTACGTTACTGACGTGGCCGACGCATTCCTTCGCGCTGCGGAGACATCGGTTCGTGGCGAAATCTTCAACCTCGGAAACGGCGATCCACAGTCAATTAACCGTTTGGTGGAATTGTTGGGCGGTGAGGTGGTTTCGGTGCCCGAGCGGCCAGGCGAACCAGATTGCACTTGGGCGGATATTTCGAAGATACAAAGTGTTTTGGGTTGGCGTCCCACGGTTCCGTTCGACGAGGGCGTGGGACGGATGCTTGAGTGTATCGAGGATTGGTGGGACGCCCCATTATGGACGCCGAAAAACATCTCAGAGGCAACGCGGCTCTGGCACACCCATCTCTCATCGTGACGTGATTTTTTTTCAATCTGATCGCTTCGCGGAGCACCACGGAAGTAGAAGAACGATCAGCACCAAAACGGTCGCGGCGGCAATCCACAGTCCCACTTCGAAGCTCAATGGGCGGTACATGAAGCGCACATTGTGCGTGCCGGGGGGAAGCCAAATGCCGCGCACCAGTCCGTTGACCCGGAGTACCGGAACCGATTGGCCGTCGATTTCGGCTTCCCAACCCGGATAATGCATGTCCGCCAACACCAGCAAACCGTGACTCCGCGACTTGGTTTCGATTTCGACGGTTTGAAGGCCGTCGGAAATAACTTTGGCGGTTGATGGCTCCATCTGGCCTATGGGTTGTTGCGCCTCCAAAAAAAATTCATCCTCAACGACCCCCTGCTTAAGCGGCTTGAAGGTATCACCGCCGGCAATTTCTTGGGCGGCGATGAAATCCGGCGCCTTGAGCACATCGTGGACGATGAAGGCTCGGGGCACGGCGGTCGGGTTTTCAAAAATCCTGACCTCGGCATCGTAGATTAGGGGGAAGCGGGGCCGTTGTCCGACTGCGGAGGCACGGGTCGGTGGGTTAAGGTCGGTCCAGTTGGGCAACACGAAATAACGGACCCCAAGCAGGCCGAACGCCTTGTATTTCGCTCGCAACCCAAATTTGGCGCGTTCGACGGCCAGTTTTATAAAATACGGGCGATGCGGATACCATTTAGCGAAATCGCGGTACCACAAGCTAATGCCGGGTGAAAGATCTGTGAACCGGGTCACCGGTATTCCCGTGAACCACAACGAGTTACCCCGCAACAGTGGGATGTCTTGAAGGTGGTTCTGTATAAAGTGGTGTTTGGTTTGCACCGCAAGAGATTGGATATATCGCACGTCGGACAAACCGAAAGCTGAGGCAAAATTGGGCATGAGGATACCACCGCTGCCGGCTATGCGAGCTCGGCCGGGTTGCTCATTTACGAAGTCAACATAGGGCGGGCGGGCGAAAGGGTCTGATCGATCCGGATAACCTGATTCGGCGGTGTAGTCGATCACAATGTAGCCGACCAAACTGACTGTCAAACCGACGCCGACGAGAGTTATGCGGCGTGTGGCCAGCCCCCAAACAGCGGCCAGGCCCAACGCCCAGGCGCCAAGTTTCCACCATACCCATGTCGATGGATAGCCCCTGGCAAGTGCAAAGGTGAGTTCGCCGATTGCAAGAACAATCAAGGCGAATAGTCCAAAGCGATCCATTATTCGGCGATTAACGAGCCAAACTCCAAGAGCCGCGGTGGTAATGGAAACCACAGCTCCTCCAATAACCATTGGCGCAAAAAACGGCCTCTGGACGGGCCCTATGGCGGGATACCATGCCAGCGCAAGGGCATAACCAAACGATAGAATTAGTGCCACCACCAAGTAACGCCTATCCGCGAGATATGGGGAGGCTTTTCGAGCGCCGACGATCACCGAGATTCCTGCCATTGTTGCCGGAGCAAACAGGGCTATCCCGAGAGCGATTCCTTTGAGAATCCCGCCGCCAGGAGGGATCAATGGCAGGATAATGGCGGTTGAGACAAATCCCAAAACCGGTGCAATTACGGCTACGGAAATGGCCAGGGATCGAAGAGAGGCGCCGGATTCGATGAAGCGGTGAAGAGTTGATTTAAGGACCTCAGGGAACCAGGTTATTTCGCTCCCGGCTGTATATAGAATCACGAGGGCGAGTAGCCCCGTCAGGCCCCAGGCTATCGGTCCAGCTCCGTTCCAGACGGCAAGAATAGACAAAAATTGGGTCGGCAGGATTAGAAGATACAGCAGAGTAATGGATGCCGCTCTGGTTTCTCTCAAGCCCAACATCGGCGAGGGGGATGCGGCTTTTAAGGAGGCCTCACGTGGAAACAAAACATCCACCGCCAACCCGGCAGCCACAGTCAGACAGAAAGTCCACACCGGACTGCCGTAGCGTTGACTCCAGACCTGATCAAATATCGGCAAATGCCCGATCCAAATAAATGGCGGAACCCCCGCGTTTTTGAGAATCACGACACCTGCCATCACGACGAAAAACCAGATTGAACGGCGGCGCGCAGGATTAGCCTTGGTTATCCCGAAAACGATAAGCACAAGTGGAAGCACGCCTATATATCCGCCTACGTGGTCCCAGAGCCCATTTAACGGGGTATATGTAGGGGGGCGAGGAAGGTTGTAGAGAGTTGGAAAAAAGATAGTACTCAACCAAGACCATGGAACCGGGTCGCGGAAATGGTTTCGTCAGGTCTAGGATTCCCGTTCCCGTCGACGCCATAGAGTTTGCGATACTTTGAAAAAAGCTGCTTTTTCGTCCTGAAGTCCCTTAGATCACCCAAATCATCCCAGCCGATGCGCACGAGTGCATCGACGAGACAGACTTCCCATTGGCCATCGCTTAAACCGGGTGTGACTGCGATTATCGAGCGGGGCGGCTTAGGAGCCTTGGGAAGGGACGAAGGAATTTTCTTTAGAGGATACAAAGACCAGACAGCATAGAGGAAACGCAGGCTAGGACGATTCCCAAAAAACTCCTTTATGCCGTGCGATGATATCAACAACTAGATATCCAAACATATCCAAAACAAAACCGTTTAGCGTATTGCCAAATAACGACAGTCCCGAGTGGGATGCGTCTTTTGCCAAATTCAGCTCGCAATTTTCAAAAAATTGAGAACCGATTTGCCTGCTGGGCCAATATCAGCACAAATAAACCATAATGAACCAATGGAACCAACCCCGTTTGGTGTAATCACATTGAACGAACGGTACTGTCACATTAACTGAGTGCTTGGTCACTGGCGGCGCGTTAATGTGGTTGGATGCAGGAAATCTCCTATGCTCGTTATCGATTTCCCCCTGAGATCATTCAACATGCCGTCTGGCTGTATTTCAGATTTCCCCTGAGCTTTCGAGATGTCGAAGATCTCCTCGCCGCACGTGGCATTGACGTTTCTTACGAAACGGTCCGGCGTTGGGCTTTAAGGTTTGGGCTGGCCTATGCTCGAAGGATCAGAAAATCACGTCCACGACCAGATGCGCGATGGCATCTCGACGAGATGTTCGTCTCCATCAATGGCAAGCGTACACTGGACCGGGAGGCGGGTTGTACACGGGGCCAGGTGGTGGAGCGTATGCCGGCCCAGGCGGTGGCTTGTACACTGGCCCAGGGGGCGGGCTTTATGTATCTGTGGCGAGCGGTTGATAGTGAAGGCGAAGTGCTGGATGTTTTGGGACAGTCCCGCAGAAACAGAATGGCCGCGCGAAAGTTTTTGCGCAAACCGTTGAAGTGGCAAGGCTTCGTCCCTGATGCCTTCGTCACCGACCAACTGCCATCGTACGGTGCCGCGCTGAAGGACTTGAGACTTTCCAAGCATCATGGATTTGGCGGCAGGAAGAATAATCGAGCAGAGAATTTTCACCTTCCAGTCCGACAACGCGAACGACGAATGCGACGCTTCAAGTCGCCCGGATCAGCGCAACGATTTCTTACCACCCATGCCGCCATCTACAACACTTTCAACGTCCAGCACCATCTGATCTCCCGAAAAAACTAACGCCATGTTTGCAACGAAGAGATGAGCGAATGGCGGGCTGTAACCACAGCTGCTTGAACAAAACGTACGCTCCAATATTCATGCGATTTCAGTTTGGCTACGTGACAACACCTTTTCAACCATCCAACGTCAAATCCAGCAGAGTCGATTTTCGGCGATCGCAGCCTTGGATTTGAACCTCCTCTCCCGGCAAGAGGTCGTTTCCCTGGTGGGCATTGGAAATTCCCTGTTCTTTGATTCAGGTTCCCTGTTTCTGCAAATTAATTCCCTGTTCCGTCGAATAGGGAATTTGCCGAATTTTAGGCGTGATTTCAGTGGGTTATCGGGTATGGATGTGCCTGATTTCTGCTGATTTCGCAGAAATTCCCTGTATTTTCCCGTGTAACAGGGAATTCTGGCGGAGACGGGTTCGCAGCAGACTGCGCCCACCGCCAGCTAATCTTCAATATCCGCACTCTCTCCGGCGCGCTGGCTGACGTGAGTTTTTGGCACGATTATTTTCGATGGGCTCGGCCTTCAAGCCTAGGGTTTTCAGGGCGGCATGATCGGACCTGAGTTGATCAGTCCCGATCGGTGTTATTGATTTCCTTTCCGCACACGGATCAACTCGCCGCCTCGGGATGGCGTAGCGTCGATATGACCTCGGCGGTGCATTCCCGGACGGCCGAAATCGTCGGTTTAAGTAAATCGAGCCGGTCAAAAAGATTCGGATCGTCCGCCACGGTTCGGCGCAGGGCCTCGCCGAATGCCATGCGCAATTCGGTGCCGATATTGAATTTGCAGACTCGGCTTTCACGGGCGAGCTTGCGCCGGACGTCGATCGGTATGCCGCTGCCGCCGTGCAGAACCAGCGGTTGTCGGGTTACCGCTTCGATCGCGGCCAGCGCCGCAAAGTCGATGCCCGCCGTCTTCTCGGTTTGCAGATGGACGTTGCCGATGGAAATGGCCAGCGCGTCCACGCCGCTTTCGCGATCAAAACGCGCCGCTTCATCAGGCGCAGTGACGGCGGAGGCAGCGCCTTCGGCGTACCCCACCAAGCCTACCTCGCCTTCAACCGAGACACCTGCGGCATGTGCCGTTTCAACGAGCCCGGCGGTCAATTCGATGTTTTGTGAAATCGGCAATTTGGAGCCGTCGAACATGACCGAGGTGAAACCGTTGTCGATTCCTTCCAGACATTCATCGATGCTGTAGCCATGATCGATATGGCAGGCAATGGGAACGCTCGCCTGTTCGGCCAAATGGCGGAACATTTTGCCAAGGATGGGCACCGGCGTATGTTTGCGGCAACCCGGCCCGGCCTGGAGAATGATCGCGATACCCGTTTCCTCGGCGGCTTCCACGAAAGCAAGCGCATCTTCCCAGCCCAGCACCACCAGCCCGGCGACGGCATAACCTTCGGCCATGGCTGGCGCCAGAATTTCGGTCAGCGAACAAGCTGTCATTTGAATTTCGCGATCATATCCTTGATGCCGGGGATGGTTTCGATCTGATAGGCATGCTCGGGCTGGAAATATTGCACCAGCGAACGCTGGGACAGGCCGCCTAGAATGGTGAAGTAATACATCTCGTAGCCGGGTGCGACGACGCTGGGGTGATACCCGTCGTTGAAGGCGAAGGTCGACCCATCGACCAAATGGAACGCCTCCCCGACCTTTTCGCCATGGGGCTGCAATAACTGCATGCCGAAGCCGTGGCCGGGATTGAAACGGAAATTGTAAATTTCGTTGTGGCAGGTTTCGTCCGGCAGGCTGTCCGTACCGTGCTTGTGGGTTGGGAAGCCCGACCAGCCGCCCTCGCCGACGGTGAACAATTCCGAAACCAGAAGCCGCCCGACCTTGTCCTCGTATTTGGTGCCCAGAATATGCTTGATCTTGCGGTGGGTCTTGGTGTCGTCGGATCCGTACTGCACGGAATCGATATCCGCCGCACGAACGGCAAAGGGTGTTAGCACGTCATCGAACTTGGCCCCAGCAATGAAGATTTCCGCTTTTTCCGATGTGCAAACGAACGAAGCTTTGGCACCGGTGGGAACGTAGACGCCCTCGGGCTCGCCGTCCCAGACGTTTTCGTGGCGCTGCCCAATACCCAGGTAGCTTTCGCCCTCGACATCGACGTCGACGGTTCCGGTCGCCGGAGCGATGCAGGTTTCGTACCCGGGAACCTGATATTCGAAAGCCTGACCATTGCTCAGCTTGACGATGTTGAAATAAGTCAGCGGCGTCGTTGCGTCATCAATGCCGATCAGCGGTTTGTTTGCGTTGTCATATGGAGGAATATGCATGGTTTTTTCCCAGCGAAAAGGGTTCAATTGAATGGGATTGGGTGAACGCGTTTATTTCTTCGGGCGTCGGCATGGCCGATGAACAGGCCACCCGCGTTACCACCAGCGCCGCCGACGCCGACCCATAGCGAACGGCCTCTTCAATGCCGAGCCCGCGAGAGAGCCCGGCGATAAAACCTCCCAGAAATCCGTCGCCGGCCCCCGTGGGTTTGAGTGCGTCGACCCTGTAGATTCCGTTTTTGGAGACACCCGACTGGGTGAGGGTAATGGAACCGAATTCACCCATCTTGTAAACGATGATAGAGGATTGTCCAGATACCAAGGACCGGGCGAAGTCCAGGCCCTGCTGCGGCGATCCCCCCGTATTCCCCGCCGCGACATCGAATTCCACATCGTTTCCGATGACGATATCGCATTGAGCGATGGCACGAGAGTAAACCTCGGCGGCCTCCTGTTGCGACGTCCATGAATAGGGACGGTAATCCATATCAATGACCGTCGCGGTCCCCGCCCGGCGCGCCAACTCGATGGCGCGAAAGACGGCGGCCCGCGACGGCTCTGCGGCAAGGGAGGTGCCGGAAAGAATAATTGCGCTTGTATTCTCGTAGTCCAGCGACTGGACATCATCGACATTCATCTCGAAGTCCGCCGCACCGTTGCGGTATATGACGACCTGATAGTTTTCCACTCGGGTTTCGGCGACGGCCAGGGTGTTTCGCGCCTCGCCGCCGACAATGCGGCAAAAGGCCGTGCCGACCCCGAATTTTTCCAGCGTTTTGGTGGTGAAGCGACCGATCGCGTCGTCGGAAACGCAACTCACCAATTCCACCCGGCAGCCCTGCTTGGCCAAGGCGACCGCAATATTTCCCGCTGAACCGCCAATATGAGCGGAAAAATGGGTGCCATCCTCAATTCTCGTTCCCGGCGGTTCGGGATAAAAATCGATTCCGGCCCGCCCGACGGAAATATATCGTCCCTGACGAAGGCGTTCGAATAGCTGTTCCATGACCTTCAGACGCCCCTGCGCTGGTTTTGGCGTGCCTCACTGACGGCGGCGCAGGCCTGATTGATTTCGTCGCGGTCCGAAACATGGGGGATGCCCGTTTCCCACCAGGTATGTCCTTCCTGCGTCCATCCGTCGAAGGGATCGACTTGTAGGGAAATAACGTATGTTCCGGACGCTTCGCGGGCCCGGCCAAAAGCTTCCTTGAGGCCATCGATGGAGGTCACGGTTTCAGCCATAGCGCCCATGGCTCTGGCGTGCATTTCGAAGTCGACGGCAAAGGGCTCGACCCCCAAATTGCAATCCTTGATCAGGTTGTTGAAGGAGACGTTACCCGTGTTGTTCTGAAGCTTGTTGATGACGGCAAAACCGCCATTGTCGCAAACCACGACGATCAGTTTCTTGCCCGAAAGAACCGACGAGTAAATGTCCGAATTCAGCAGCATGTAAGACCCGTCACCGACGAAAACGATGGTTTGCGCGTCGGGTTCGGATTGTTCCTGTGCGATACGCGCCCCCCAGGCGCCGGCGATTTCATAGCCCATGCAGGAATAGCCGAATTCCACATCGACGGTTCCGATATCCTTGGTTCGCCAGTTGGCAGCGACTTCCGCCGGGAGTCCGCCGGCAGAGGTGACAACGCGGTCGCGCGAACCGCAAACTTCGTTAATGCCACCAATGACTTGGGCGTAGGACATGGGACGGTTGCCGGAGCGGGTATTGTCATCAACGTACTTGTTCCAGGCGGCGGCTTCGTTTTGCGCTGTGTCCGTCCATGTGTTCGACCCGCGATAGTCGCCAAGGGCCTCATCAAGCGCCGAAATTCCGCGTTTGGCATCGCCGACGACCGGAAGCGAAAGGTGTTTGCCCGCATCGTAACGCGCCGCATTGATGCTGATGAATTTGGCGCCTTGCGCAAAGGCCGACCAAGAACCGGTGGTGAAATCCTGAAGCCTTGTGCCGACGGCGACAACCACATCGGCGATTTTCGCCAGATTGTTCGCCGAATTGGAACCGGTGACACCAATGGGACCGCAATTGAGCGGATGACCGAAAACCATGTTGGCGCGCCCGGCAATAGTCTCGACTACCGGGATATTGCGCGCCTCGGCGAAGGCTGTGATCTCCGCCGTCGCGCGGCTGTACTGCACCCCGCCACCGGCGATGATCAGCGGACGTTGCGCCGTTTTTAGAAGTTCCGCCGCTACGGCGACTTCCTCGCCATCGGGAATCTGCCGGCGAATCCGATGGATCTTCGGTTCGAAAAACGCCAGGGGATAGTCATAGGTCCAGCCTTGGACATCCTGCGGCAGACTAAGCAGCACTGGTCCGCAATCCGCCGGGTCCATCATGGTTGCGATGGCCTGGGGCAGCGACTGGATCAACTGCGCCGGGTGGGTGATTCGGTCCCAGTACCGGGTGACGGACTGGAAAGCCTCGTTCACCGATACGGTCGGATTGTTGAAATGTTCGACCTGCTGCAAAACGGGGTCGGGCAGTCGGGTGGAGAATGTATCGCCGCACAGCAGCAGCAAGGGAAGCCTGTTGGTGTGCGCAATGGCCGCCGAGGTCACCATGTTCGTGGAGCCCGGTCCGGCCGAGGCGGTGGCGAACATAAACTGCCGACGAAGTTTTTGCTTGGCAAAGCCGATGGCGGCCATGGCCATGGATTGCTCGTTCTGGCCCCGCCACACGGGAAGTTCCTCGCGGTGGTTATAAAGGGCTTCGCCGAGACAGATCACGTTGCCGTGGCCGAAAATCGCAAAGCCGCCGCCACAAAGGCGCTGTTTCTCGCCGTCCACCATGATGAATTGATTGGCGAGATGGCGCACCAGCGCTTGCGCCATGGTCAACTTCACAAAGCCCGATTGACCGGTCATTTTGGGTCTCCGATTCCCGAAAATTTTGTATCTTGACCAAGGATAATAATTTGCGTTTAATGAAATTGCAACCGGTTGCAAAATCGGGCGCCAAAATATAGAAAAGTTTGGCAGGAAAGGACCTTGGGCATGCGTGAAATCGGCTTCGGCGTCATCGGTGGCGGCTACATGGGGAAGGCCCACGCGGTCGCCCTTCACGCCGTTGGCGCGGTGTTTGATACGCCCCTGCGCCCGGTCTGCGAAATGATTTGCACGATCACCGAGGAGGATGCCGCTGAAAAGGCCCGTTCGTTCGGGTATCGCCGTTCCACGGCGGACTGGCGGACCCTGGTTGACGACCCTGCCGTAGAAGCCGTGCTGATCGCCGCGCCGCAAATATTTCACCACGACATCGCGCTGGCGGCATTTGATGCGGGAAAGCCTGTCTTTTGCGAAAAACCGCTTGGAAATGGATTGGAGGAAAGCCGGAGGATGGTTTCGGCCGCAGAGAAAAGCGGGCTGCCCAACATGACCGGCTTCAACTACATTCGCACCCCTGCCGCCCGATTGGCGCGCGACATCCTCGCCTCGGGCGAAATCGGCGACATCACCTATTTTCGGGGCGAGCATACCGAGGATTTCTTCGCAAATCCTGAAACGCCCGGCGATTGGCGCACCCAAGGACGCGCCAACGGCACCATGGGCGATTTGGCCCCGCACATAATCAATGCCACCTTGGCCCTTGCCGGGCCGATAGACCGGCTTATCGGCGATATTCAAACCGTTCACGAGCAAAGGCCCGGCCGCACGGACACCGTTCAGGTCACCAATGATGACCACGGGCAATTCCTTTGCCGTTTCGCGAACGGAGCCATGGGCGCGCTTTACATCAGCCGAGTCGCCTCCGGACGCAAGATGGGCTACGCCTACGAGGTGTTCGGCACCAAGGGCGCAATCCGTTTCGACCAGGAGGACCAGAACGCTCTGTGGTTATACAAGGGCGAAACGCGGCCCGACCGCCAGGGTTTCACCAAGATCCTGACCGGCCCGCAGCATCCGGATTACATACAGTTTTGCCTGGGTCCCGGCCATGGCACGGGGTACCAGGACCAGATCATTATCGAAGCACGGGATTTCCTGCGCGCCATCGAAACCGGTGAACCTGTTTGGCCGACCTTCCGCGACGGAATGGAGGTCAACATGATCATCGAGGCTGCGTGGATCAGCAATGACGAACAAAGATGGGTGTCGCTCGACGAAATTTGACGCCATCAACCAGACCAGGAAAGCGAACTGAACCAGGAAAGCGAACTGAAAATGGCCATTAAAATAGGAAATGCACCTTGTTCATGGGGTGTCGAATTTGCCGACGATCCAAGAAACCCGAGTTGGACAAAGGTGCTGGATGAATGCATGGCAGCCGGCTATCGCGGCATCGAATTGGGGCCAGTCGGCTTCATGCCCGAAGACCCCAGTGAATTGGGCAATGCGCTTAAAGCCCGTGGCCTTGAATTGATCGGCGGCGTAGTTTTTCGCGCCTTTCACGACCCCGACAAATGGGATGACGTTCTTGATGGCGCGGTGCGCACCTGCAAGGCGTTGAAGGCGCATGGCGCGCAGCAGCTTGTCCTCATTGACAGCATATCGGAGCGCCGCGCGCCGACGGCGGGGCGACCCAATGAAGCCGAACAAATGGATGATGATGAATGGCGCGCCTATTCCGGACGCATTCGCGAGATCACCCGGATCGGCTGCGAGGAATACGGCCTGACGGTCGCGATTCACCCCCATGCCGGAGGTTTCATGGATTTCGAAGCCGAAGTCGAGCGCCTGTTGGACGAAATTTCGTCCGACATGCTCAAGATTGCGCTCGATACAGGCCATTGTATTTATTCTGGCTCCGACCCGGTGGCTTTCTATAAGCGCCACAGTGACCGGGTCTCGTACATTCATTTCAAGGACATCGACGCCGCGGTCAAAGATGATGTGATCGCAAAGCGGACGGGTTTCTACGACGCATGCGGCCAGGGTATATTCTGTAACCTGGGTGATGGGTTGGTAGATTTTCCGGCCATGAGACAGGCGATCATCGATGCCGGGTTTGACGGCTGGTGCACGGTCGAGCAGGATTGCGATCCGGAGGGCGATACCTCACCCATCGATGATTCGCGGGCTAATCGGGAATATCTGCAATCCATCGGATTTGTATAGGCGGGTGGAACGAAAATGACCAAATTAAACTGGGGTATGATCGGTGGCGGCGAGGGTAGCCAGATTGGCCCGGCCCATCGTTTGGGCGCTCACGTGGACGGACTATTTCAAATGGTCGCAGGCGCATTGGACATGAACCCGGAAAACGGCCGCGACTATGCGGTGCGATTGGGAATCGCTGAAGATCGGGCCTACGGTGACTGGCGCGAGATGCTGGCTGGCGAACGTAACCGAGCCGATCGCGTCGATCTGGTGACCATCGCAACGCCGAACGCGACCCACTTCGAGATTTCCAAGGCATTCATCGAAGCGGGTTTCAACGTGTTTTGTGAAAAACCCATGACCATGAGCGTCGAGGAAGGCGAGGAAATCGCGGCGCTGGCTGAAAAGTCAGGGTGCGTTTTTTCCGTCAACTACGGTTACACCGGCTATGCACTGGTGCGCCATATGCGGGCGATGATCGCGCGCGGTGATCTGGGCAAAATTCGCCTGGTCAAGGCCGAGTTCGCACACGGCTTTCATGCCGACGCCCAAGACGCCGATAACCCGCGCGTGCGTTGGCGTTACGATCCGGCACAGGCCGGCAGTTCTGCGGTCATGGCCGACTGCGGCATTCATGCGCTGCATATGGCCTGCTTCGTCACCGGGCAGGAAGTTGAAACACTTTCGGCCGATTTCGCCACCTGTATTGCGTCAAGGGATCTTGAGGACGACGCCATGGTGTCCTTCCGCATGTCGGACGGCGCGGTCGGTCGGCTTTGGGCAAGTGCGGTGGCCGTTGGTCACATGCACGGCTTAAATATCGAAGTGTTCGGTGAAAAGGGCGGTTTGCGCTGGGCGCAGGAATGGCCCAACCAACTCTATTGGACGCCGTTAAACGAGCCGAAACGCACATTGGAGCGGGGTGGCCCCAATTTATCCCCGGAAGCTGACCGTGCCTCTCGGGTCGCCATCGGCCATGCGGAAGGCATGTCGCTCGCCTTTGCCAATATCTATACCGATCTTGCCGAGGTCATTGGCGCGGCGCGCGAGGGACGAGCGCCCGACCCGGCGGCCACGCACTATCCGCGCGCCATCGACGGATTGAATTCCATGTCGGCCGTATCGGCGGCCGTCTCATCGGCGCAAAACGGTGGACGTTGGGAAAATGCCCGCCCGCCGTCGCGGGTTAAATAGGCCTGAGGGTGCGGCGTTCGATCAATTCGCAGGGAAACAGCGTGATCTCGGTCGGGCGGCGGGGGTCATCCATCAGCTGATCGATCAGGTTGATCGACTTCATGATCATATCGTCGAAGGGTTGGCGAATGGTGGTCAGGCGGTAGGCTGACCAACTTGCCATGTACATATCGTTGAAGCCGACAAACCCTAGATCTTCTGGGACCGCGACGCCACGGTCACGCGCAGCATCCATGGCTCCCATGCAAATCAGATCGTCTCCGCAGAAGACCGCCTCGATCTCGAATTCATCCAGTATGGTGTGCATCACCTGACGGCCGGCTTCGTAAGTGTATCCTTGCGCATATCGGACAACGGAATTTCGGAGACCGATTTTCATGGATTTTTTCTCGAATCCCTTGAGCCGATCCTGCGTCGATGTTGCCGTTTTCGGCCCACCGAGAAAAGCAACGTTCCGGTAACCGTGATCAAAAAGAGCCTGCGCCGCCATTTCGCCGCAAGCGATGTTATCGATTCCGACGATGTGGAAATCCAGGGACTTATCGACGCGGCCGAATGTGTGAACCACGGGAACGCGGGTTTCCTTGAATGCCTTCAAAAACCCACGTGGCAGCATTGATGATGCGATGATGACGCCGTCCACGCTATACTGGCGCAGCATGCGAACCACTGCCTGCGGGTTGCTTTCGTTGGTCAGGTTAACGATCAGCGGCCGCAAGCCTCGTTCCTGTAGTGCGCGGGTATACAGGTCGAAAACCTCCAAAAAAACCGGGTTCTGGTAATTGTTGGCGACAAGGCCGATCAGTTTGGTTCGGCTTGTGGCGAGAGAACGGGCGATCAGGCTCGGGCTGTAATCCAGTTCGCGGGCGGCATTAAGCACTTTCGCCCGCATTTTTTTGGATACGCTGGCCCCTTCGGTGAAGGTTCGCGATACGGCTGAGCGGGAAACGCCAGCACGTTCTGCCACATCTTTTAGCGTTGCCGCCATATAAGCCTTCGCCTCTGTTGTCGCCTGCACCGGGTATCGTGCCAGAGTTTAATATGGTGCAGAGCTGTTTTTCCAGCGATGGAAAGGACGTACGATAAAAGTAATCGAATCTGCCAAAATTGCAACCGGTTGCAAACCTTATTTCGTTATGCTAATTTTTTGGCCATCGACTACCAGGTGATATCGACGCATTTAGAAAACAGGGAGGTTTTCGAATGAAGAAGTTACTTTGTGTAGGGCTCGCGGCTTTTGCGCTCATTGGCGCGGCCATTGCCCCAACCTGGGCCGCGGGGGAGAAAATCATTCTCGTCAGCCATGCTCCGGATTCAGACTCGTGGTGGAATACGATCAAGAACGGCTTGGCCCTTGCGGGCAAGCAGGTCGGCGCGGAAGTGGAATACCGCAATCCGACGACCGGCGACATTGGCGACATGGCCCGTATTATCGAGCAGGCCGCGGCCTCGAAACCCCAAGGCATTATCACGACCCTTGCTGATTTCGACGTTCTGAGTGGCCCAATCAAAAATGCGGTCGCTAAGGGCATTCCCGTGATCATCATCAATTCCGGTACGCCCGAGCAGGCCGCCGAAGTCGGCGCCCTGATGTATGTCGGCCAACCCGAATATGATGCCGGGCTGGCAGCCGGTCAGCGCGCCAAGCGTGACGGCGTGAAGTCGTTCCTGTGCGTCAACCACGTGGTCTCGAACCCCGTTGTCGGCGAGCGGTGCCGTGGTTTCGCTGATGGATTGGGCGTTCCGCTCGGCAGTTCGATGATTGATTCCGGTCAGGATCCGGCGGAGATCAAGAATAAGGTCAAGGCCTATCTGGCGTCCCATCCGAAAACCGAAGCCATTCTTACGCTTGGCCCGACTTCGGCAGATCCGACGATTGCGGCGCTGAAAGAAAACGGCATGGCTGGTAGCATTTATTTCGGCACTTTCGATCTGGGCGCCGAAATCGTCAAAGCCATCAAGGGCGGAATCATCAACTGGGGCATTGACCAGCAGCCTTTCCTGCAGTCCTACATGCCGGTGATCGTTCTTGCCAACTACCATCGTTACGGCGTCCTGCCGGGCAACAACATCAACTCCGGCCCGGGTTTCATCACCAAGGACGGCCTTGCCATGGTCGAAAAGTACGCGGGCGAATACCGCTAATCGTATCGACGGCCGGGCGGGACGATTTAGTGCCGCCCGGTTTTTTTGAAGTAGATCTATTTTCAAATTAACGTGTGAGTTCTAGACCCATTCGCGCGTTAGACCCAAATTGCCCATTGCCGCTGAAAAACGGGATACATGGAGGGGTAAGTCTATGAGTGAACATTCCGCAACGGACCTTGAACAGGATGAACGGATCAAGGAAATTTCGGGATTCCGCAAGGCTCTGATCCGACCGGAACTGGGATCTATATGCGGGACCATCCTCGTTTTTGTCTTCTTCTTCCTTGTCGCCCGCGATTCCGGCATGTTTGCTGCGGACGGCATTATGAACTGGGGAATTGTGTCTGCTCAGTTCATGATCATCGCGGTAGGTGCCTGCCTTCTCATGATCGCCGGCGAATTCGATCTCTCCGTTGGATCGATGATCGGTTTTTCCGGAATTATCATCGCCCTGTTTTCGGTTACCTGGGGATGGCCCGTGTGGCTATCCATTCTAATAGCCTTCGCGTTGGCAATGTCCATTGGCTGGCTCAACGGGTATCTGGTCATTCGGACGGGCCTGCCGTCGTTCATCGTGACATTGGCCTTCCTCTATATTTTGCGTGGCCTGACGATTTTCATCGCCATCACGACCACCAACAAAACCATCATTGGCGGCGTTCGCGAAGCTGCAAAAGGCGATTGGCTGGCCGCGCTGTTCGGCGGGAAAATCCTGAAAGGCGTTTTCGTCTGGTTGGCGGATTTGGGCCTGATTGAGACCTTCGTGGCAGGTACGCGTGCCGGCGAACCGGTGGTCGACGGGATACCGATGCTGATTGTCTGGGCGGTCATCCTAATCATTTTCGCGCATGTTTTGTTGACGCGAACCCAATTCGGAAACTGGATTTTTGCCTCGGGTGGCGACAAGCAGGCCGCCGGTTATGCCGGCGTTCCGGTCAACCGGGTCAAGATCCTGATGTTCGTTTTCACGGCCTTCTGCGCCACCATATTCGCCACCTGCCAGGTTATGGAGTTTGGTTCCGCCGCCGCCGACCGCGGCCTGCTTAAGGAATTCGAGGCCATCATTTCCGTCGTTATCGGCGGCGCGCTGCTGACCGGCGGATACGGCTCGGTGATCGGCGCGGCGCTGGGCGCCTTGATCTTCGGCGTGGTTCAACAGGGCTTGTTCTTTGCCGGGGTTGAAAGTTCGCTGTTCCGGGTCTTCCTCGGTGGAATTTTGCTGCTTGCCGTCATTTTGAACACCTACATCCGCCGCATGATCACGGGGGAGAAATAAGATGACCGATCCAATCGTACAGATGAAAAACATCGAAAAGCACTTCGGCGCGGTCATCGCGCTGGCGGGCGTTTCGTTGGATGTTGTTCCCGGCGAATGTCACTGCCTTCTTGGCGATAACGGGGCTGGGAAATCGACCTTCATTAAGACCATGTCGGGTGTGCATAAACCGACGAGGGGCGAGATCTTTTTTGAAGGCAAGCCTATGAATTTCGACCGGCCGCGGGATTCAATCGCGGCAGGGATTGCAACGGTCTATCAGGATCTGGCGATGATCCCGCTGATGTCCGTCTCGCGCAATTTTTTCATGGGGAACGAGCCGACAAAAAAAGTCGCGGGCGTATCCTTTTTCGATCACACGTATGCCAATAAAGTGACGATGGAGGAAATGGGAAAAATGGGGATCAACTTGCGTGGTCCCGATCAAGCGGTCGGCACGCTTTCAGGCGGCGAACGCCAGACGGTCGCGATTGCGCGCGCCGTTCACTTCGGTGCGAAGGTTCTGATTCTCGACGAACCAACCTCGGCGCTTGGTGTTCGGCAAACCTCGAATGTGCTAGCGACCGTCGACAAGGTTCGCAGCAATGGAATTGCCGTCGTTTTCATCACCCACAACGTGCGCCACGCACTCGCCGTTGGGGACAGGTTCACCGTGCTTGATCGCGGCAAAACACTGGGCACGGCAAAACGTGGCGAAATCTCGCCTGAAGACCTGCAGGACATGATGGCAGGCGGTCAGGAACTGGCCACGCTTGAAGGCTCTATCGGGGGAACGGTATAGCCGTTTCCCATTGGGAGGTGCTAGTCGACGCTGCGTTGGGCAATTTCGGGGATACGCCACCGGCCAATGCCGAGATCATTGAGTTCGCGGTCATCAAGCCGGTTCAACTCACGAATGGTTGCGTGAATGTCCCGCCAGCGGCGCAGGCCTTCGCGAATAACATTGAACAACATGACAGTTTCTTCCTTATATCTTGCTGTCTGATTTCTCGTGGGCAGATCAGTGCAGGGGAACCTCAATGTTCCGCAGTGAAAATCTAGGCCGGAACGCGATTGATGAGAATTGCAATGTTTGCATCCCTGGATTACCGGCGTTGCATGGAAGAGGTCGTGGTGTGCGAAGGACTATCCGATGAACGTGTTTGAAGAGGGTTGCGGACCTCTGTTTCAGTCG
>JABGRG010000026.1 GCA_018648445.1 Rhodospirillales bacterium | reverse complement strand
CGCCCAGGGAAGATTATCTCGAGTTGATGGCCAAGCACGGCCTGCCGATCAAGCCCAACGAATAGGCGGGCGTCGCAAAAAAAACGGGCCGGGACTGATCTTCCATCAATCCCGGCCCGTTCTCGTTCTCGTATTCTTGCTAGGCGTTGATGGCGCGTTCAATATCCTCGGGGCTCATGCCCACTTTTTCCGCCGTTTCGATGATGGATTCCCAGGCGCCGTCCGACATGGGTACGCCGTTGGCCAGCCTGTCGGCGCGTTTGATGCGTTCGGGCTGCCCGGGGGTCAGCACCGTGCCACCTTCTTCTTCGGGTTTGGAACTGGTGAAGAAGTCGGCGTAGCTGTGAATTTCGGCGGCAATACCGTCTTGCGCGGCGAAGGCGTCCATATCCATGAAAATGGCGAACATGTTGTTGGAGAAGGGGCGCGGCATAGGCCCGGCGCAGCCCGCACCGGTAAACGCGCCTGCCAGAATTTCGCAAACGAAGGCCAAACCCGCACCCTTGTGATCGCCCAGTGCGCGCAACGCGCCGGGACCGTCCATGGGATTGGCCACCTGGCCCGGTGATTGTTCGCCGTAAAGGGCGATGGGGTCCGAGGTGCGGGTGCCGTCCTGATTGATCAGAACGTCCGGCGGCAGTTCCTTGCCGCCTTGCAGGGCGACCAGGGCCTTGCCCTCGGCCACCGCCGAGGTGGCGAAATCCAGAATGATCGGTTCGTCTCCAGCCACTGGGATGCCAACGGTGAATGGGGCCGTCGAGATACGCCTGTCAACACCCGCGAAGGGGGCGACCAAAAGGCTGGCCCGAACATTGACGAACCCGACGAAAACAACGTTTTGCGCGGCGGTCATTTCGGCCCAGGTGCCGACCCGGCCGATATGCCCCGAATTGCGCAACGTTAACACGCAGACGCCATTTTTCTTGGCTTTGTCGATGCCGATTTGAACAGCCTTCGGCGCGATGATCTGCCCGAAGCCGGAATTGCCTTCGATGACGACAAAATTTTCGTTCTCGCTGACCACCTCGATATCGCGACCGGGAAAAACGCGATCACCCATCCACGAAACATATCGCTTGGTGCGAATGACACCATGGCTGTCATGACCGGCTAGATTGCCGTCCACCATATAGTGTGAAACCTGACGGGCTTCGGCTGGCTCGCAACCGGCACCTTCGAATATGGCTGCGACGAGCGCTTCAAGCCCGGTCGCCGAAATGACAATCTGACCATTTTCGGACTTAAGGTACGGCATCTAGTATCTCCCAAGGGTTTTGTTGTTTGGCGGCAATCTTGCGGGCTCTTTTTCGTGCCACATCTTACAGGAAATGTCTTCCTCGAAGGGGAGAAAATTGTCAACAATTTTGTTGACGGATGCGATGGGCTATAAGGATAATCGACTGAAGAGTTTATCTATGGGAATTTTTGGGAAGATAGGATCAAGACATGCCCGTTATCGAAAATCACTTGCGGAAAAAGTTGGAAGCCGACGAAGTCGCCATCGGGTTTAGTGTCGTGCATACGCGTGGCATGAACATTCCGGGGATCGCGCAGGAGTGCGATTTCGACTGGCTGTTCATCGACATGGAACACAACTCCATGGATGTCGACGCCGCTGCTCAACTGTGCGTAGCAGCCCTTCCGACCAATGTCACGCCCTTGGTTCGAGTTCCGGCCCATGAGCGTTTCCACGCCTCGCGGGTGCTGGACGGCGGCGCCATGGGCGTCATCGTTCCGCATGTGGATACCGTTGAAGAGGCCCGCGCGGTGGTCGATCACTGCCGCTTCCCGCCGCTTGGTCATCGGTCCCTGACAGCGCCGTCCGCGCAATTGGGGTTCGCCACGTATCCCACCGATGAGGCCATCGAGATTCTCAATCGCAATATCTTCGTCGTCGTCATGCTGGAATCGCCCGAAGCCATCGACAACGCCGACGCCATCGCCGCCGTTGACGGGATTGACGCGTTGCTGATCGGTTCCAACGATCTGGCTGCCGAAATGGGAATTCCCGGCCAACTCGCCGACGAACGCATTACAGCCGCTTTCGCAACCATGTGCGCAGCGACTAAAAAACACGGTAAATTCGCTGGCATGGGCGGGATTTATGATCCGCCGCATATGGCGAAAATTATTAACTTGGGTGTTCGTCTCGTGCTGGGCGGCGGCGATGTGGCGTTCATGATGGCCGCCGCCAAGCAACGCGCCCAGGCGTTGCGGGCAATCAAGGTCTGATGGGCGGCGTTCGCTTTTCCGCCGACGATCTGCGGCCATTCGCCGCGACCCTGTTGGAGCGTGGCGGTCTCGCCGCAGATCGTGCCGCTGATGTCGCGGACATTCTGGTCGAGGGCGATCTGCTCGGCAAGACTACCCACGGCCTGCAACTGATGACGCCATACATGAACGGGGTCGAAGATGGCGGCATGAACCTTGCCGGCGATTTCCAGATTGTCGCCGACACAGGCGCGGCCTTCACCTGGGACGGCGATTATCTAGCCGGGCCGTGGCTGGTTCTGCATGCCATGCAAGAGGCCGAACGGCGCGTGCGCGAGCACGGCATCGTCACCGGCGTCATCCGCCGGACCCACCATATCGGGGCGCTACAGGCGTACCTGTTGCGGGCCACCGAGATGAACCTGATGATGGTTCTCATGGCCTCGGACCCGCGCGAGGAAAGCGTTGCCCCGCATGGTGGCCTGGCCGGCAGGTATAGTCCCAACCCCATTGCCATTGGCATTCCCACGCAAACCACGCCGATCCTCATCGACGTCAGCCTGTCGACCACGGCCAAGGGTGCGGTCAACAGGGCCAACAACGAGGGCAGGCGGCTGGGCGGCCCTTGGCTGAAAGATGCTGCGGGCAAGCCGACGGATGATCCCAGCGTGCTGTTTTCCGAACCGAAAGGTGCGCAGTATCCGCTGGGCGGAGCCGATCTCGGTTTCAAGGGATTTGGTCTGGGCATCATGATCGAAGCGCTGACGGCGGCCCTGGGTGGACACGGGCGCGCCGACCGGCCCAAAGAGTGGGGCGCGTCGGTGTTCCTGCAACTGATCGATCCGGACTGCTTTGCGGGAATGGACTCATTCTTGCGCGAAAGCACGTTCCTCGCCGATTATTTCCGCGCGACGCCGGTTGCCGAAGGCGACCCGCCGGTTCAGATGCCCGGCGACCGCGCGCTTCAACGGCGAAACGATCAACTTTCGCATGGAGTCGAACTTCATGCCGGGATCATGGACGCGCTGAAGAAGTGGGGCGGTAAGTACGGGGTGGAAGCGCCCGCGCCTCTTTAAGGCTTGGAAATGTAAGAAGGGCTCCCGCTTGTCGGCGGGAGCCCTTTAGGTATTGGTCGTTCAGACCTAAGTCGTTCAAGCCTTGCGTGGCGGGTTGACGATGTAGATCAGCACCGTGGCTACGATGCAGGCGACGCCGGTAATGATGAAGGCAGTGGGGAAGTCACCCATGTCACCGAGAAAGCCGCCCAAAATCGGGCCGACAATTCCGCCAAGGCCGTAAGCCAGGAACACATAGGGATAGTTCTGACCCACGGTTTCCGTGCCGAAGGTGTCGGCGGTCATGGTCGGGAACAGGGCGAAGTTGCCGCCGAAGTTAAACCCGATCAGGGTCGCGCCCATGTAAAGCAGGTATTCCGTTCCAGCCATGTAGGGAAAGGCCAGCAGGAAAACGCCCTGGGTCGCGGTCATGATAAGGATGGAACGCTTGCGGCCCAGTTTGTCACTGGCCATACCCCAAAGGATACGTCCCAGGCCGTTGGCGAGACTGAAGCAGACAGCCATGGCCGTTCCCGCAATGCCGCTGGCTTCGGCCAGACTCAGGCCTGATTCCTGCAACGCTTCCATTGGGTACAGCTTCATCAGGCCGATCGACATAAGGCCGGCGCCGGCGCTGATCGTGAAGCCAAGGAAAAGCAGATAGAACTGGGCCGTGGACAGCATTTCCTGACTGTTGAATGCAACGGTCCCGTTGGTCGCCCCGGCCGCTGCTTCGGGCGGGGTGTAGCCTTCCGGCCGCCATCCGGCGGGTGGGAACTTCATCCAGATGCCGCCGACAATCACGCACGCGGCGAAGGCGACGCCGTAAATGGAGAAAGTCATCGACAGACCGACGTTTTCCAGCAAATGGCCCCAGGCCCCCGCCAGTTTGACCCAGCCCATGGCGCCAAAGCCAAAGCCGGCCACTGCCAGACCGGTGATCATGCCCTTGCGGTCGGGGAACCAGCGCATTCCAACAGCGATGGGAACCACGTAACCAAGGCCGATTCCGGCGCCGCCGACGAGCCCGATGAGGATCAGGATGGCCCAGAAATTCGTGCCGGCGAACAGGCCAGCCAAAACGTAGCCAATGCCGAGAACGATGCCGCCGACCCAGGCCAGCTTGCGCGGCCCCCAATCGTTAAGGCGGCGACCGGCCCATACCATGACAACGGCGAACGTCGCCAGGCCGAGTGCAAAGACGTACTGGGTATCAACGCGCGACCAGCCGTCGGCCCGCAGGGCGGGGGTAAACACGGCCCAGGCGTAAATGGCGCCGAGGCTAAGCTGGATAAGGATGGCGCCGACGACGACCATCCAACGATTCATTACTTTTTCTTCCGCCATGCGGATATCTCCCGCTTTTAAATGCGGCCTTTCCCGGTTGGATCGAAGACGCACTGGTGAAATTCCAACATCGTTGCGGAACTACCCTGACGATCATCGTCACGCGAAACCGGTGAGCCGACTTCTCTCTCTAGGAACAGTATTGACGTTTCCTACGCCGCCATGCCGATTTTTCGGCACGCGTTTTTTTCGCGGCGTTTTTACGTCAACCCCGGGTCGAAATCAAGCTGGATCGCCCGAAATGCGCTATGTCGCGAAAGAAAACCCTTATGTGTTTATGGAAATGTCAAAAAAATGCGAATTGACGCATGGAAGATGCGCTGTGTCATTCCTATCTAATAGTTGTGGCTCATATATGCCGCTCGTAAAGCGATTATTTCATTTTCCCGCTGCGACCGATAAACTTGTTGGCGCCGCAGAATATTACGGAGGGAACAATAGTATGCCCATCAAGAAAATCCTGATTTCAGTTCGTGGAACGGAGACTGCCCGGTCGACCATCGAGACTGGGCTGATGGTGGCTCGGAACATTGGCAGCCACGCCGAGGTGTTGCACGTGCGCGCCGACTCCTTGCATGCCGTGCCGGCGTTTGGCGAAGGCGTTACCGGCGCAATGGCCGATGAGTTGGTTTCCATATCCGAAAAGGGGGTTACGGAACGCGCCGACATTGCGCGAAGGCTGTTCGACGAGATTTGCGCCAGAGACGGGGTGCCGGTCGTGTCCGAAAATCCGCCGCCGGGTGAGTTTTCGGCGCGCATGGTCGAAGATGTTGGCCGCGTTGACGATGTTATTCGGCACCGCGGGCGATTGGCCGATCTGGTTGTCGTCGGAAAGCCGACATTAAAACCGAAGCTGGCGACAACGATGGCGGCGCAGGCGGGTCTTTTCGAAACCGGGCGCGCGGCGCTTGTCGCACCGCCGGAAACCCCGAAAGTCATGGGCCGTCATTTGGCGATTGCATGGAATGGCAGCGCGGAAGCGTCGCGCGCCGTGGCTGCCGCCAACAACTGCTTTCCCAATCCCGAGAAGGTCACGGTGCTAACGGCGGAAAGTGACCGCACACCGGCAGCCGTCGCTCAGGAACTGGCGGATTATTTGCTGCTGCATGGCGTTAAGGCGGAAACCCGGGTTTTCGCAAAAATGGCCGACAAGCCATTGGGCGGCCATGCGTTGTTGCAGGCCTGCGACGAAATCGGCGCCGATGCGCTTGTGATGGGCGCTTTCATCGCCAGCGGTTTTCGTGAACTGATCATGGGAAATGCCACGCAACAGGTCTTGCAGGAAGCCACTATTCCGGTGCTGATGGGCCACTAATTATAGAGGGCTTTTTAGCCGATCCTTGGTATAAGAGCGTGAAAAGCGGGGGGTGTCCTTTGCATTTCACGCTCTTTTTCGTGGATATCTAAAACAGCGGGAGGCGGTGCCGACTAGGTGTCGGCCCAAAAATCAAAAAATGGCGGTAAAAGAATTAGTCGACGGTTTCGGTAAATTCCGCGAACGCTTTTTCGAGCAGGATCCGGCCCTGTTTTCCGACTTGGTGGAGAACGGCCAGCATCCCAAGGTGGCGATTGTCGCTTGTGCCGATTCGCGGGTCAGTCCCAGCGTTTTGTTGCAGGCATCACCTGGTTCGCTGTTCGTCATCAGAAACGTCGCCAATATGGTTCCGCCACCGATCGCGACGGCTGGAAACGCGACCATTGCGGGCCTTGAATATGCCGTGCTGGGTCTTGGCGTTGAACATATTGTCGTTCTCGGGCATTCCCATTGCGGCGGAATCCATGCGCTTATCGAGGGGCCGTCGAAAACCGCAGACACCTTTCCCCATGTGACCGAATGGGTGTCGGCCTTCGAACCGGCCCGGCGCCAGGCGCTGGCAGAATTGGGTGAGGCTGGCGAGACCGACACCGCGCGGTGCATGGAAAAGGCGGCCATCGCGGCTTCGCTAGAAAATTTGCGTGGATACCCTTGGGTAAGCTCGCGCCTAGATGCCGGAACCCTTCGTCTGCATGGCTGGTATTTCGAACTGGCGGCCGGGAAGCTATCGGAACTTGATCAGTCCGATGGTGCTTTTGCGACGCTGGTTGGCTAGCCCAGTTCCATCAATTCCGAAGTCAATTGCCCCATCGCCAGCAGTAGCTGATAGATGGCCAGTTGTTCGTCATAGGATGCCTGAACGAAATTGATGCGGGCGTTGAAGATTTCGTTTTCGGAATCGAGGACGTTAATCACCGTTTCCTTGCCTGCCTCGCGCAGTTTCTGGCGGGCGTCGAACACCTCGGATGCGATGCTGACCGCGTTTTCCAGAAGTTCAACGCGCTTGCGGGCCGTCAGCAATGCCTGCCAGGAAATCCTCGTTTGCTCCACGACATTGCGACTGGCCAGATTTTCCCGATCCATGCTCGCGCCCAAATCGAACGCCGCTTGGGTTTCGGACGCCTGGGTCGATAATCCCGTAAACAAATCCCAACTGGCCTGCAAGAGGAACTGATAGTCCCGTTTCACGCCAAGGGTCGAATCGACGTTTTTGTCGAAGCTCCACTTTCCGACCAGGTCGACCGACGGATAGTACTCGGAAGTTGTTCGTCGTTTCGTTTCGCGGGCGACCGCAACGCTAGAGGCGCTGTTCGAGATCGCCGGGTTGAAGGTGAGAGCCATTTCGACCGCTCGTTCGAGTTCCGGCGGTATGAGCTCGATCGGGGCGGGCGGGTCCGCCATGGCGTCAAGATCGGGGGCGTGGTCGAAGACCTTCACATACCGGCTGATGGCATCTTCCAACGCGCCCTCGAAGGAAACGCGGCGTTCTTTGGCGATTTGAAGGCGCGACTTGGCTTGCAGGACGTCGACGGCAATGCCCGCGCCACGCTGGACACGTTCGTCCTCCAGATTCAATTGGAACTGGATGTTGTCTTCATTGCTAAAGGAAAGATCGATCAGGCGTTTTTGGCGCTGCACGGTAATGTAGGCGCGAATTCCCTCAAGCAGAATGTTCTGGCGCGTGCCCTCCAGCGACAGCTTCGCGACCTCGGAATTCAATTGCGCGATGCGAACGCCCGAAGTGGTCGAAAATCCGTTGAAAAGATTCTGGGTAACCGTCAGCGATGCGGTCTGGCGCGCGCGCGTATACGGGGCGGTGTTGGAGGCCCTGAGCGATGGGTTGTCCAGTGTCTGATGGCCCATATCTGCGTTGAACACGACCGTGGGCAAGTACTCGGCACGAAGTTTATTGACCTCCTCGCGCGTCGAGCCCATCGATTTCTCAGCGCTCTGGATATCGGGGTGCGTTTGCAGCAAGCTCCGCAGTTCGCCCGATAACGGGTTGGCAAAAGCAGGCGCGCTGGCGATCAAACAAACGCCAACGTAGACCCATGCCAATCTTGCGCCTTTGGATCTCAACATAATTCTCCGGCCACCGGTGACATCCCGACGGATTTCACCAATATATCGGGAAGTGTCCGATGGTGTGCATTAATATTTAGTATAAATGGGCACTAAATTTGGTCAAACGCGTCGTTGCGGGTCCTTGGCGCGGGGCGATCCAACACTTATGTATAGCGCTAATGAAACGGAATTTATGGATTTTCTCAACGGTTCTCATCCTGTGTTTGATGATCGCTTTTACCATATCGGGAGCGCGCCGAACCTTGGCGGATAGTTGGCATACAGCAAGCCGCGCGTCCGTCGGCATTGCGCCTGACCCGGCGCAAACGAAGGAAGCCGTGGTTCAGGTCTATGTTGCGCGGGCATGGGGATGGCGCGGAACTCTGGGCGTTCATAGCTGGATTGCCGTCAAACCGACAAATGCCCCCGCGTTTCGCGTTTACGAAGTGATCGGCTGGCGCGCCAGACGTGGAATGTCCGCGCTTGCCATCAGCGATCGCGCGGCAGATGCCCGCTGGTTCGGGTCTGCGCCAAAGATCATTGCGGATTTGCGCGGCGAGGGGGTGGATGACGTCATCGCGCGCGTTGACATGGCCGCGCGGAGCTATCCCCATACCCACCAATACCGGGTCTGGCCCGGTCCCAACAGCAACACCTTCACCGCCCACGTGGCGCGCGAGGTCCCGGAACTGAAGGTGGACCTTCCGCCCACCGCCATCGGCAAGGACTACATCCCGAACGGCGGTCTGGTGGCGCGCAGCCCCAGCGGCACGGGGTTCCAATTGTCGCTATTCGGCCTGCTTGGGATTCTCGTGGGCGTCGAGGAAGGGCTGGAACTCAATATCCTCGGCCTTACTTTCGGGCTCGATGCGAAGAACCCCGCGCTGAAACTTCCTGCCGTTGGCCGCGTCGGGTTCGATTAGCGTCTTGCCTCATTCCCATTGCGGGTTATCCTTGGTGAAAATTTGACGATTGGGAGTGCGGGAGAAAGCATGAGCATTTGGGGTAAGGTCATTGGCGGCATGGCGGGGTTCGCGTTTGGCGGACCGCTGGGCGCACTCATGGGAGCCTACGCCGGCCATATGATGGTCGATAAGAACAAGCAGGCCCAGGGCGTTTTCGGTGGCGGGGGCGAGCAGGCTGCCGTGCCGGGTGTCGGCGACCGCCAGATGGCTTTTACTGTCGCCGTTATCGTGCTGGGCGCCAAGATGGCCAAGGCCGACGGCCATGTTGCGCCCGAAGAAGTGCGTGCCTTCAAGGAAGTTTTCCGCATTCCGCCCGAGGAAATGGGGCCGGTGGGAAAGCTGTTCAATGAGGCGCGGCAGGACCCCACCGGTTTCGAGCCTTACGCCAGCCAGATTGCTGGAATGTTTGTCCGTCAGCCCGACGTTCTCGAAGAACTGCTCGGCGGATTGTTTTACATCGCCAAGGCGCATGGCGGCGTCAACGCAGCCGAACTGCAATACCTTGCCGAAGTGGCCGCCATCTTCGGTTTCGATCAACACACCTTCGAGCGCATCCGCGCGGGGCATATGGGGCCGAACGAGGCCGACCCCTATCAGGTGCTGGGCCTTTCGCGGGACGCCACCGACGCCGAAATCAAGCGCACCTACCGTGAACTGATTCGCAAATACCATCCCGATGCGCTGATCGCGCAGGGAATGCCCCAGGAATTCGTCGACGTCGCCAACGACAAGATGGCGGGCATCAACGCCGCGTACGACACCATTGAGAAGGAACGCGGGCTGAAGTGATATGGCGGAATTTTCCTCGCCCAACTTCGATGAACGACCGGGTGGCGCGCCCATCGATATGCTGGTCATTCACTATACCGGGATGCCGACGGCGCAGGACGCGCTGGAACGTATGTGCGACGCGGACGCGCGCGTAAGCGCCCACTACATGATCGACGAGGACGGGGCTGTCCATGCACTGGTTCCCGAGGGAATGCGCGCCTGGCACGCGGGCGTTTCGTCGTGGCGCGGCCACACCGATATAAACGCGCGGTCCATCGGCATCGAGTTGGTCAATCCCGGTCACGAGTTCGGCTACCGGCCCTTCTCCGAGGCACAAATGTTGGCGCTGATTGAATTGGCGGGCGAAATTCTGATCCGTCCCCCCATCCAGTCGCGCAACGTGGTCGGCCATTCCGACATCGCGCCCAGCCGCAAAACCGATCCCGGCGAATTGTTTGACTGGAAGAGGCTGGCCGCCGAAGGCATCGGACTATGGCCCGATGACGAGGCTTCCTTCGGTGCCGATCCGGATGAGATTCCCGTTATGTTGCGCGAATTCGGTTATGACACATCGGATTTCGCGGTGGCGTTGGTGGCTTTTCGAAGGCGATATCTTGCCGATCAGCCCGGTCCGCCCCCGTTGCGCGAGGTTGCCCGCCGACTGGGCGTGCTTTTGTCGACGGCTGAAGTTTCCGACAGGACTTGACCCCGCGATCTAACGGTTTAACCTTAAGGATGTCAGACGGCTGGATGGCCGCCCTCCAAATTCCCGAAAGGGCTTGGGGGGAGGAAAGTCCGGGCTCCACGGAAACACGGTGCCGGGTAACGCCCGGCGGGGGCGACCCCAGGGAAAGTGCCACAGAAAGCAAACCGCCGATCCGCCTTTCGAGGCCGGTCGGCAAGGGTGAAAGGGTGCGGTAAGAGCGCACCGCGCCCCTGGCGACAGGGGCGGCATGGTAAACCCCACCGGGAGCAAAACCGAATAGGGACGGCAGGCAGGGTTCGCCCCTGCAAGTGGGTTTTCGCACCGCTGTCCGGGTAGGTTGCGCGAGGCGTTTGGTAACAGGCGTCCCAGATGAATGGCCATCCATCGCCCCAAAAGGGCGGGGACAGAACCCGGCTTACAGGCCGTCTGACATTATCTCCCTCATCTTTTTCCTTAAGCCCTTCTTAACGGCGATTCCCGCATATTTCCCGATTCAGTCACGCGTAAAGCTGGGAGAGGGAAGTGTCGGTGGAAGAGTGGCGTCGGGATGCCTTTGTTATCAGCTCCGATCACGCGCGCCTTGATCGGGATTTAATCTGGAATTTCGTCTCCGAGGCTTATTGGGGGCGGCACCTGAGCCGCGAGATGTTCGACCGCTCGGTCGACAATGCTGTCGTATTTGGCCTTTACAAGGCGGGTGACGGCTACAGTTCGGGCGACCGGCAAATCGGATTTGCCCGTGTGGTCACCGATTACGCCCGCATGGCGTGGTTGAGCGATGTCTTCGTGCTGGAGAATTTTCGCGGGCGAGGCCTTGGTCATTGGCTGGTCGATACCATCATGGCCTATCCGCCGCTGAGTGGCCTGGACCGCTGGTTCCTGGGAACCGCAGATGCCCATGAATTCTATCGTTCCTACGGCTTTACCGAATTCAAAGATCCCAAACGATACATGCTTCGGCGTCTGGATACTTCCGTGCCGTAACGCCGAAACCAACGACTTGCCACGGCGTTGCCATGAAGAATTCAACAGAAGAACATAGATAGAACACAATCTCGCCGGAATTTTGACTTTGAATAGGGGTTAATTCGTCCAGTCATACATCAAAATCATTTCAATCAACATTGTAATGACCGGAAATCCGAGGCCGCTAACCCTTTATTAACCCAAGTAAAACCATGATGTCCCATTGACTCCCATAGTGTCCCATGATATCCCAATCATACCCGTCAGGGACACTTTGGGGAAATAGCGGATCGTTTCGGGTGCTCGGGGCTCCCGGCCAGCGATCCCAGGGGAATATCAGAGGTTGAAATGGCGCTGCTCGTAGGCAGGCACGTCAACAAAATAGACAAGAAGGGTCGGGTCTCGGTGCCCAAGCTCTTCCGCGACGCTTTCAAGGGTCAAACCTTCAGCGGCCTCTTCGCCTATCCCCTGTTCAAATCCCCTGCCATTGAAGCCTGCGGCGAAGACTTCATGGCCCGTCTCAGCGACAGCCTCGACGACCTCGACATGTTCTCCGACGAACAGGACGACCTTGCTTCCGTTATCCTGGAAAACGCCCATCCCCTGGCGTTTGACCCCGAAGGCCGCGTGGTCCTGCCCCCCGAATTGCTGGCCCACGCAAACATCACCACCCAGGCTCTATTCGTCGGCCGTGGCGCCCGCATGCAAATCTGGGAACCCGACGCCTACGGCAAGCATTCCCTGAACGCCTTCGAGCGCGCGCGTTCGCGTGGCGCGACCTTGCGTCTGCGGCGCAACGATCCTCCAACGGATACGGAGGGGTAATGGCGACCGAGGGAACTCACATCCCTGTAATGCTCAACGAAGTCCTCGACGCGCTTTCCCCGCGCGACGGGGGTATTTATGTTGATGGTACTTTTGGCGGCGGCGGTTACAGCCGGGCCGTTCTTGATGCCGCCGATTGCAAGGTGTGGGGCATTGACCGCGACCCCGAAGCGGTGGCCCGTGGCGCCGAACTTTCCAAACAATACCCGAACCGTCTGAATGTCATCGAAGGCCGTTTCGGCGATATGGACCGCTTGCTTTCCGATGCCGGTGTCGGCGCGGTTGACGGCGTTGCGCTGGATGTCGGCGTATCGTCCATGCAGATCGACGACGCAGCGCGCGGGTTCTCCTTCCGTGACGACGGCCCGCTGGACATGCGCATGGAAAAGGCCGGAACCAGTGCTGCCGATGTGGTCAGCGAAACGGGCGAAAAAGAACTGGCCGACATTATCTATAAGTATGGCGAGGAGCGGGCCTCACGGCGCATTGCGCGCGCCATTGTTGCCGCCCGCGAAGTTGCTCCGATTTCGACCACCGGGCAATTGGCCAGTATTATCCGCCGCGTTCTTCCTCGGGCGCGCGATGGCATTGATCCGGCGACCCGCACGTTTCAGGCGCTTCGCATCTACGTCAACGAAGAGCTGGCCGAACTGGACCGTGGCCTTGCTGCTGCCGAAACACTTTTGAAGGCGGGCGGTCGTCTGGCGGTGGTTTCCTTCCATTCGCTGGAAGACCGCGTGGTCAAGCTGTTCATGCGCCAGCGCAGCGGGGCCGATGCGCGCGGCAGCCGCCATCTGCCGGATATGGATGTTAGCGGTCCGGCTCCGACGTTCAAACTCGTTTCCAAGCGGCCGCTCAAGCCATCCGACGCGGAATGCCGGTCCAATCCGCGGGCGCGATCAGCACGCCTGCGCGCCGCCGAACGAACCGATGCGCCCGCGCAAGTCCAGCGCGACGGGGGTGCGGCATGATCCGTCAGGCAACCCTGTTAGCGATCCTTCTGGCGGCGGCGCTGAGTGTCGTGCTGTTCGGTGTGAAGTATCAGGTTCAGGACCTTGAAGACGAGCTTTCGTCTATTGATCGGGGCATTTTGAACGAAGAGCGCGCTATTCACGTGCTGCGCGCCGAATGGTCCCACTTGAACGACCCCGAGAGACTTCGGCGTCTGGCCGAGCGTCATCTCGATCTGCGTCCCGTTTCGGCTCGCCAAGTGGGTGCGCCGCAAGATCTTTCCGAACTGCCGCAAAAGGCCGAGAACGGCTCGGGTGCGGCATCCGCCAAAAGCGTCGCGTTCAAAGAACGCGGCCAACACCAGAGGGGTGTGCGATGAACCAGCAGAAGCTGCCGTTCCCCGCCGAGCGCAAACCGTGGGAAACCAATCGTGTCCGGCTTGAAGGATCCCGCAAGCGGGCCTTGGATACGGGACGTAACAGGGTTGTCGTTACCGCCGTTCTTTTCGGGCTGGCCTTTAGCGTCATTGCCGGAAGGCTGGTGGAACTGACCGTTCTGGATCAGGCCCACGAACCGCAGCTTGCCCAAAGCACCGATGCCCGGTCATGGACAGCCGAACGGGCCGATGTTCTTGATCGCAACGGGTTCGTTCTGGCAACCAGTTTGCCGACGGTTTCCGTTTATGCCGATCCGCGCGAAGTCCTTGATCCGGTCGATGCGGCCAATCGGCTGGGCTCCGTTCTTCCCGATCTGGACCGTCACGCCATCGCGACAAAGCTATCCTCGCCATCGCGCTTTGTTTGGGTGAGGCGCAATCTGACGCCGACCCAGCATTTTGAGATCAACCGTCTTGGCATTCCCGGCATTCAGTTTCAGCGCGGCGAACGCCGGGTTTATCCGCATGGTCGCGCGGCGGCCCATGTGCTGGGCCTGACCGATCTGGATGGACGTGGCATCGCCGGTGTGGAACGGTTCTTCGACGCCCGCCTTCGCGAACGCGCCGGGCCGTTGAACCTTTCGCTCGATATTCGTCTGCAATCGATCGTGCGCGATGAACTGGCCCGTGCGGTTCAGGAATTTCGTGCGCTGGGCGGAGCCGCCGTCGTACTGGATGCCAATACCGGCGAAACCCTGGCCATGACCTCGTTGCCGGATTTCGACCCCAATATTTCCGAAACCTTGCGTGGCGAGGCGGGATTTAATCGCGCCGCGCTGGGCGTCTATGAAATGGGTTCGACCTTCAAGCTGTTCACGGCAGCCATGGCGCTGGATGCCGGGACCGTGACCCTTGAGGGCGGCTACGACGCTAGCAAGCCGATCCGTGTCGCACGGTTTACGATCTCCGATTATCACGCCAAAAACCGTTGGCTTTCGGTTCCCGAAATCCTCGTTCATTCGTCGAATATCGGGGCGGCCAAGATGGCCGTCGATGTGGGCGGCGAAGCCCAACGGGATTATCTGAAACGCCTGGGCCTTTTATCGTCGCCAGCCGTCGAATTGCCCGAGGTGGGCCGCCCGCTGAGCCCCGGTCGGTGGCGCGAAATCAACACCATGACGATTTCTTATGGCCACGGCATCGCCGTCAGCCCGCTGCAACTGGCCAGTGCCGTGTCGACGCTGGTGAACGGCGGTGTGCAATACGGACCGACCCTGCTGCGTCACGAGCAAGGTTCGTCGATCACGGGCGAGCGCGTCCTGACCACCGATACGTCGAAGAAAGTACGCGGCCTGATGGAACTGGTGGTCAAGCACGGAACCGGTAAGAACGCTGCCGTCGCGGGCTACCGGATCGGCGGAAAAACGGGAACGGCTGAAAAACAGGTTGCCGGTGGCTACCGCAAGAAGGATCTGATCTCGTCGTTCGTCGGCGCCTTCCCCATGGAAAACCCACGATACGTGGTTCTGGCGCTGGTCGATGGGCCCCACGGAAACAAAAGGACGTTCAATTACGCCACAGGCGGCTGGGTGGCGGCGCCCATGGTCGGGCGGATTATCGAGCGGATGGCTCCCTTGATGGGTATCGCGCCGACGAAGCTGGAGGGCGGAGATGCGCGTCGCATCGCAAAACCGACCAAAGGAACCCTAATGGTCGCACTCAGGGAAGCCATCGCGGATGCGAGGGAGACCCAGGGTGCGTCTCACTGAACTGATAAACGGAGATGAAACGCAATTGGCTGGCCTAACGGAATTCGGGCAAACGGAAATTACCGGACTTACCTGCGACTCGCGCATGGTTCGACCCGGTTTCCTGTTTGCGGCGTTTCCGGGGGAACGGTCCGACGGGCGTGAGTTCATTCCCGAGGCTCTTGGCCGGGGAGCCGCCGCCGTGCTGGCGCCGCCGGGTACCCGCCTGCACCCACCGACACAGCCCGCCAACCTTCTAACCGTGGAAAATCCGCGCCGCGCCTTTGCCTTGATGGCGGCGCGGTTTTATCAACTTCAGCCGCAAACCATCGCTGCCGTCACCGGCACCAACGGCAAAACGTCGGTGGTTTCCTTCCTGCAACAGATGTGGACCCGGCTGGGTTTTGATGCGGCTTGCCTTGGCACCCTGGGCGTCAGCGGGCCGGGGATCAAACTGGGCGGGAACCTGACGACGCCGGATGCGGTCGAGGTGCACCGCCTGCTTCGGGAAATTTCAGAGGCCGGCATCGACCGTCTGGCGATGGAGGCTTCCAGTCACGGGCTGGATCAGTTCCGGCTTGATGGTGTTCGCTTTTCGGTGGCCGGTTTTACCAATCTTAGCCGTGATCACCTGGATTACCACGGGTCGATGGAGGCCTACGCGACGGCCAAGCTGCGTCTCATCGAGGAATTGGTCGAAACCGGCGGCACCGTGGTTCTCAATGCCGATGACGGCCATGCCGAGATGTTTGCCGACGCTGCACAGCGTCGGGGTTTGCGCGTTATCACCTATGGCCGCAAGGGGCGGGATATTTGTCTGGTTGACGTCGAGGCGAGCTCCGCCGGTCAGACATTACAACTCGAAATTCTTGGGGATGCGGTTTCGGCGGAACTTCCGCTGGTTGGTGCGTTCCAAGCTCACAACGCCTTGTGTGCGCTCGGTTTGGCCATCGCCTGCGGCGAGGAAGCGCATCAAGCGGCTGGGTCGCTTGAACACCTGGTAGGGGTTCGTGGCCGTCTTGAATTGTGCGCCCGGCATCCAAACGGTGCGCCCATTTTTGTCGACTACGCCCATACGCCTGATGCCCTTGCCAGCGTTTTGACAGCGTTGCGCCCCCATGTGAGCGGCCGGTTGGTGGTCGTCTTCGGTTGCGGCGGGGACCGGGATGCCGGCAAACGCCCGCAGATGGGACGTATTGGTCAGGAGAAAGCGGACGCCGTTTTCGTCACCAACGACAATCCGCGAAGCGAGGATGCCACCGAGATCCGCAAGCAGATCCTCGCCGCCTGCGCCGGCGCGACCGAGATCGGGGATCGCGCCGAGGCCATCGCAATGGCAATCGGCACGCTGAAAGCGGGCGACCTTCTGGTGGTTGCCGGAAAAGGGCATGAGACCGGGCAAATCGTCGGCGATGAAGTGCTTCCGTTCGATGACGCCCAGGTTGTTCGCGACGTGATCGCGGGGGTCGGGCAATGATCGATCGCACCCTGGAAAAAGCCGTTTTGTGGACCGCCATCGAGGCGGCAAAGGCCACCGGCGGGCAGACAAGGGGTGAGTGGTCGGCCAGAGGTGTATCCATCGACAGCCGTACGGTTGAGCCGGGTGATTTGTTTATCGCCATCGCCGGACCGTCGTTCGACGGTCATGACTTTGTTTCCGACGCCTTGGCACGCGGTGCGGTGGCGGCAATTGTATCGCACCCCATCGGCGACGGCGTGTCGGACGATAAGTTGCTTCTCGTTGACGATTGCTTCGCGGCTTTATGGAATTTAGGGGGAGCGGCCAGGGGTCGAACCAGCGCAACCGTTATTGCGGTTACCGGAAGTGTCGGAAAAACAGGCACAAAGGACGCGCTGAAAAAAACCCTTGGCCGCCATTCTTCGGTTCACGCCAGCAAAGGCAACCTCAACAACCATTGGGGATTGCCGTTAAGTCTCGCCCGCTTGCCACGCGACGCCGACTACGCGGTGCTGGAAATGGGCATGAACCATAGCGGCGAAATCTCGCCGCTGACGCGGCTTGCCCGCCCGCATGTGGCGATGATTACGACGGTGCAACCCGTTCACAGCGAATTCTTTGCCAGCGTTGAGGAAATCGCCGACGCCAAGGCCGAAATTTTCGAAGGTGTCGAGAAGGGTGGCGTGGCGGTGCTCAACCGCGACAACCCGTTTTTCGACCATCTGGCAAGTGCGGCACGGAAATCGGGGATCGAACGGATCGTATCCTTCGGCGCTCATGAAACCACGGACGTGCGGCTGCTTGGCGTTCAGCAACAAAGTGATGGATCGCTCGTTCGTGCCGTCGTCGGGTCCGAGACCATCCGCTTTAACATCGGTATTCCGGGCCGCCACTGGGTCGAAAACGGATTGGCCGTCCTTGCAACTGTATGGGCTGCTGGCGGCGACGTCGTTGCGGTCGCCGCATCGCTCGCCGATCTTCAGGCTCCCAAGGGGCGCGGCCAATGCCACAGCGTTCCCATCGGGGACGGCGCATTCGATCTTATTGACGAAAGCTATAACGCCAGCCCGATTTCCATGGGCGCGGCGTTCGAGAACCTGGGTCTCGCCACGCCGCAGGGCGACGGTCGCCGCATCGCCGTTTTGGGCGACATGCTGGAGTTGGGCACGCTATCGCCGGACATGCATGCCGCTCTTGCCGAACCTTTGCAACGCAACCGGATTGCAAAAGTTTTTACCGCCGGAACCGACATGGCGCGCCTTTGGGATGCGCTGCCCAACGACATGCGCGCGGGACACGCCGCCGATGCCGAAACCCTGGCGCCGATGGTTACGGCGGCCGTTCGTCCCGGTGACGTGGTGATGGTCAAGGGTTCGGCGGGAAGCCGCACGGCGAAGGTGGTCGAGGCGCTTCTGGCTTTGGGTTCGGACGATGGCGACACCTCGTCAAAGATAGTGGTCAACGGGAGTTAAAGGCGAAAGATGCTCTATAACCTACTAGTCCCGTTGGCCGATCAGATCGCCGTTCTTAACGTCGTTCGATACCTGACATTCCGCACCGGCGCGGCGGTGATGACCGCCCTGATCATCAGCTTTCTTCTGGGGCCGGTTCTGATCCGGCATCTTCGCAAGGTTCAGGGCGGCGGCCAGCCGATCCGCGACGACGGGCCGGAAAGCCACCTGATCACCAAGAAGGGAACCCCGACCATGGGCGGGTTCCTGATTTTGCTGGCGATATCATTCTCGACCCTGTTGTGGGCCGACCTGCAAAACGGTTTTGTCTGGATCGTTATGTTCGTGACGGTGGGTTTTGGCGCCATCGGTTTCGCCGACGACTGGCTCAAGGTTTCGCGCCGCGAAAGCAAGGGGCTGCCGGGGAAAGCCAAACTTCTCGCCCAGACGGCGATTGCTCTGGCGGCCACGCTTTGGATCATGCAGCTTTTGCCCGGCACGTTGAGCACATCTCTGGCGGTGCCGTTCTTCAAGGGTGTTTTGCTTAACCTCGGCTGGTTTTTCGTCGTGGTTTCGCTGTTTGTGATGGTCGGCGCCTCCAATGCGGTGAACCTGACCGACGGCCTCGACGGTCTGGCCATCGTTCCGGTGATGATTGCCATTGGCGTTTTTGCGCTGATCGCATATCTGGTCGGGCACAGCGGTTTTTCCGATTACCTGCAAATTCATTACGTTCCCGGCAGCGGCGAACTTGCCGTTTTCTGCGGTGCGCTGGTTGGCGCCAGCCTCGGCTTCCTGTGGTTCAACGCGCCGCCCGCAGCCGTCTTCATGGGCGACACGGGGTCGCTGTCATTGGGCGGTGCGCTGGGTGCCATCAGCGTCATCACCAAGCACGAACTGGTTCTGGCCATCGTCGGCGGCCTGTTTGTGCTGGAAACGGTTTCGGTCATCGTGCAGGTCGCGTCGTTCAAGCTGACCGGGCGTCGCGTCTTCCGCATGGCCCCGTTGCATCATCATTTTGAAAAGAAGGGTTGGGCGGAATCGACCATCGTCATCCGCTTCTGGATCATCGCCACCATTCTGGCGCTGATCGGCCTTTCCACACTGAAACTGCGGTGAGGGCGGAAATGATCCCAGTTTCTTCCTTTGCTGATCGCTCGGTTGCCGTCGTCGGGCTTGGCCGTTCGGGCCTCGCCACGGCGCGGGCTCTGGCCATGGGCGGCGCGAGGGTATGGGCCTGGGACGACAACGAGCGAGCACGGTCGACCGCCCTTGATGAAGGTTTCGACGTTTTTGAACCTGCCCCCGAGCGGATGGCCGGCACGTCGGCCGTGGTTCTCAGCCCGGGAATTCCGTTGACCCATCCCACCCCCCATCCGGTGGTGGCGCTGGCCCGCGAGGCCGGATGCCCGGTGATCGGCGATATTGAGCTTCTGGCCCGTTCACAGCCCAAAGCGAGCTATATCGGAATTACCGGAACCAACGGAAAATCCACCACCACATCGCTGGTCGGCCACATCCTTTCGCACTCGGGGCGCAAGGTGGAAACAGGCGGAAACCTGGGTGCTCCGGCGCTCGGTTTGGCGGAATTCGGGGCCGAGGGCGTCTATGTCCTTGAGTTGTCGTCCTACCAGCTCGATCTTCTCGACGAAGCGACCTTCGACATTGCGGTTTTGATCAATATCTCACCCGATCATCTGGACCGTCACGGCGGGATGGATGGTTATGTGGCGGCGAAGCGCAGGATCTTCCGTTCCGGCGATTCCCGGCTGATCGCAATCGTCGGCGTTGATGACCGGCGCTCGGCTGAAATCTTCGCCGACTTAAGCGACGGAAACGAGCGGCGGGTTATTCCGATCTCGATCAAAGGTGCGATAGCCGGTGGCGTGTATGTGGTCGATGGCGAACTGATCGACGATCAGTGCGGCGCGGCGGAACCGGTTCTCGATCTAAAGGGCGTCGCCAACCTTCCCGGCGAGCACAATTGGCAAAATGCCGCTGCAGGGTATGCCGCCGCGCGGGCCGCAGGGATCGCGCGCGATGATATCGTGGCTGCGATCAAGACCTATCCGGGGTTGGCCCATCGTCAGGAAACCGTTGCAACCGTCGACGGCATTACCTTCGTTAACGACAGCAAGGCGACCAACGGCGAAGCCGCCGCCCGCGCGCTGGATTGCTACGAAAATGTTTACTGGATCGCCGGTGGTCTGGCCAAGGAAGGCGGGCTCGACCCGCTTGAAGGCCACCTTTCGCCGATCCGGCATGCGTTCCTGATTGGCGAGGCCAGGGAAGACTTTGCCAATTCCCTGTCCGGTAAGTGCGCCGTTAGTGTTTCAGGAACCCTGGACGTTGCCGTTCACGCGGCCTTCGAAGCGGCTACGATGGACGGACTGTCCGATGCCATTGTTCTTCTTTCACCGGCCTGCGCGTCCTTCGATCAATTTAGCGATTTCGAAGCGCGCGGCGATGCCTTCAAGCGGCTGGTCTCGGCCCTTCCCGGTTCTCGGCGGGAGGCGCGCTCATGAATATCGGACGCACCGATACAAGCGTGCTGGGCCGCTGGTGGTGGACGGTGGATCGCTGGACCCTGACCGCCCTTATCTTGATTGCGGCCATCGGCGCGGTGTTGACGCTGGCCGCCTCGCCGCCCGCGGCTGAACGCATTGGTCTGGATACCTATCATTTCGCCCGCAGGCAGTTCGTCTATCTGCCCCTGGCGCTGGTCGTGATGATCGGCGCGTCCCTTGTTTCGATACGCGGCGTGCGGCGGCTTTCGACGCTGGTCTTTGCCGGCGCCGTTATTTTGATGGTGGCGGTGCTTCTGTTCGGTGCCGAAATCAAAGGTGCGACGCGGTGGCTTCATATCGGCGCCGTTTCGTTGCAGCCGTCCGAATTCATTAAACCCAGCTTCGCCGTTCTCTCGGCCTGGATGTTCGCCGAACAGCGGCTTGACGAACGCTTCCCCGGATATGCCATTGCCACCGGGCTGTTCGTTCTGGTCGCCTTCCTTTTGCTGATGCAGCCCGACGTGGGCATGACCATTGTCATTTCGGCCATCTGGGCCGTTCAGTTCTTCGTTGCCGGACTGCCGCTTGCCTGGGTGGCGATCATTGCCGCGGTGTTCCTGGGCGCGGGTGTCGGCGCTTATTTCATCTTTGGTCACGTTCAGGCCCGGATCGACCGCTTTTTCGATCCTGCGGCGGGCGAAGGCTATCAGGTGATGCAGGGGCTGGAGGCGTTTCGCAACGGCGGCCTGTTCGGCCGTGGCCCGGGCGAGGGCGATATCAAGGCGGTTCTACCCGATGCCCACACCGATTTCATTTTTGCCGTCGCCGGCGAGGAATTCGGCCTTCTGGTGTGTCTTTTGATCGTCGTTCTTTTCGCCTTTGTTGTGCTTCGGGGGTTCGCGCGAATCCTCAGGGAAGAAAACCTGTTCATCGTATTGGCGGTCGCCGGGTTGCTGGTTCTGTTCGGTCTTCAGGCCATCATCAACATGGCGTCGTCGGTTCATCTGATGCCGCCCAAGGGCATGACGCTGCCGTTCATTTCCTACGGCGGCTCTTCCATCATTGCGCTGGCCCTGACCATGGGGATCGTTCTGGCGCTGACACGGTCGCGGCCCGGACAGGGAGGGGACAAATGAACGCTCCCCGCACCGCATCCGTTGTTCTCGCCGCCGGTGGCACCGGTGGCCATGTGTTCCCTGCCGTGGCGCTGGCTTCCGAGCTCGAGCGGCGCGGCATATCAGCAGCGCTGGTGACCGACGAACGCGGAAGCGCCCATGGAGACGGTGCAGGCGGCATTGACGTTCATCGCGTTCAAGCCGGCGGATTGTTGGGTAAAGGCGTCTTTGCCCGCGTCAAAAGCGTTTCGGCGCTGGCGCTGGGAACCTTTCAGGCGCGCGGGCTACTTAAACGGATCGGGCCCGACGTCGTTGTCGGTTTCGGCGGGTATGCGTCGGTTCCGACCATGCTGGCGGCGCGAATGGCCGGGATCAAAACCGCCATCCACGAGCAAAACGCCATTTTGGGCCGCGCCAACCGCATGATGGCGTCCAAGGCTGCCGCTATCGCCACCTCGTTCGAGGAAACTTCGAGCATTCCGGCGGATGCGGCGTCGCACGTTTCCCACATCGGAATGCCCGTGCGTCCGGCGGTTGCCGCCGTGCGGGATCGTGATTTCCCCGGCATGGAGCCAGAAGGACAGATCAACGTCCTCGTTCTCGGCGGTAGTCAGGGCGCGCACGTGTTCTCCGAAATCGTTCCTCAGGCCCTGGGGCTATTGCCGGACGGCATTCGACAAAGGCTTCGCGTCACCCAGCAGTGCCGCCCCGAAGATGTGCAAGAGACCGAAGCGTCTTTCCGCGAACACCATGTCGAGGCCGAGATCGGGACCTTCTTCGCCGACGTTCCCGAACGTCTTGCCGGGACGCACCTGTTGATCAGCCGATCCGGGGCATCGACGGTGGCCGAGGTTCTTGCCGTTGGAAGACCTTCGATCCTGGTGCCCTATCCATATGCGGCGGATGATCACCAATCTTTCAACGCCCATGCCGTGGCCGACGCGGGTGGTGGGTGGTTGATGCCGCAGGCCGCGTTTGATCCGTCCAGTCTGGCCGCACGTCTTGAATCACTTTTCAGTTTGCCGGCGACCCTTGAGAAAGCGGCTGCATCGGCCCGTGCCGTGGGCCGGGCCGATGCAGCCGACGGGTTGGCGGACATGGTTACTCACCTTCTGCTGCCGCGCGGCGGAACCGACAGCCGGGGGAATGCGGCATGATGGCGTTACCGCTCAATATTGGCCCCATGCATTTCGTCGGCATCGGCGGGATCGGCATGAGCGGTATCGCCGAAATCCTGCACAACCTGGGTTACAAGGTTCAGGGAAGCGACATCGCCGAAAACGCCAATGTTAAGCGCCTCAGGAAGATGGGGATTTCCGTCTCTATCGGCCACACGGGCGACAACATTGGCGAAGCACAGGTGCTGGTGACTTCATCGGCCGTGAAATCCGACAACCCGGAAGTGGCGGCGGCGCGCAAAAGCCTGATCCCCATCGTTCGGCGGGCCGAAATGCTGGGTGAACTGATGCGCCTTAAATGGTCCATCGCGGTTGGCGGAACGCACGGGAAAACGACGACAACATCCCTGATATCGGCGGTTCTTGATACCGCTGCGGTCGATCCCACCGTGATAAACGGCGGCATCATCAATGCGTTCGGGTCCAACGCCAAGCTGGGCGAAGGTGATTGGCTGGTTGCCGAAGCCGACGAGTCCGACGGCACCTTCGTCAAACTTCCGGCGACCATCGCCATCGTCACCAACATTGATCCCGAACACCTGGATCACTATGGCACTTTCGATGCTTTGCGCGCGGCCTTCCGGGTGTTCGTCGAGAACATCCCGTTCTATGGCTTTGCAGCACTTTGCATCGACGACACCGAGGTGCAGGCGCTGATTCCCAAGGTGACCGACCGCCGGGTCGTGACCTACGGCTTCAGCCCGCAGGCTGATGTCAGGGCGATCAATCTGGAAACGGTTCCCGGCGGCAGCCGGTTCGACGTCGTGCTGACCGACCGCAAACTTGGAACCAGCCACACCATCGTTGGACTGAGCCTGCCCATGTCGGGCGAGCACAACATCTGCAATACCCTGGCCGCCATCGTCATCGCCAACGAGATGAAAATCGAGGAGCCCGTTCTGCGGCGGGCGCTGGCTGATTTCGAAGGTGTCAAACGGCGCTTTACGCGAACCGGCGAAGTGGATGGCATCGGCGTTGTCGATGATTACGGCCATCATCCGGTGGAAATCGGAGCCGTTCTGCGCGCCGCGCGCATGGAAGCCAATGGCAAGGTCGTTGCCGTGGTTCAGCCCCACCGGTATTCGCGCCTGCAAAACCTGTTCGAAGGGTTCTGCACCTGCTTCAACGATGCCGACGTGGTTATCGTCGCCGACATTTACCCGGCGGGCGAAACACCGATTGAAGGCGTTGACCAAAAGGCTCTGGTCGACGGGCTGCGCGCCCACGGTCATCGCATGGTCGTGCCATTGGACGGGGCCGACGAACTTCCAGAACTGATTAACGATCTGGCGCGCCCCGGCGATCTGGTGGTGTGTTTGGGCGCTGGAAACATCACCGCATGGGCCAACGATTTGCCCGCACAGTTGACCCGCCTTCGTTACGGCGACGCGGACGGGGGCGACTGATGGCGCGGCAAATCCAACACAGCAACGGCGGTTTGATTGCGCGTCTGCCCAAGGTTCGCGGCAGCTACGAAGCCGAATACGACTTGTCGAAAATTACCTGGTTCAGGGTCGGAGGCCCGGCGGAGGTTATGTTCCGGCCCGCCGATGCCAATGATCTGGCCGATTTCCTTTCGCGTAGGCCGGTCGATGTGCCGGTGTCTCTGGTTGTAGGCGTTGGTTCCAATCTGCTTATCCGCGACGGCGGCGTACCGGGTGTGGTGATTCGTATGGGCCGGGAATTCGGCACCATCGACGTGCGGGACACCGGTGTTCGTGCGGGCGCGGGGGCGATGGATATTCACGTCGCACGCGCTGCCATGAAGGAAGGCATTGAGGGTCTGGAGTTTCTAAACGGAATTCCCGGAACCATAGGCGGGGCGCTTCGCATGAACGCGGGGGCTTACGGCGTCGAACTGAAGGATGTTTTTGTTGAAGCCGAGGCGTTGGATGGAAACGGCGTGAAACATCGTTTGAGCGCCGGGGATATGGGTTTTGCCTATCGCAGTTGTTCGGTCGCCGTCGATTGGATTTTTACCTCCGTAAGCCTGCGGGGGCGTCGGGGCCTGCGCGAAGATATCGAGCGGCGCATGGAGCATATCCAATCCGAGCGTGAGACCACGCAGCCGACACGGTTTGCCACCGGTGGCAGCATCTTCAAGAACCCCGAGGGCGGGAAGGCCTGGGAACTGATCGAACAGGCTGGTTGCCGCGGGCTGCGCCGCGGCGGCGCAGTGGTGTCTGAAAAGCACTGCAATTTCCTGATTAACGCAGGCGATGCGACTGCCGCCGACCTTGAAGGGCTGGGCGAAGATGTTCGCCGACGGGTCGCAGATGTGACGGGCGTGGAACTGGAATGGGAAATCCGCCGTGTCGGAGTTGCCGATCCGGCGATGCGAAAGGAGACGCCATGAATAAGCATGTGGCCGTTCTCATGGGCGGGTGGTCCGCCGAACGCGAGGTTTCGCTGGTCAGTGGCGCGTCGTGCGCCAACGCCCTGCGCGAAGCCGGTTATCAGGTGACCGCCATCGATGTGCAGCGTGACGCCGGCGCGCTGTTGACCCGCCTGTTCCCCAAACCCCATGCCGTTTTCAACGCCCTGCACGGACGTTTCGGAGAAGACGGATGCATTCAGGGCCTGCTCAACTTCCTCGACGTCCCTTATACCCACTCCGGCCTGATGGCTTCGGCGCTGGCCATGGATAAGCCCATGGCCAAACGCATTGTTGCCGCCGCCGGGGTTCCGGTGGTTGAGGACCGCATTGTCAGCCGGGCCGAATTACTGGCCGACGATCCCATAGCCCGGCCCTTCGTCGTCAAGCCACCCAACGAAGGTTCCAGCGTCGGTATCTATTTCATGATGGATGGCGATTCCCGGGACGCCTTTACCAATTCGTGGCCGTTCGGCAACGAGGTCATGGTTGAGGCGTACATTCCTGGTCGCGAACTGACGGTTTCCGTTATGGGAGATCGCCCGCTGGCAGTGACCGAGATTGTTACAGAGCGCGAGTTCTATGACTACGACGCCAAATACGCAGACGGCGGTTCGCGTCATATTTTGCCCGCCGATATCGATAAGAAGACCTACGACGAAGCCCTTCATTTGGCTGGCGTCGCGTTCAAGGCGCTGGGATGCCGTGGGGTGGCGCGGGCGGATTTCCGTTTCGACGGAACGTCCCTCTATTTCCTCGAAATCAACACGCAACCAGGCATGACGCCGACGTCGCTCGTGCCGGAGCAGGCCGCTCTTGCCGGAATTTCGTTTTCCGAACTTTGCGGTTGGATGGTCGAAAACGCGGAGTGCGACTCATGACGAACGAAAACTCCACACCCAAAACCAGGCATAAAAGCCAACCCCGTCGGCGGGTGAAGCCGATTTGGAAAAGAGCCGGAACTTTGACGATGGCCGGTGCGCTTGTGCTGGCGGCGTCGGGCTTCGGCAGTTGGTGTGCCTGGCAAGACGGCATGATTTCACGTGGTTTCCAGCACGTGAAATGGACTGCCATTGCTGCATCTGTGGATATGGGACTGGGCGTGCGCGACGTGCTGGTCGTCGGTCGCCGCGAAACACCGCGCGAGGTGCTTCTGAAAGCTGTTCGGCTGGCCAGAGGCGCGCCGATCCTGGCTTTTGATCCGCAAGCTGCGAAAGCCCGCATCGAAGCCTTGCCCTGGGTTCGTTCGGTTTCGGTTCAGCGGCGTCTACCTGACACCGTTTATTTGCATCTGGTCGAGCGGCGGCCGTTGGCGGTGTGGCAGCACGACGGGAACCTGTCGCTGATCGACTACGACGGCGACGTCATCGTGAAGAACGATCTTCAGCATTACGCCAATTTGTTGCTGGTGGTTGGCGAGGATGCGCCGGTTCACGCGGCCCAACTTCTCGAAATGCTTTGGAACCAACCGAAACTGATGTCGCGGGTGCGCGCGGCGGTCCGCGTCGGCGGGAGGCGCTGGAACGTTCGTCTGGACAACGGCATCGACGTTCGCTTGCCCGAGGAGGGACCGGCTTCGGCCTGGGCGCGGTTGGCCGAATACGAACGCGAACATCACGTGCTGGCCAAGGATATCGGTGTCCTCGACCTGCGACTTCCCGACCGCTTGATCGTGCAAAAGACGAACCGCGCGAAGCGAAACGGCGGCGGCACCGAAACGTAAGACGGATCGCATTTTTTTCGAGAGGGATTTTACGGGGAATGACGAAGAACGGCTCTAACGGGAAAGTCCGAAACGGACTGGTGGCGGCGCTGGATATCGGCTCCACCAAGGTTGCGTGCTGTATTGCGCGCGCCGGTGCGGAGCGTGGATTGAATGTCGTTGGCGTCGGTCATCAGATTTCCCGGGGAATTCGTTCTGGGGCCATCGTCGATATGGAAGCGGCGGCGGAGTGCATACGAGCCACCGTCGAGACCGCCGAGCAAATGGCCGGAGAGAATATCCGGCAGGCCGTTGTCAACCTTTCCGCCGGCGAACCGAAATCCCGTCTGATCGCCTATGAAATCTCCATCGCCGGTCATGAAATCAATGATGCCGACTTGCGTCAGGTTTTGGACCCGGCGGTTCTTAATCAGGGTCGGCCCGCCGATCACGAAACCATCCACGTTCTTCCTGTCGGCTACAGCATCGACGGAAACCGCGGCGTCAGCGATCCGCGCGGAATGTTCGGTGAAAGGCTGGGGGCCAATGTCCATGTGGTCAGCGCGGGCGGCGGAGCGCTTCGTAACCTGAGCACATGCATGGCCCATTGCCACCTGGAAATTGAATCGAAAGTGATTTCGCCGTTTGCCTCGGCACTGGCCTGTCTGGTCGAGGACGAAAAGAAACTTGGCGTAACACTGATCGACATGGGCGGTGGAACCACCACTATCGCCGTCTACTTCGATGGCGAGCTGGTTCACACCGATAGCGTCCCTGTCGGCGGAATTCATGTGACCAACGATATTGCGCGCGGCCTGTCGACGCCGGTCGCTCATGCCGAGCGGATGAAAACCCTCTACGGCAGCGCCGTTCCGTCACCATCCGATGATCGTGAAATTCTGAAGGTCCCGTTGATCGGCGAAGATGACGATGGCGAGACCAACCCCGTACCCCGTTCCATGCTGGTCGGCATCATCCGGCCGCGCATCGAGGAAACCTTCGAGATGGTGCGGGCGCGCCTCGAGGAAACCGGGTTCGATAAGGTCGCCGGGCGGCGGGTCACGCTTACCGGCGGGGCCAGTCAGCTTCCCGGCGTTCGCGATGTCGCCGGCATGATCTTGGGTAAGCAAATCCGCCTGGGTAAGCCGCGTGCCATGCGCGGTCTGGCGGAAGCCACCAGCGGCCCGGCTTTTTCGACCTGCGCCGGTCTCATTCGATTTGCAGTCAACAATCCGGCGGTAGAGCCAAGTACGGCCTATCGCCCAGCAGAGGTTCCGGTCGGCCGCTTGGGCCGCATCGGACAGTGGTTACGTGAGAATTTTTAACGGGAGAGCTTTCGGATCACAGGGGCCGCCGGTTCGCGGTCCACACAGTTTAGCAAAGCCCGTTCCGAGCGGGCGAACACTGGGTAGCCAAGGTATCGACAATTTTTTGCGGAGGGAGACATGAGTATCAACCTGAGCGTACCGAATACAACTGAGACGCCGGAGTTGCGTCCCCGTATAGCGGTTTTCGGTGTCGGCGGAGCGGGGTGTAACGCCGTTAACAACATGATTCAAGCCAATCTGGAGGGCGTGAATTTCGCCGTCGCCAATACCGACGCGCAAGCGTTGGCTCTGGCGCACACGGACACGCGCATCCAGTTGGGGGCAACGGTCACACAAGGTCTGGGTGCTGGCAACCGGCCCGAAATCGGCCGCGCTGCGGCGGAAGAAACCATGAGCGAGATTGCCAGTCATCTTGAAGGCAGCAACATGGTTTTCATCACCGCGGGCATGGGCGGCGGAACAGGAACCGGGGCTGCGCCTGTTATTGCGCGCGCGGCAAGGGAGCTCGGTATCCTGACGGTTGGCGTCGTCACTAAACCTTTCCAGTTTGAAGGGGCGCATCGTCAACGCATTGCCGAGGCCGGTATCGAGGAACTCGAACAGTTCGTCGATACGCTGATTATCATTCCCAACCAGAACCTTTTCCGTGTCGCCAACGAAAAGACGACATTCGCCGACGCCTTCAAAATGGCCGACGATGTTCTTTATTCGGGCGTGCGCGGGGTGACCGATCTGATGATAATGCCCGGATTGATCAATCTGGACTTTGCCGATATTCGCTCGGTCATGAGCGAGATGGGCAAAGCCATGATGGGAACCGGTGAGGCCGAGGGCGAACGCAGGGCGCTGGATGCTGCCGAAGCGGCTATCGCCAATCCGCTTCTCGATGATATTTCAATGAAGGGCGCAAAGGGCGTTCTCATCAATATCACGGGTGGCGGCGACATGACCCTCTTCGAGGTTGACGAGGCAGCCAACCGGATCAGGGCCGAGGTCGATTCCGACGCCTACATCATATTCGGTTCAACTTTCGACGAAAACCTCGACGGCAAGATGCGCATTTCGGTCGTCGCCACGGGGATGGACGCCAATGTTCAGGTCCAGCCCTCGCCGGTCACCCTCGATGTCATCGCCCCGATGCGCCGCACCGAGGAAAAGACCGAAACCGAGGCCAAAGAAGAGGTCGCGGCGGCGGTCGTCGCTTTGACGCCGGAAATGGCGCTTGGCGCTGAACAACCGGAAGAAACGGTGGAAACCGAAGTCGAGATCGAAGCCGAAGAACAGGTGGACGAGGAAGCGGCGGCCACGGGCACGCTGGATCACTTCGCGCCCGCCGATACCACCCACGCACCGCCGCCACCAGCGACCCCGGCAGCCAACGCTGAGAATGCGTTTATTCCGGCGGCTCCGTTGGAAAGGACGGCGGAACCGGCACCGAAAAAGGCTGAGCCTTTTGCCGGGGCCGCGATGGCCAACGGAACCAAGACCGACCCCGAACCTGCCGAGGTGAAGTCCGTAAAATCCCGTGGAATAAGCCTTTTCGAGAAGGTGACGGGAACCGGGCGGGCGGCAAAGGCGAAGGCTGAAGCGCCAGCCGAAGTCATTCCCGCACCTGTGCCCGAGGCGAAGCCGGAAGTCGGTGGTCTGGATCCCGCGGATCGAATTCCCGAATCGCAATCGGGTGACGATCTTCTGGATATTCCGGCATTTCTCAGAAGGCAGGCAAACTGATGCTAACCAATTGAGTCCACGAAACAATTGGAAACAATGATTGATTTGAGTGCTTCGAGGGAGCCTGTTAGAAAAAACCCTCGAAGCATTCATTTTGTTGGGGTTTAGTAAAAATACGCCACTGCTTCGAAACTGTGAAAGACACGAGCCAGAAAAGAAAAGGGCAGATGGGATTTCCCGAAATCAGGCGGCAGCCGATCGATCAGTTGAACGAAGTAAAGATCGATACGCAGAAAACACTCAAAAGTTCCATTTGTTGCACCGGCGTCGGGTTGCACTCGGGCGCGAAGGTTTCCATGGTTCTCAAGCCTGCGGAAGTTGATGCAGGCATTACCTTCCGGCGCACCGACATCGGTGGAAAAGGCGCAGTGATACGCGCCCACTGGAAAAATGTTGTTGATACCAGACTGTGCACGGTTCTTGGGAATTCCGACGGGATCACCATCGGCACCGTCGAACATCTTATGGCGGCGTTGGCCGGCAGCCGCATCGACAACGCCGAGATCGAGATTAACGGCCCTGAAATACCGGTTATGGACGGCAGCGCTGAACCGTTCGTATTTCTGATCGAATGCGCCGGAGTTCTGGATCAGGGCGTTCCGCGCCGCGGTATCCGGATTTTGAAGCCCGTCGTCGTCGAGGAAGGCGGGGCATGTGCGGCGCTTTATCCCGGGAAGGGATCCACGGTCGGTTTTGAAATCAAGTTCGATAGCGCTCTTGTTGGTCGGCAGGCCATTTCGCTGGGCCTCGTCAATGGCACGTTCAAGAAGGAACTGTCGCGCGCGCGTACGTTTGGTTTCCTTCATGAGGTCGAGCAGCTTTGGGCAAACGGTTTCGCCCTTGGCGGTTCGCTCGATAACGCGGTCGTGGTCAGTGGCGACAAAATCCTGAACGAAGACGGTCTGCGTTACGATGACGAATTTGTCCGCCATAAAGCATTGGATGCGCTGGGCGACCTGTTTATGGCTGGCGCGCCGATTATCGGACATTACGAGGGGCGGTGTTCGGGCCATGCGTTGACCAACCGTCTTCTCGAGGCCCTGTTCGCCGATCCGGAAAATTGGTGCGAGGACGTGGTTACGGACGAGCTTGAGGACGAGGCTGTTTCGGGCCTGACCGAGGGCGAGGCTGTCGATCTGGCCGCGAGTGCCTGATCGGGCCATTCTCAATCAAGAGCTAAAAAACGTCCCTCGGGTAAAGCGAGGGACTTTTTTTTTGGCAGGACATGATATAGTCCGCGACATATCGGGGGGCGAAGCAGCCCCTTCGTGGAATGTTCCGGACGACGACTTGAAAACATGAACCGATTTTTGCTGCGATCAGTTGTTTTGGCTTTATGTACCGTGCTTGTTGCCTGTTCGAGCGACGATGAACCCGAATACGTCGAACGGCCGGTGGAAGACCTCTACAACGATGCAATGGACTCGTTGGAGGAAGGTTTATTTTTTTCGGCCGCGCAGGGTTTCGACGAGGTGGAGCGCCAGCACCCGTATTCGAAGTGGGCGACCAAGGCCCAGTTAATGGCGGCCTTTGCTCATTATCAGAACGGCAAGTACGACGAGGCCATTGTCGCCCTGGACCGGTTTATCCAGCTTCATCCGTCCAATCGCGACGCACCCTATGCGCATTATTTGAAGGGACTTTGCTACTACGAGCAAATTTCGGACGTTAAGCGCGATCAGAAGATGACGGAGCTGGCCCTAAAGACTTTTGAAACGCTTATCGCTCGTTTTCCCGAGAGCAAGTTCGCCAAGGATGCCCGCGTCAAGTTGGATCTGACCTATGATCACTTGGCCGGGAAGACCATGGAGATCGGTCGGTATTATCTGCGCCAAGGGCATTATCTGGCGGCGATCAACCGATTTCACGCTGTCGTCGACCAGTATGAGACGACCACCCACTCTCCAGAGGCTCTGCACCGCATCGTCGAGGCCTATCTCGCTCTTGGCCTGACCGACGAGGCGAAGCGAACCGCAGCCGTCCTCGGCCATAATTTCCCGGGCAGCGAATGGTACATAGACGCCTATCAACTGGTGGAGGGAAAGCGCATTCGACCCGAGGACAAGCCCTGGTATCAGGTTTGGGACGGTGATTCGGCCGAGCCGCCGAAGGCGCAAAAGATCGAGACCAAGGAAGAACCCTGGTATAAAATTTGGTGATACCAAGGACCATGGATAATGACCCCTAGAGACGGCCTTCCCGCCCTTTCGGTTAGGAGCGTGGCCCGCATCGCCAGCGACTTGGCTCATAACCGACGGGGCGTGTCCGCGATCTCTATGGGTCATTCTCCATGGTCCTTGGTATAGGCGCCAGTATGCTGCACAGCCTGTCCATCCGCGACGTCGTATTGATCGAACGCCTGGATTTATCTTTTCATTCGGGCCTTTGCGTTCTGACCGGTGAAACCGGCGCGGGTAAGTCCATTTTGCTTGACGCATTAAGTCTGGCCCTGGGTGAAAGGGCCGATGCCGGTCTCGTGCGCCATGGGGCCGCGCGCGCTGTCGTCGCAGCGGAATTCGAAGTTGATCCGCAACATCCGGCGGCGCAAATTCTTGAAGAGCAGGGGATCTCTCTTGATGACGGAGAGCCCGTCATTTTGCGAAGGACACTGAGCGCGGATGGCCGGTCGCGTGCGTTCGTCAATGATCAGGCCGTCAGCGTCGCGCTTCTGCGACGCGTCGGCGAGACCTTTGTTGAAGTCCACGGGCAGTTTGAAAACCAGCGCCTGACGCAAACGTCAATCCATCGGGAATTGCTCGATGCTTACGGCGGTCTTCGTGAAGAAGCGGAGAAGGTGGCGGCGGCTTTCACGGCGTGGCGTTTTGCGGTTGATGGCCGGGACGAGGCGGCGGCCCGCTTGGAAACGGCCCGGCACGAGGAAGAGTTCCTGCGTCATGCCGTGGATGAACTGGCGGCCCTGGACCCGCGAGCGGGTGAAGAGGAAACGCTGGCTGAGAAACGCTCGATGATGATGCATGCGGAGAAGATCGTCGAGGGAATGAACCAGGCTGCCGAGGCCCTGAACCGGGGAGACGGCGTTGAGGCTGCGTTTCGCACGGCCCTGCGTGCGCTTGAACAAATTGCGGAGAATGCCGAGGGGCGGCTGGATGGGGTTCTGGCGGCGCTTGAGCGAGCGGCCGTGGAGGCGTCCGAGGCGACGGCTCTGCTTGAAAAGGCCAGCTCCGAGATCGATCTCGACCCGCACAATCTTGAAAAAACCGAGGAGCGCCTGTTCGCCGTACGTGCGTTGGCCCGCAAGCACGGGTGCGAGGTTGACGCCCTGCCCGACGTTCGCAATTCACTTTCGGCCCGTCTCGAAGCGATTGATGACGGTGGTGAGATTTTGAAGCGCTTAGAGCGTCAAGAGACCGAGGCGCGGGATTCTTTCCGCGCCGCCGCGCTGGCGCTCGGAAGCAGCCGCAAGGCCGCCGGAGCGCAGTTGGATCAAGCCGTCGGGGTGGAACTGGAACCCCTGCGGTTGGGCAAGGCACATTTTGTCACGCGTATCGACCCCTTGCCTGAGGAAGCCTGGGGCGAGCGCGGCTGCGATGCGGTCTTTTTCGAGGTGGCGACCAATCCCGGTTCGGCGCCCGGTCCGCTGAACCGCATCAGCTCGGGCGGCGAAATGGCGCGCTTCATGCTGGCCCTCAAGGTGGTGCTGGCAAAAGCCGATCCGGTTCCGACGTTGATTTTCGACGAGGTCGACGCCAACGTGGGTGGCGCCGTGGCGGCCGCCGTGGGGCAACGGCTGGCGGCGCTGGCGGAGCGCTTCCAGGTTTTCGTCATTACCCACTCGCCGCAGGTGGCGGCCCGCGCCGCTCATCATCTGCGGGTTTCCAAGGCCGATGGCGAGGATGGCGTGATCAGCGGTGTGGAAGCCCTGCTGCCGTTCGAACGCAAAGAGGAAATCGCCAGAATGCTCGCCGGCGCGCGCATCACCGACGAAGCCCGCGCCGCCGCCGACAGCCTGCTTGCGGGTAGCGCGGAATGACCGACGATCTGCGAAAGCTGGCGGTCGAGGACATGTTCGAACTCGACGCTGCCGTTGAATTAAAAAACCTCGCCCGCGAGATTGCCGGGCACGACCGCGCGTATCATCGCAACGACGCGCCCGAAATAACCGACGCCGAATACGACGCGCTTCGTCGCCGCAACGACGCCATTGAGGTCCGCTTCCCCCGTCTGGTTCGCGCCGACAGCCCGTCGAAAAAAGTGGGCGCGGCCCCGGCTACCGGTTTCGAAAAGGTCGCACACGCCAAACCCATGCTTTCACTTGGCAACGCGTTTTCGCCAGACGAGGTCGGGGAGTTCTTGGCTAAGATTCGGCGGTTCCTGAATTTGGCCGAGGATGCCACCGTTGAAATGGTGGCCGAACCCAAGATTGACGGATTGTCGGTTTCGTTGCGCTACGAGAACGGGGTTTTCGTTCAGGGGGCGACGCGGGGCGACGGCGCGACCGGCGAAAATATTACCGAGAACCTTCGCACCGTCGCTGACATTCCCAAACACATTTCAGGGGCGGATGTTCCTGACATTCTCGAAGTGCGCGGCGAAGTTTACATGCGGCGCGACGATTTTGCGGCGCTGAACGAGAGGCAGGCTTCCCAGGGGGGCAAGATGTTTGCCAATCCGCGCAATGCGGCCGCCGGAAGCCTGCGCCAGTTGGATATGGCGGTTACCGCGCGGAGACCGCTGAGTATGTTCGCCTACGCGTGGGGCGAAGTCAGCGTATTATCTGTGGGAACTCAGTCGAATTTCCTAGAAAAACTAAAAAATTGGGAATTCCGGACAAATCCCCATACGCGGGTTTGTCGCTCACTGGAAGAAATCCTGTCTCATTACGCATTCATTGATGGCGGGCGCGCCGGTCTTCCCTACGATATCGACGGCATGGTCTACAAGGTCGACCGTATTGATTTGCAGGAACGTCTGGGTTTCGTGTCTCGCGCGCCGCGCTGGGCGATCGCCCATAAATTCTCAGCCGAAAAGGCGTCGACGCGTCTTCGTGAAATCACCGTTCAGGTTGGTCGCACCGGCAAGCTGACCCCGGTCGCCAATCTTGAACCCGTGACCGTGGGAGGGGTCGTCGTTTCCCGTGCGACGCTGCACAACGAAGATTACATCGCCGAGAAGGATATCCGCGAAGGCGATACGGTGATCATTCAACGGGCCGGGGACGTCATTCCGCAGGTTGTCGAGGTGGTGAAGCACAAAGAAGGCGGCGAAAAATACAAGTTCAGGAAAGAGTGCCCGGAATGCGGAAGTGATGCCGTGCGGCCCGAGGGCGAAGCCGCGTGGCGATGCACGGGCGGTCTTGTTTGTGGGGCGCAGGTCGTCGAACGCCTCAAACATTTCGTTTCACGCAACGCGTTTGATATCGAAGGACTGGGCGGCAAACACATTGAAGCGTTCCGCGACGCGGGGCTGATCGAAACGGTTGCCGACATTTTCCGGCTGCCCGAGCGTGCCGATGAAATCGGAAAGATGGAAGGCTGGGGAGAGCAGTCGGTCGAGAACCTCGTAAACGCGATCAATGATCGCCGGTCCATTCCGCTGGAGCGGTTCATCTATGCGCTCGGCATTCCCCAGGTTGGGCAAGCGACGGGGCGGCTGTTGGCCAAGCAGTACGTTTCGATCGAGAGGTGGCGCGAGGCCATGGGCCAAGCTGCAGATACCGAATCGGATGCCTATGAGGATCTCATCAACATCGACGGGATCGGCAAAACCATGGCTGCCGATATTCTGGCATTCTTTGCCGAAGCGCATAACGTTGCGGTCTTGGATGCCCTTGGCAGGCCCGGTGATTTCATCCCTCCCGACGAAACCTCGTCGCCCATTGCCGGGAAGACCGTGGTCTTTACCGGAACACTTGAAACCATGAGCCGCGGCGAAGCTAAGGCGAAAGCGGAAAGTTTGGGGGCCAAGGTGGCGGGGTCGGTTTCCAAGAAGACCGACTACGTGGTCGAGGGCGCGGACGCGGGCTCAAAAGCACGAAAGGCCCGCGAACTGGGCCTTGAGGTGCTAACGGAAGAAGCGTGGCTCAAGCTGATTGGTTAGTGCAGCTTTTCCGGTAAATCTTTAATGGCGTCGTCGACCAGACCGTCGGCCTTGTCTTGCGGCAGGTTGTCGGTCAGCACCCGGCGGGTTGCTTCCAGCGCCACATTCACGGCCAGTCCCCGAACCTGTTCCACGGCGGAAGTTTCGGCCTGCGCGATGCGGTCCATGGCCAACTGCTCGCGCCGTTTGAGCGAACGCTCCAGATCGGCTGCTGCGCGTTCGGCCAGCCGGGCCGCTTCCTCGCGCGCTTTATCGACAATTTCCTCGGCTTCCTTGACCGCGTCGTTTTGCTTGCGCTGGTACGAGGCCAGAAATTCCTGGGCGTCGCTGCGCAGCTTCTCGGCTTCCTCGACGCGCGCACGGATGGTCTCGGCGCGGGAATCAAGCCCTGCGGTAATGGTGCGGGCGATTTTTCGTCCAGCCAGCGCGATCAGAAGAACGAATGCGACCAGAACCCAAAACTCAGGGGTCTCCCAAAAGGAAATGGCACCGCCAGCGGCGGCGTCGGCGGCATAAGCAACCATGTCAGTCGCGCTCCTTCAGTACGGCATCCACGGCGGCGCTGACCGCCTTTCCGTCCGGGGCGTCGCCCGTCAGGCGCTCGGTGGCGGTGGCCGCCACGTCAAGGGCCAGATCGCGCACACCGGCTATCGCCTGCTGCGTCGCTTCGTTGATGCGCCTTTCGGCGGCGGCGACATCGGCGCTCAGGCGTTCGTTTAGCTGGTCGTGGCGAGAGGCTGCGTCGGCGCTCATGGCGTTGCGGGCGTCGGTGACAATCCCCTGAGCGTTCTGGCGGGCTTCGGCAATGGCCTGTTCGTAGGCTTGCGCCGTTGCTTCGGCATCGGCCTTCAAGGCCTGTGCGCGTTCCAAATTGCCTTCGATACGGTCCTTGCGGGCGGCAAGGACCGCGCCGATTTTCGGCAGTGCAACCTTGGACATCAGCACGTAAAGCACGGCAAACGTGATCACCAGCCACACAAGCTGGGGGGCGAACTTGGTCGCATCAAGCTGCGGCAGCCCCGCCGCGAAGGCAGGTGCCCCAATCCCCGATACAGCTATGGTGAGGACCGACAATCCCCAGGTCGATTTGCGCATTTCACGCTCCTGCGAAAAGACACGCCGTTTGCCCGGCCCAAGCGATCAGGCCGCCCGGCGGTGTCTTCAGGTGAACAGGATCAGGAACGAGATGAGAAGCGCGTACAGCGCGACCGCCTCGACCAGCGCGAAGCCCAGCATAGCCAGACCGAACACCTGCGAACGGGCGGCCGGGTTGCGCGCGATGGAGCCGATCAGCGACGAGAAGATATTGCCGATACCGGCACCCACGCCACCCAAACCAATAACGGCGAGGCCAGCCCCAATCATTTTCGCGGCAGCAAGTTCCATGATCCTATTTCCTCATTTGCTCAGAAAAAACAATTAATGCAGATGAATGGCATCGTTGAGATACAGGCATGTGAGAATCGTGAACACATAGGCCTGCAAAAACGCCACCAAAAATTCAAAACCACTCAAAGCCACATCGACGGTAAGCGGAGCCCAACCACCGATAATTCCCAACGGAATGACAAATCCGGCGAACACTTTCATCATCGTATGCCCGGCCATCATGTTCGCGAACAGCCGGATCGAAAGGCTCACCGGGCGCGAAAGATAGGACAGGACTTCAATGGGAATCAGTATGGGTGCCATAATCATCGGCACGCCCTTGGGCATGAAAAACGTGAAAAAATGAAACCCGTGACGAACGATGCCGATAATCGTCACGCCCACGAAGACAAACGCGGCCATGGCAAAGGTCACGATGATATGGCTGGTAAAGGTGAAACTGTAGGGGATCAGGCCAATCAGATTGCCGAAAAGGATGAACATGAAAAGCGAAAACACGAAGGGGAAATAGCTGCGCCCTTCGCTGCCTACATTGTCACGCACCATTCCGGCAATGAACTCGTAACTGAGTTCCGCCATGGACTGCCAGCGCCCCGGGACGATTGATCTGCCCCGCATGCCGAAGACCAGGAACACGGTAACCGCGATCACGGTCAAAATCATGAACACGCCGGAGTTGGTCAGCGACGCGTTAACCCCGCCGATTTCAATCGGTGCGACGGTGGTGATTTCAAACTGATGGAGTGGGTTGGCCAACTGTTTCCCGCCTTTGCCGTTTCCTGCCCCTGCCGTTCGTCACTTCTTAGCCGATTTTTCCGCTTCCCGATACCCCGCAGCAAGGCCCATCCCTATGGCTGCACGGTAAACATTTAACACCCCGGCGGCAGCGCCGAGAAAGAAGAACACCACCAGAAACCATGGCGCGGTGTCAAGCCATCTGTCAAGAAGAAGGCCAACCCCGACGCCGACCCCCAAGGCCGCCACCAGTTCGACTCCGATGCGAAACGCCATGCCGAAACCGCCTGACTGCGTTCGCAGGATCGCACCGTTGCCGCTTTCCGTCGCTTCTCCTTGTTCCCTGGCGCGTTTGATCCGGGAGTCCAAATCATCCAGCGATCTGCGGGATTCTTCGTCGCTCATCGGGTCTCCACTTGCCAGACACTTCTTATGGCGGACGTTAAAGCGACGCCTCTTGCCTGTCAAGGATGAAAGGAAGCATCAACTCTTTGAATACATTGAAAAAAACGGAGATTACTTAGCTTGGGCTCAGGCCGATTCACGAAGCTCCACGGCCCGTTGCAGATCGACCGAAACAAGCTGTGAAATGCCGCGTTCGGACATGGTGACGCCGAACAGCCGATCCATTCTGGCCATGGTCATGCGGTGATGGGTGATGACCAGGAAGTTGGTCTTTCCCGTGCGCGCCATTTCCTCGACCAGAGTGCAGAAGCGATCGACGTTGGCGTCATCCAACGGCGCATCGACTTCGTCCAGCACGCAAATCGGCGCCGGATTAGTCAGGAACACTGCGAACATGAGCGCCAGTGCGGTCAGCGCCTGCTCGCCGCCCGAAAGCAGGGATAGAATTTGCAGCCGCTTTCCGGGCGGGCTGGCCATGATTTCCAAACCGGCTTCAAGGGGATCGTCCGACTCGGTAAGTGCCAGATGGGCGCGGCCACCACCGAACAGGCGCACGAACAAGGCGCGGAAGTGCCCGTCGACTTCCTCGAACGAGGCCACTAGCCGTTGCCGCCCTTCGCGGTTCAATTCGGAAATTCCCCGCCGCAGTTTTTCGATGGCCTTGATCAGGTCACCCTTCTCGATCTCGAGCGATTCGATTTGTTCGTTCAGTTCGGTGGCTTCGTGTTCGGCCCGCAGGTTCACCGGCCCCATTGTGTCGCGCTCGCGTTGCAGCCGCTCGACCCGTTTTTCGATTGCGTCCAGGTCGGGAAGGTCCGTCCCTTCTTTAAGTTCGGCCACCTGCGCGAGATCCTCGGGCCGACAGTCCAGGTGTTCGACAATGCGTTCCCGCAGACTTTGCGTGGCCTGCTCGGCCTGCTCGACCGCGCCTTCCGCCCGAACCCTGTCTTCGCGCGCCGCCGACAGGGCGGTTTCTGCCTGCCGCAGAACCTGATCGGCTTCGGCCAGACGGGATTCAGCCTGAGCCAAATGGTCCGCCGCCGTGTTCCGGTTTCGCTCGGCCCCTTCGATCAGGCTCAAAAGCGCTTGTCGTTTTTCGGCGATTTCAGCCGGGCGGACAGCCAGATTTTCTGCATCCAATTCGATGGTTTGCTTGCGTTCCGCCAGTTGTTCCAGACGGTAGCTGGCACCCTTGCCCCGTTCGCGCCATGACGTTAGTTCGCGGGTTATCGCGTCTTGCCTGTTGCGACGGTCGCGGGCCAGCCGCGCCAGAGAATCATGGGCGCTTTGTTTTTCTACCTGCTCGGCGCGCCTTTCGGCCAGTTCGGTTCGAAGCGCCGAAATTTCGTCGCGGGCCTGGGTGGGGTCGGGCAGGGACGCCAGTGATTCGGTGGCTTCCTTGGCAGTGGCTTCGGCCTCGGCCAGATCTGCTGCGATCCGTTCGGCCGCTTCCGTCAGGCCCGCCAATCGCGAATCGATTTGCGAGGCCCTCTCTTTGAGTTGCGACAAGGCATCGCCAGCCTGCGTATTCGCCGCGTCGGCCGTCAGGGCGTCGCGCCGGGCCGTGGCTTCGGCTTCTGCGGCGGCGGCGGCCTGGATTTCAGCTTCCTCCACCTTGGTTGCGGTAACGGATACGACCGCTTCGGCGTCGCTTAATTGCGCCCGAACTTCAGCCAGGCGGTTGCGCTGTTCCAGCCGCGCGGCGGCGGCAGTTGGCGCGCCTGCCGAAACCGTAAATCCATCCCATCGCCACAAAGCACCGTCGCGGCTGACCAACCGCTGACCCGGTTTCAGCGCAGTGCGCAATTCCGCGCCCGAACTCTCGTCGGCGACGACGCCGATCTGCGAAAGCCTGCGGGTCAACGCGGCGGGACCCTGCACGAAATTGCTCAAGGGCTGGCAGCCGCCGGGCAAAGATTGCGATTGGCTCAGGGCGTCCAGAGTATGCCAATGAACGGGCGCGGGTTCGTCGGCAGGGGCCGAAAGATCCTCGCCCAGCGCCGCGCCCAGCGCCACCTCGAAACCGTGTTCGACCGTTACCGAGTCGATCAGCGGCGGCCAGCTTTCGGATTGCCCGGCTTCGAGCACATCGGCCAGGGCTTTGGCCTCGGCCTCAAGCCGCCCGAATGCTGATTGGGTTTCATGTAGGGTTGAGACGGCCTCACGTACGGCGGCGTCCGCCTCGGCCCGCTGATTGCCGGCGGCTTCGGCGGCCTCACGCCCCTTTTCGGCGGCCTGTCTGGCGTCGGTCAGCGCACGTTCCGTGGCGTCCATTTCGCCAGGATCAATGGCGCCCGCTTCAATCGCTGAACGCTGCGACGTGTTTTCGTCGCCGCGCTGGGCCAGCATTTGACGGCGCTGATTTTGTTCATCCACCCGGCGGGCAAGGGCGTTTTTCCGCGCTTCGTCGGCGGCGATCCTGTCGGTCAATTCCGTATGTCGGGATTCAAGTTCGACAACGATCTGGCGGATCGCCTGAAGATTGACTTCGGCGTCCTTTCCGGCGACGTCCTCGTCGGCGCGGGCCTTTTCTATTTCGGCGGCTTCGGTTTCCAGCCCCCGGACCGCCGCTTCGGCATCGGCGGCCAGCGAACCCTCGCGTTCGATATCCGAGGCGATTTGGGCCAGGCGGGCACGGCACTCGGCCTGTGCCTCGGTGACCCGCTTTTCCTCGGCGTCCAGTCCTTCACGCGCAATGGTGACCCGTTGCAACTCGGCCGCCGCCTCGGCCTCGGTCTGACGCAGGGGCGGTAATACTGCGGCGAATTCCGCCTGCAGCCGGGCAGCTTCGGCTGACGCCGCCGTCAGGCGCACAACGGTTGCCTCGGCTTCCCGGCGGTGTTGGCGGCCTCGTTCAAGGGCTTCCTGCGCGGCATTCCAGCGCATATGAAACAGCGTTGCTTCGGCGCGTCGGATATGGCCGCTGAGATTGCTATAG
>JABGRG010000159.1 GCA_018648445.1 Rhodospirillales bacterium | reverse complement strand
CGGAGTCATAAAGTTCGTTTCGCTGCTATCTCTCCAACGGATCGCTCTAGTGATCCCCCATTCGGCGCGATGTGCTTCGCCCGATTTAAATTCATCTTTCTGTAGGCGAACTCGGCGCCCCATAGACGATCGATTACCAAATTCCAACGTTAGCGTTTTTTCCAGAGGAGTTGGCGGCTATACGTTTTTCTGTTGTAGTTGTTGTCAATCACATCATTGATGGGTGCCAACGTCACATCGCTGGATTCAACGGCGACGGTTTTGCTTTCGGCGTTCCAGGTCAGTTTGATTTCTTTCGGCAGTATCAGCTCTTTTGTGGTCATCTTTCCCAGCAACAACGGCCCCTGATAGACCTTCTGGTATCCCTTTATTGTGTGGATATTGTGAGTCGCGGCCACATAAGGTTCCTGCTTAAAGGTATACACCAGCGTGTCGCCAACTTTCAGCGCTTCAGTTACAGAGATGAAGTTGTCTTTTTCTGTGCAGACCACCTTTTTGCCGTTCAGCGCCACGGCGGTCTGGCCGGCCCATGACGGTTTGAAGAAATCAAGCGCGGTTCCGGCTTGCGGTGCTTTTTCAATCCTGACGGTTACGACACCGTTATAGGGATAGTCGGTTGAAACCGCGAATGATCCGCCGTTAAATGAAACCTTGGCATCATTGAAGAAGGGTAACATGAGTGTGTTGCCTGACTGCACAAAACTGTATTCAGCGGCTTTCATCAGCCCTTCCGACCCGCGCATGGTGCAGCAGAACCAGGCTTCCTGCATGTTTATCCGCATAAATACCTCTTCGGCACCAAGACAGGTATCACAACCGAATCCGCCGTTTTGACGTTGCCCGTGCCCCATTCCGTTGAAGAACATTTTATGTGCTTGTTCGAGATAACGCGGGTTGCCAGAAATTTGCCAGAGTTGGGTGGCCACCATAAAGGCATCGATCACGGCACAAGGCTCGGTATGCGTCGGGCGTCCAAACCAGTTGTAGTTCGCGTGGTTTTCAGTGGATCCTTCACGAAGATATAGATCAAACCGCTTTTCGGCCTCGGCGATCAGCTCGGGCTTGTCAGCCAATTTCGCATAGCGAATCAAGCCGCGCAATCCGGTCAGTGTTGCATGGGTTTGTGCCTCGATAGCCACCAAGTCCACCTCCAGGAAACGGGCAACCATCTCGTCGATAATCGGGTAAAGGTCTTTACGATCCAGCACTTCGGCCGCATGAATTACGCCGTCCATAAAGATGAAATCGCAGCCGACATCCGAGGAGAGCCGCCACATGCCATCCTCACTGAGGACCTCGCCGGAAACCTTGCCTTTCTTTTTGACGCGCATGGCCGGATTGATCGGATAACACTTATGTTTACCCTGAGTCGGCATCACCAGATTATCGACAACCTTTTCAATCATCGCTTTGACCTCGGGGTCTTGACGGTCTGCATAAAGCTCGCACAATCCGCGCAAGAGCCAGCCATGTCCCGAAAACTGTTGTTCGTCACATTTCGGGAAATAGTTTTTACCGAAAAACCCTTCATCATTCATCCGGCCGGGCACCATTTCCATCGTCTTCGGCAGATACTTTGCATCGCGCTTACCGGTCTGTTGCAACATCGCCAGCGACAGAATGGTGCGCCCTTCCATATCGCCCGGCCACCGGTATTTCGCTGGACGAAAACAGCCCTTGTTCACAATAGGTTGATAACGCACATCTTCCAACCGATCAAAATTTCGGTCAATCCGTTTTCTCAAGTCACCCTTGATCTGAATATTTTCAAGACCGATGGTGGTGCGTTCACTGGTCGAGCCGGCCCAAACAGATGCCAGCATCCCCAAACAACAAGTCGCGGTGGTTAATGTCTTCATCCTGATTTTCCTTATTTAAGCTCGATAGCCCATTTTCCGGCAGCTAACTCGATCCGAACCCGGTTGTCCGTTACCCCTTGAAAACGACAGCCGGCTGGGCAGTTCTTTTTCGCTCCGCCCGCCCAAACAACATTCCCATTAACGGTTAGCGTATTCATTTTTTCAGTGAGCGGCAGCGCCACGGTAGCGGTGGTTTCTTTCGGCGAATTCAGGTTCATTGCGAGCACGCCGCTTTCTGTTTTATTCAACTCCAGTTCGATGGTGCCGAACTGAGTCGGGACTTTAGTGCGAATATGCTTAAGGGACCCCATTTGCGGCCTGATCGAATAGGTCTTAAAAGCCGGGCTGGTGGGCTGCACGCCGGCAATATACTGGTGCATCATCGTCAGTCCGCCACCGGACCAAGCATGGTTGATCGTGCCGTGATTCGCGCGATCTTCTCCGCCGCCAAAATTTTCGTACAGCGTTGAGATCGGAGCATCGATCATTTTGGCGAACCGTTTCAAAATCCGCTCAACCGCCTGATCCGCATCGCCCATCATGAAGAGCGATTCGAGTACATATTTTTCCATGTACGGCGACGCGTTATACTCCTGTTTCAGCACCTGCTGAATCGCGGGATAATATTTGGATTTTGCCAGCCCGGCGACTACCGCCATCGCATTGCCGCGGTCATCGGTCAGCCCCTTATGCGCGGCGCTCCGATACTGTTTGCCGTCCCAAAAGGTTTTGTTGAAGTTCGCCTCAATCGATTTCATCGACGCCTGATAGTCCGCGATATCGGCAGTGTTTCCGGAAAGTTGCGCCATTTCAACGGCGGCTTTGAGCGCGAGATAAAGCCAGGCATTTTCCACGACAGGCACATCTTTGTGTTTACCCCAGTCGGTCCAGTCCCAGTCGCCGGTCCGATGAATCACCAGACCGTCAGCCCCTAATTTCCAGAGCGACAGATAATCGCGGACGTGCGGGTAGACATCGACGATCGTCTGCTGGTCGCCGGTGTACCAGTAATAATACCAGAACCCATACCAGCCGACACTGGCGAGCATTTGACGCGGCAGTTCTTTGTACCAGGAGCCGTCCTTCTTTTTCATCTTACGGTTGTCCGGTTTCGACACCCCGGCCGGAACCGGAGAATAAAGCACCTTGTCGTCGCGCTGCCATTTCGCGAGTTCGTAAATTCCTTTTTTGGCCAACATCGGCCCTTTAACCGCATCAAACACGTAAAAGGCCTCGCCCATTTCGTTAACCATATCGCCCCACCACTGGGCGCGCTCGCGGTCCGGACAGTCGAAGTAGGTATCGCGCATCGTGACGTAAAGGGTTCGGAACGATTTTTGCCACAACTCGTTCAGCCGTTCGTTTTCACACTCGAACATACCGACCACATCCGCGTCATACCCCGTTTCGCGATAGCGAACTTCGAGCACTTCGACGCCCTTCGGGATTTTGTAGTGGATGTGATGACCATTAATCCAGGCGGGCGTTTCGAAATCCTGATTTCCATTTTTGGTGATGTACTCGCTACGGACACAGGCGTTTCCGGTCACGATGTAGTTATCGCTGCGGATATCGATCGTTTTGCCGGGTTTTGATTTCAGCTTTATGTACGGAGTAACGTGGCAGTTATACGGGAGCTTGCCGGTAACGGTTGTGGAGCCGTCTTTATTCGCTTTTTTGCTGACCTTCTCATATTTCCGCAACCCGGAATCGAGCCACTGCGGAATCTGACGTTTGGCGAGTCGCCCCCACGGGCGACAGGGCGGTGTGCCCAATTCGACCGCATTTTGCCAAGCGGTATCATCAAATGCCGGCGCGGTCCAGTCGCCCATATCTTTGCGGGCGTCGAAGAGGACATTGGATTCGGGCAGACGAAAGTTCGGATGCTTCTGGCCGGTCATGCCGAAGGCGGGATGTTTGATGACTTTCCACGACGAGTCCGAACGAAACAATTGAGTGTCGAAAATCAATCCAGCCTTTCCGCTGTTGTTATGCGAAAAGCCGTGCTTGCCGAAATGCCAGACCAGAATCGCAATGGTGTTCTCGCCCCTTTTCAGATAGGGGGCAATATCGACCGGGTCGTAATAGGTATCCTTCGAATTGGGCCCCCGCTTCAACTGCCCTTCAAAAACCGCCATTTCGCCGTTGATCCAGAGCCAGTATTTACTGTCGCACGCGATGTTGGCGATCACCTCTTTAGGCACGGAATCCAACTCAACCCCGGTACGGTACGCGAGCCAGGTGTTGACGGCAGAGTCTTCGGTAAGACCGATCCATTTTGCGTTCCAGTCGGCTTTAAAATCGAACCCGAACGCGGTTGAGCTCAGCAGCATGCCTATTAGCATTAATTTTTTCATACGGCTATTTCCCTTCGGCTGCCCATCTTTTCATTACAGCGACATTGGCTTCGACAGATTGAACCTTCTCGGTCTCTTTTCTCTTTCTGAAACCCGACAAATAGGCCGCCATACTACTGTCATAGCTCTCTGCGCTTTCGGGGTTGACGCCGTGGTCGCCGGTCTCTTTCTCCCAGCCGGACAAGAGAGATCTGATTGCTTCGAGTTTTGCGGCGTAGGTTTTGTCGCCCGCCAAATTATTGATTTCAAACGGGTCGGCAGCGAGGTCATAGAGTTCCTCGGCGGGGCGCGTTTGGGCGGTTACCAGTTTCTGGGCCGCATTGAGTTTTTCCTGTTGATCGAGTTCGCGCAGTTTTTGCATCCAAGGCTTGGTGTCTTTATAGTCGCAGGGTTGCAGGTACGGGCGGTTGGGCAGATAGTTTTTGATGTATTTTAAATCCCCCTTCCGGACGCTGCGGATGTGGTCGACGGTTTCGTCGCACCGGTCGCGGGCGGTGACCACAAATTCACGCGGCTGATGGTTCTCGTCAAACAGCGGTTTAGCGTCCATATAATCGGGGATTTTGATTCCGGCCAAATCGAGCGAAGTCGCCGCCATATCGATATGGCTGATTAGCTCCGCCTCAACTTGCGGTTTTAAGTATTTGGGTGCCCAGACGATGAACGGAATCCGCGCGCCTTCGTCATAAAGGAACTGTTTGCCGCGTGCCTGACTGATGCCGTGGTCGGTAATGAAGAAGATAACAGTGTTATCGAGCAACTTCTCTGTTTTCAGGCGGTTGATGATCTTGCCGACTTCCAGATCGGTGAAGGTGACCGAATTGAGATATTCTGCCCAATCTTTGCGGAACTCGTCGCAATCGGGATAATACGGCGGCAGGGTTACCTCGTCAGGGCTCACCAAATGCTCCGGGATTGCGCTGTTTACTTCATCGTTCCATTTTCCGACGTTACGCAACTTTCCGCCGCGCAGCTGAATCTGCGCAAAAAACGGCTGCCCTTTGGCTCGCTTGGACCAACCGGGCGCGCTGTAGAGCTTTTTGCGGGTATACACGAAGTTGTAATCCTCTTTGCCGTATTTCTTCGGATTCTCCTGACTGTTGCAGGTGTAATAGCCGTGGGCTCTAAACAGCTCGGGAATGGTTTTGATCCCTTTCGGCAGCTGGATTTTATGCGCGCCCCGCGACGAGCGGTGATGATGCGCGCCGATGGAGGTTTGATACATCCCTGTAATTAGTCCGGATCGACTGGCGGAACAGACCGGCGCGGCAACATAGGCGTTCTCGAAAACGACGCCCTCCCCGGCCAGTTGATCGACATTCGGCGTGTGCACCAGTTCCTCGCCCTGATAGCCAAAATGGCAGGACATATCTTCGACGATAATCCAGAGGATGTTCGGGCGGTTTTCAGCGGCCAGAGCCGAGGTTAACAGACTCAAACAAAACAGGGTTGTAATTAATTTTTTAATTTCTTCTCCCATCGAAATCATTTATCGAATCGGCACCACTTCGGCGCAGTGAATGCGGACCGGCCCCAGCAAGCCAGCAGGAAACAGCTCGGAGTCTTTGGTGTAGTGGCGGTAGGTGGTGAACGTAATGCAGCCGTCGTCCGGTTTCGGCTGACCGTTCAGTAGCCACTCGGGCCACCCTTTCATGCCGGAGCCGTTCTTCCCTGGCTTCTTGAACATTGGCTGTGGCAATTGCGCATCACCAATCAGTCGGTTGCGCCACGGGTTTGTCACCCGGACTTCAAGTTGGTTCTTTCCTGCCTTGATCAGCGAGGAAATATCGGCTTTAAACGGCGGCTTCCACTGCGTGCCTGCCGACTTTCCGTTCACTAACAGCTCTGCAATCACCTCAACGCGTCCGAGGTCAATCGATACCTGCTTGTCTTTGCCGATCATGCTTGCAGCGATATCGACCTCACAGGGGTGCACGACATAGAAGTGGGTGTTATGCGGCGCACGACTCCCAAAAGTCATCG
>JABGRG010000025.1 GCA_018648445.1 Rhodospirillales bacterium | reverse complement strand
TCCATTGCATACCCAGCATAGCTGAGTGTTGCACTTCGTTTCGGAATCTAGCCCCGAGGCTTCCGGCGCGATAATGCCGCATACGATGCCGTGAACATTTTTTCGGTGATAAATTTCCTCATACAGTTCCCGACCGCCGCCGAAATAGAACCATGCCATGAATTCCGATGGGTCCGGTCCGAAAGGAACCGACGAAAACAGTTGCAGCGCGGGCGCATTGTCTTTTCCGAACCCCGGAGACGCGAAGGCGGCGTCGATCGCACCCGATTCCACCGCGTCGAATAGCTCCGCGCTGGGCACCAGTGTCTCCGGTTCGTGGAATTTGATTTCCATTTCGCCGCCGGAAATACGCCAGATGTCCCGGCTGATACGAGTGGCAAGCGTTCCGATCTGCGGCAACGACGCCGAGAATGCGCTGGCCATTTGCCACGAGATTTCGGGAGCACTGGGTTCGACGGAAACGGGTTCTGTTGCCGGTGGCGAAAGGTGTTCAATGCGTTCGCCGGAAATGGATGTTGAAAGGTTGGTTAGCCTGGGGGCAAGGAACGTGGCGCCGATCACGACACCGACAACTGTTCCAATAATTATCCCGATAATCGCGTCACGCATGCGACTGCTCCCTCACCCATTTTTTCGAGCGGGTGTTTCATTTGTCTGGGGAGACTGACAAAAAAACCCCTTGCGATGCAAGGGGGTAATCTTCGTGAGCAGCGGATTTGTTGGTCGGGGCGATAGGATTTGAACCTACGGCCTCTGCGTCCCGAACACAGCGCTCTACCAGGCTGAGCTACGCCCCGATCCGTTGCGGAAGGGGTTATAGCGTTGTCGGAAGGGAAGGGCAAGCATCGTCTGGAATATGTTTTGCGCGCTCAATCGGAGAAATATATCTTCCATTCCGCAAGAGGGGGGGGAAGGAAAAAAAGAAACCGATCTGGGGTGTGTCGGACTGGGTATTCATGAAGGTGAAAACACAAGTTGAAAAGCGCGCCTCCGAGATAACGCATTGAACCCTACCCTTCGGCAGTCTGATAAGATATATCCGAAGTGACTCAAATGCGCGGTTTGGGGGGTTGGATGCCGTTGCCGTTTGTTGCAATTCTGATTGCCGGGGCCACCGGGTTTTTTCTAACTGCCGCATTATTTTTGCTGGTTAGAAGAATGCCGCGAACGGAAACGGGTGCCGGGTGGTGGGCGGTTTCATCGGTTGCTGCCGGCCTTGGCTACATTGTCCTGTTGATTCTGGGAAATCTGGGGCGGCCCGGCGAGGGCGAAGCGCTCTACAATATCCTGTTCGTGATTTGGGTTATGGCGCTCGCTTTGGGTGCGCGCGAATTCTTGAATCAACGTGGCTTCGAGAAGCCGCTGGTCGTTCTTTCCGGCGCGACCTGCATCTGGTTGTTCATTTTCTATTTCGTTTATCCGGTGTTTTTGCCCGCCGCCATCGGTGTGGCGATGTTTTGCGGCGGATTGAATCTTTACATGGGTTGGCTTTGGGCGCGTCGGATCGAAAATCGTTCGGCCCTTCACAACGTGTTAATTGCGGCACTTTGGATTAGTGGCCTGCATTGGCTCGATTATCCGATTCTGCGAAACGTTGAGTGGTTTGTGCCCATAGGGTTCATGGTTTGCGCCGTGACTGCCGTCGTTATCAACGGAACTCTCGCCGCGTTACTTGTTGAGCAGTTTCGTGTGCGGACCGAGAATGCCGAACTGGAAGCTATTGCGGCCGCTCGCCGTGATGCGCTTACCGGGCTCAATAACCGAATCTCCCTGAACATGCTTTTCGAACAGGCCGTCGCCAATGCGAACCGCCACGAAAACGGTTTGGCCATGCTTTTCGTGGATTTGGATGGCTTCAAGGCGATCAACGACACATACGGTCACAAGGCGGGTGATTTGGTTCTGGCCGCGATTTCCGAAAGGATGAAGTCAGCGTTTCGTGACAGCGACATTGTCGCCAGGATAGGGGGCGATGAATTCGTCACGATCCTCGTGGATCTGGATCGGCACGACCGTGGTGCTGCGGAGGCGGCGGCTGAAAAATTGCTGAGTTTGATCGGTGAGCCCATCCAATTTGAAGACTTCACTTGCCAAGTCCATGCAAGCGTCGGAATCAGTTACTTCCCCGGCCACGGGGTTACGCTGGACCATATGATGCTGGCCGCAGACAAGGCGATGTATGCCGCGAAATCGAGCGGAAAAGGCGTGTTCTCGGTGGCTGGCTGAAAAGGCGTGTTTGACCTGTGGGACGCCGAAAATCCGTCGCCTTAATGGGCGCGCTGAATGCAAAAGTCGATGAGGTCGATCAGCGCGGCCTTCTCCGGGCAATCGCGGAAAATTCCCAAAGCATCCCGGGCGATGGAGCCGTAGTGGCGTGCGCGTTCCACGGTATCGTCAAGGGCACCGTACTTTTCCATAAGCCGGGTTGCGTTTTCGAGATCGCTGTCCCGTTGGTTCAGGTCCTCCAGCGTGCGTCGCCAGAAGGTACGTTCTTCTTCGTTTCCCCGGCGGAATGCTAGGACAATCGGCAGGGTTATCTTTCCTTCGGCGAAGTCGTCGCCCACGGTCTTGCCCAAGGTCGCCTGTTTGGCCGAGAAATCGAGCACGTCGTCGATCAACTGGAAGGCGATGCCCAGGTTTTGCCCATAGGATTGAAGCGCCTCCTGCTCTACCTTGGGTCGGTCGGCGACAACCGCGCCGATCTGGCAGGCGGCCGCGAAAAGCTCGGCAGTCTTGGCCTTGATGACCTCCATATAAGCCGATTCGCTGGTTTCCGTGTCGTTGGCCGTTACCAGTTGCGCCACTTCCCCCTCGGCGATGACCGACGAAGCGCGAGAAAGGATCGCCAACACTTCCAGAGACCCATCCTCGATCATCAATTCGAACGATCTGGCGAACAGAAAGTCGCCGACCAGTACGCTGGTCTTGTTTCCCCACACGGCGTTGGCCGACGCCAAGCCTCTGCGCAATTTGCTGTGATCAACAACGTCATCGTGCAAAAGGGTCGCGGTGTGGATGAATTCCACGCACGTTGCCAGCGCCGTATGGCGCATGCCCGCATACCCGCACATGCGGGCCGAGGCAAGGGTCAGGATTGGGCGAAGCCGCTTTCCACCAGCGGCAACAATGTGTCCGGCCAGTTGCGGGATCAGCGCGACGGGGCTGTGCATGCGTTGGACGATCAGCGTGTTGACAGCCTTCAAATCGTCGGCGACAAGCGCCGTTAGCGCGGCCAGTGACGGCTTTCTTTCCCGCTCGTCGTTTAGGTCGACAACGATTCCCAACACATTTCTCCCGAATGACTTGACCTTTTCGCGTAGTCTCAAGAGCATATGGATGCTCGGGCGTGTGGGTCAAGTCCGTGAGGCAAGGTGATTGAAGTGAAAGAATCGATTGTGAGCGAGGATGCGGTCCTGGGCGGGCGGGTGAGGTTGTTCCAGCCCGTCACCGGCTATCGGGCGGCAATTGACCCCGTGCTTCTTGCCGCATCCATTCAGGCGGGTGCGGGAGACAAGGTCCTTGATGTCGGTTGCGGGGTAGGCGCGGCGGCGCTTTGCCTTGCCACGCGTGTCGCCGAAGTTCGTGTCAGCGGCATTGAGGTTCAACGCGATCTGGTTCGCCTCGCCATGCAAAATGTCGGAGAAAACGCCATGACGGGCCGTGTCGACATTATGAGAGGGGATTTGCTTGCCCCGCCACCGCGCCTTGCGCCGGGCGGGTTCGATCACGTCATGGCCAATCCGCCCTTTGAGGCGGCGGGAACCGGCAATGTGCCGCCCGACGCAAGCAAGGCAGTCGCATCCGTTGAGGGCGAGGCCGATCTCGCCGACTGGGTTTCGTTCTGTTTGCGCATGGTGCGACGCAAGGGAAGCGTCACCTTCATCCATCGGGCCGACCGGCTGGATGAACTTCTGGCGGCCATGCGCGAGGGGCTGGGCGAACTGGCCGTGTTTCCTCTGTGGCCGGGGATTTCCGGCAAGGCGGCAAAAAGGGTTCTTGTACGCGGGCGCAAGGGCGTTTCAGGGCCTTTGGCGATGATGCCGGGACTGGTTCTGCATGGCGAAGGGGGCGCTTTCACTCCCGAGGCGGATGTTATATTGCGCGACGCCGGACCTTTGAAAATGTAGTTGTTTGTTCGTTTGTTTTTTTGGAGCGCTGTTTATGGATTTCACTTCGTTGATCAAAAAGTACCGCAAACCGGCCCCGGTGGTCGCGGTTCTCAGGCTGTCGGGCGTGATCGGGCAGGCGGGTTCTCTGCGCAAGGGATTGGATATGGCGTCGTTGGCCGGTCCCATCGAACGCGCGTTTAAGATGCGAAACTTGAGGGCCGTGGCGCTGGCCGTCAATTCGCCCGGCGGATCGCCGGTTCAATCGGCGCTGATTGCCACGCGTATTCGCGCGTTGGCGGGCGAGAAGGAAATTCCGGTATTCGCCTTTGCCGAAGATGTGGCCGCGTCGGGCGGCTACTGGCTGGCCTGCGCCGCCGACGAAATATTTGCCGATGAAAACTCCATCATAGGTTCCATCGGCGTTGTGTCGGGCGGCTTCGGGGTTCCTGAACTGATGAAACGTTTCGGCGTGGAGAGACGCCTTCGTACGGCAGGCGATCGCAAAGCCATGCTCGATCCCTTTTCCCGCGAGAAGGCGGAAGATGGCGAGCATCTGCAAGGCATCCTCGCCGAATTGCACGAAAACTTTAAGGAAATGGTGCGAACCCGGCGTGCCGGAAAGCTCAAAATGAAAATCGAAGACCCGTTCAGCGGCGCGTTCTGGACCGGAAACAAGGCATTAAAAATGGGCCTGATCGACGGCATCGGCGATTTGCGCGGCGTTATGCGCGAGCGCTTCGGCGAGAAGGTAAAACTTCGCGTGGTCAGCGCCGAAAAAGGCGGCTGGCTGCGCCGCAAGCTCGGCCTGTCGGCCACCACATGGGCCGACGAATTGCTGGTCGCCATCGAGGAACGCATGACCTGGGGCCGTTTTGGCCTGTGATCCTTGACGGTGGGTGGGGCGCGCCTCTAAAAGAACACCATGCTTGGTCTCAGTATCGGAAAGATATTATTGACGGCGGCCGTTATCGCGGCCGTCTTTTACGGGTGGAAGTGGCTGGGCCGGGTCCAGACCCTTCGCCCCGCCGTCAAGGACAAGGTGAAAAAAAAGACCAACGTCAACGCGGCGCCAGCGGCGTCCGGCGCCGTGGATATGATCCAGTGTCCGGCCTGCGGCGACTACGTTGCCGGTCACAGTGCGCGAAGCTGCGGTCGCGACGATTGCCCCTATCCGGGGTAATTTGCTCTCTAGGGTTCGAGAATTCTTGACCGGTGGGCGGCGGCGCTTTATGTTCCGCGCCGCAAAAAACATCAGAAAATTGAAGTCCCATGCCCGATCAGAAGCCTAGCTTCCAGTCCATGATTCTCGCTTTGCAGTCCTTCTGGGCTGAGCGCGGATGTGTGTTGTTGCAGCCCTACGACATTGAAGTCGGGGCGGGCACCTTTCATCCGGCGACGACGTTGCGCGCACTTGGCCCGGACAACTGGAAGGCCGCCTACGTACAGCCTTCGCGCCGTCCCACCGATGGGCGCTACGGCGAGAACCCCAACCGGTTGCAGCATTACTACCAGTATCAGGTGGTTTTGAAACCGTCGCCCGACGACGTTCAGCAGCTTTATCTGGACAGTCTGAGATGTCTGGGCGTCGATCCCGACCTGCACGATATCCGATTCGTTGAAGACGACTGGGAAAGCCCGACGCTGGGCGCTTGGGGCCTGGGCTGGGAAGTCTGGTGCGACGGCATGGAAGTCACGCAGTTCACCTACTTTCAGCAAGTGGGTGGCATCGAATGCGCGCCGGTCACCGCCGAAATCACCTACGGTATCGAACGCCTTGCCATGTTCATTCAGGAAGTCGAGAACGTTTACGATCTGGATTGGAACGGCGAGGGCGTCACCTACGGCGATGTCTTTCTGCGCAACGAAAAAGAATTCTCGGCCTATAACTTCGAACACGCGAATACGTCCGTGCTATTCCGCCACTTCGAGGACGCCGAAGCCGAATGCAAAGCGCTTCTGGGACAATCGCTAGCACTTCCGGCCTATGACCAGTGTATCAAGGCCAGCCACACGTTTAACCTGTTGGACGCGCGCAACGTCATCAGCGTAACCGAACGGGCCGCCTACATCGGTCGTGTCCGGGCGCTGGCCAAGGGTTGCTGCGAAGCTTGGCTCAACGGCCAAACGGCGGGGGACTGAGCCATGGCCGAACTACTGCTTGAACTGTTTTCCGAAGAAATCCCCGCCCGCATGCAGGCCCGCGCTGCTGATGACCTGAAGCGTCTGGTCACGGCAGGGCTGAAAGATTCCGGGCTCGAATTCAAAAAGGCCGAGGCTTATGTGACGCCGCGCAGGCTGACCCTTGTGGTCGACGGCCTGCCGCTGGCGCAGCCCGATGTTAAGGACGAACGCAAAGGCCCGCGCGTCGGTTCGCCGGAAAAAGCCATTGAAGGCTTTCTCAAGGCCGCCGGGCTATCAAATCTGGACGAATGCGAAACCCGCGAAGACCCGAAGAAGGGCGCGTTCTACGTTGCCGTGATCGAGCGCAAGGGACAGGCTGCCGCGCAGGCGCTGCCGGAAATCGTATCGGCGGCCATGACAGCGCTTCCCTGGCCCAAGTCCATGCGCTGGGGAGACTACGGGGTTCGCTGGGTGCGTCCGCTGCACAGCATTCTTTGCCTGTTCGACGGCGCGTCCGTTCCCGTCGAGTTCAACCACGTCAAAGCGGGTAGTTCTACGTTCGGCCATCGCTTCCTGGCTCCCGACGAGATCAAAGTTTCGGGCTTTGCTGATTATGAAACCAAGCTGCGTGCAGCCAAGGTCATGCTGGACCCTGCCGAGCGGCGCGAGGTCATTCTGGCCGAGGCCGAAAAGCTAGCCAAGGATGCCGGGCTTCAATTGAAAGCCGACAAGGGCTTGCTGGCCGAGGTCGCCGGTCTGGTCGAATGGCCGGTGGTTCGCGTAGGCGCAATTGACGAAGCTTTCATGGATTTGCCCAGCGAAGTGCTGGCATTGTCCATGCGCGCCCATCAGAAGTATTTCTCGACGCTGGATGCCGACGGTAATCTTGCGCCGCGCTTTATCTTCGTTGCAAACAATGAGGCCCGCGACGGTGGCGACGAAATCGTCAAAGGCAACGAACGCGTCCTGCGCGCACGCCTGTCCGACGCCAAGTTTTTCTGGGGTCAGGACCGCAAAGCGCCGCTGGAAAAACTAGTCGATACCCTGGGGGACCGGGTTTTCCATGCCAGACTGGGCAGCGATCTGGCGCGCGTTACGCGCATCCGCGAATTGGGCAAGACCATTTCAGCCCATGTGGAAGGCGCGAATGAAGCGGACGCCGACCGCGCCGCTCTTCTTTGCAAGGCCGACCTGACCAGCGAAATGGTTTACGAGTTCCCCGAACTTCAGGGGATCATGGGCCGTTACTACGCGCTGAACGACGGCGAGAAGGCGGAAGTGGCCGAGGCCGTCGCCGAGCATTATTCGCCGCAAGGCCCCGGTGACGATTGCCCGAGCAACCCGCTTAGTGTCACCGTAGCGTTGGCAGACAAGATCGACATGCTAGTCGGTTTCTTTGCCATCGACGAAAAGCCGACCGGCTCCAAGGACCCGTTCGCGCTGCGCCGGGCCGCACTGGGCGCCATTCGTCTGATTGTCGAAAACGGCTTGCGGCTTCCGTTGTTTGAAGTGTTTGAGCGCGCGCGTACGCTTTACGCCGCTGACGGAATTTCGTCGGCCGAAGCCCTGAACGTGAAAGAGTTGCTTGACTTTTTCGCCGATAGGATGAAAGTGCACCTCCGCGAGAAAGGCGTGCGGCACGATTTGATTGCCGCCGTGTTCGCCCTGGGTGGCGAGGACGATCTTGTTCGCCTTCTTGCCAGGGTCGACGCCCTGGCGGCGTTCCTTGATACCGAGGACGGAGCCGATCTTCTGACGGCCTTCCGGCGTGCCGCCAACATCGTCCGTATTGAAGAAAAAAAGGATGGTGAAAGTTACGCGGACGAGGCGGATGGAAATTTGCTTCGCCAGGACGAAGAAAAGGAATTGAGCGGAAAACTTGGGGAAATCATGCCTCAGGTTGCCGCACATATTCGTGACGAACGGTTTGACGAAGCCATGGGCTCTCTGGCCCGGCTGCGCAAACCGGTCGACGCGTTTTTCGACGACGTCACGGTTAATTGCGAAGAACCGGATCTGCGAAGGAACCGGTTGCGTTTGTTATCAACAATCCGGTCGGCGCTGTCACAGGTCGCCGACTTCTCAACGATAGAAGGGTAGGAACGATGGCTAAATGGGTTTACAGCTTTGGTGGCGGAACCGCCGACGGCGGCGCTGAACTGCGCAATCTGCTGGGTGGCAAGGGCGCCAACCTGGGCGAAATGTGCAAGATCGGCACGCCGGTCCCTCCGGGATTCACCGTGACGACGGAAGTCTGCACGTACTATTACGACAACGGTGAAACCTATCCCGGCGAGTTGAAAGATCAGGTCCGGTCCGCCGTCACCAAGCTCGAAGACATCATGGAATGCAAGTTCAACAGCACGGAAATGCCGTTGCTGCTGTCGGTTCGTTCCGGCGCGCGCGCTTCCATGCCCGGCATGATGGATACGGTGCTGAACCTCGGCCTGAACGCCGAAACCGTCGAGGCCCTGGCCAAGGCAACCGGTGACGTGCGTTTCGCTTATGACAGCTATCGCCGCTTCATCCAGATGTACTGCAACGTCGTGCTCGACATCGACCACCACAACTTCGAAGCCATTCTTGAAGCCCATAAGGCCAAGCACGGCTACAAGCTCGACACCGAAATGACCGGCGAAGACCTGAAGGTTATGGTCAAGGATTACGAAGCCAAGGTCGTTGAGATGGCCGGCGCACCTTTCCCGCAAGATCCGTGGGAGCAGCTTTGGGGCTCCATCGGCGCCGTCTTCGGCAGCTGGATGAACCCGCGTGCCTGCACATATCGTAAACTGCACCAGCTGCCCGACCATTGGGGCACGGCCGTTAACGTTCAGGCCATGGTGTTTGGCAACATGGGCGATGACTGCGCCACCGGCGTTTGCTTCACCCGTAACCCGGCCACCGGCGAAAACGCCTACTACGGCGAATACCTGATCAACGCCCAGGGCGAAGACGTGGTTGCCGGTATCCGTACCCCGCAGCCCCTCAGCCTTGCCGAAAAAGCGGTGGCAAAGACCGATCTTCCCAGCCTGGAAGAGGTCATGCCGACCCTTTACAAGGAACTGTGCGACGTTCGCGAACATCTCGAAGACCACTACAGAGACATGCAGGACATGGAGTTCACCATCCAGCAGAATAAGCTGTGGATGCTCCAGACCCGTACCGGCAAGCGCACCGCCGCTGCCGCCCTGCGCATCGCCGTCGAGATGAAAGAAGAAGGCATGATCGACGAAGCCGAAGCCGTGCGCCGGGTTGATCCGGGCGCGCTTGATCAGCTTCTACACCCGACCTTGGATCCCAAGGCCGAGCGCACGACGCTGACCAAGGGCCTGGCCGCTTCGCCGGGTGCTGCCACGGGTAAGGCCGTGTTCAGCGCATCGGACGCCGAAGCCTGGTGCGAGCGTGGCGAAAAAGTCATGCTGTGCCGCATTGAAACCAGCCCCGACGACATCGGCGGCATGCACGTGGCCGAGGGCATTCTGACCTCGCGCGGCGGTATGACCAGCCACGCCGCCGTGGTTGCCCGCGGCATGGGTACCCCTTGCGTTTCGGGTGCCGGTGATCTGGAAATCGACTACGCCGCCAAGACCATGAAGATTGCCGGTGAAACCATTTCCGAGGGTGACGTCATCACCATCGACGGTTCCAGCGGTGAATTGTTCCTGGGCTCGGTCGCCACCATTCAGCCCGAGCTGACCGGCGACTTCGGCAAGCTGATGACCTGGGTTGACGGCATTCGCACCATGAAAGTGCGGACCAATGCCGAAACCCCGCTGGACGCCTCGACCGCCATCAAGTTCGGCGCCGAAGGCATCGGCCTGTGCCGTACCGAGCACATGTTCTTCGATCCCAAGCGCATCATTCACGTGCGTGAAATGATTGTTGCCAAGGAAGAAGCCAAGCGCCGTGAGGCCCTTGACAAGCTGCTTCCGTACCAGCGCGAGGATTTCGTCGAACTGTTCCGCATCATGGACGGCCTGCCGGTGACCATCCGTCTGCTTGACCCGCCGCTGCACGAGTTCCTGCCGCACACCGACGCGGACTATCAGGAAGTCGCCGAAGCTGCCGGTATCACGGTTGATGAAATCAAGACCCGTGCGGCTTCCCTGCACGAGTTCAACCCGATGCTTGGTCATCGTGGTTGCCGTCTGGGCGTTGCCTATCCTGAAATCACCGAGATGCAGGCCCGCGCCATCTTCGAGGCGGCTTGCATCGTGGCCAAGGAAGGCAAAAAGGTTCTGCCGGAAGTCATGATCCCGCTGGTCGCGCTGACCGCCGAGTATGACATGCTCAAGATCGTCGTCGACGATGCCGCCAAGGCCGTCTTCTCCGAGAAGGGGACCGAGGTCGAGTACATGGTCGGGACCATGATCGAAGTGCCGCGCGCGGCCTTCGTTGCCGACAAGATCGCCGAAGGGGCCGAGTTCTTCAGCTTCGGCACCAACGACCTGACGCAGATGGGCCTGGGGCTGTCGCGCGATGACGCCGGCAACTTCCTTAAAGTCTATCTGGACAAGGGCGTCATGGAAGTCGACCCGTTCGTCAGCATCGACGAAGAAGGCGTTGGCGAACTGGTTCGCATCGCTGCCGAAAAGGGCCGTTCGACCCGCAGCGATATCAAGCTTGGTATCTGCGGCGAACACGGCGGCGACCCGGCATCCATTCACTTCTGCCAGAGCGTCGGCCTGTCCTACGTTTCGTGCTCCCCCTACCGTGTGCCGATTGCACGGCTGGCGGCGGCGCAGGCAGCCTTGGGCGTCAAGGGCGAACAGAACGCCTAACCCAACGCTACCTAAAAGAACGAAAAGAAGCGGGGGTCCTGTTGGGGCCCCCGTTTTTTTGTTGCGGGATGTGGGGCTTAGCGAATACCAAGCAGGGCGGGAAAAACGAGAGGAAGCGAAAAAAATGAACGCCAATCCAGACGCAAGCGATCCGCCAACCCGCTCACCGTCGTATGGATCGCCGTCCCCCTCTTCCTGCAAACCGTCCTCATCGGCGCCTCCAACCACTTCGAAGTCGCCATCGCAACATCGGTAACGCTGTTCGGATTATCGTCGGGCGCAGCATTGGCTACCGTCGTCGGCGTCCTTATCGAGGTTCCGGTGATGCTGATGCTGGTAAGGGTGTGCTTGAAATCGCAGAGGTGGTTTGGCATGAAGAGGTAAGCGTCTGGCATGACCGGCGACAATGCACCGTCGACGCCTGCTGTGCCGCATATCAATCCGAGCGAGGGAAAGAGACATGAGCGGGCTGACCTGTGTCACGGCGCGAATCAATGGCGGGGACGAGCACGCGGACGACGCGGCTCAGCCCGATGTTCCCTGGTGGAGCTTTACCAAGACGGCGCTCGCGGTCTGTGCGCTCAGGCTCGTTGCTGACGGGCGGCTCTCTCTTGATGACAGGATTGACGGCAAACCTTATTCGTTGCGCCAATTGTTACAACACCGTGCCGGTATTCCAGACTACGGAAGGCTCACATCTTATCACGAGGCCGTTCAGCGAGGAGACTCGCCGTGGGATGTCGAAACGTTGTTACGCCGCGTTGGGCTCGATCATCTCGATTTCCAACCCGGCCACGGGTGGGCCTATTCGAATGTCGGCTATCTGTTGGTGCGCCGTTTGATCGAACGCGTGCTTGATGAAGACATCGAAACCGCGTTGCTGCGTCTGGTTTTCGCACCTCTTGGGCTCGCCTCGGTCCGAATGGCGGCGAAACCGCGCGATCTTGCGGGTACGGCCTGGGGCAATCCGCACACCTACCATCCAGCGTGGGTTTATCACGGCCTGCTAATTGGCACCGCCGGCGATGCCGCGCGGTTCCTTCATTATCTCGTCTCGGGACAAGTTTTGCCCTCCGACATGCTTGCGGCAATGACAGACCGTTACTTGATCGGCGGATGTCTGACGGAAGATCGGCCTTGGAAATCTGCGGGTTACGGGCTTGGCTTGATGATCGGCCGAACAGCCCGGGCCGGATATGCCATCGGCCATTCCGGAGCTGGTCCGGGCAGCGTCGCCGCCGTTTACCACTTCACCGAACTCGATCCACCCTGCACCGTGTCGGTTTTCGCGCCCGCCGACAATGAAGGGGAAAGCGAATTCGAGGCGGTTCGTCTTGCCTGCCCCTGATTTGTGCTCCCCAAGTGTGGAAAAGCCCCCCATCACCGATGCACGTAGATCGTCCATTCATCCAGAGGATAATTGCGCAGGACTTCTACGTTGGGGGAGAGGTCGCGCAGACAGAAGTCGCGGTAGACTTGCCAGTCGGCGTAGTAGAGGTCGTTTTCCTTGCGCTTTTTGGTGCGCAGGTCGAGCATGTTGAAGGCGAGGCCCCTGCGGGTCTTGCTCCATAGCTGTTTCAGGTTTTCCTCGACATAGGCCGACCAGTCGCGGTCGTGTTCGTCCAGCTTCATATTGTAGGTGCCGGACACGAAGGAGTAGTCGGCGACTTCGGTTGCCATGAGGCTTTGGGTGAAGGTGGCGCGGGTATCCTGGATGCGGGTCCGCGCCTCAATCACCATTTTGTCTGAAATGTCGTAGCCGAAGAAGCGGCTGCCCTGCATCACCGGCTTGTCGGCCAGATAGTCGAAAAAGGCCCCGTAGCCGCAGCCCAGATCGTTGATGGTGATACCGCCCGCGTCGTCCTTCAAATCGAGAACGCCCAGCAGCACTTCGAAGCGCAGGCGCTGGCCTTCCTCGTTTTTCCAATAGACGCCGCGCGCCGCCGACCCGCATTCGCGCAGCCGCAAGGTATATAGCGCTGCGATGGGGGCCAGCCTTCGGGCGGCGTCTCGGATGGATTGCGGGTCCACGTTTCGCTCCTAAAACTCGGCCCAATCGGGTTTGATCGGGAGTATGCGGGTTTCCCCCGCGCTGCATTCAGCCGTGCCGTTCACCGCTTCGATGCGCATGACGGCCATGCCCAAACCGGCCAAGCCTGAGCGCATCTCGCCCACTTCGCGGCCATCGGCCAGTATCGGCGTGCCGGGATCGGGCAGCGGCCCCTGCACATTAACCGGAACCAGCCTGCGTTTCACCAATCCCCTGTATTTCGTGCGCGCGGTTAATTCCTGACCGAGAAAACAGCCCTTGTCCCAGTCGACGCCGTTCAGCTCGGCGAAACCCGCTTCCAGCAGCAGGGTTTTCTCGACAATCATGTCGCGGCTTCCGTCGGGCAGGCCCAGACGCAGGCGTCCTTCGTCGTAGTCCTCGAAGGTGGCCGGGGTGCATCCGGCGATGTCCCGGCCAACGGGAAGAATGGCCCGTGCGCCCGCAGCGGCCAAACGTGGGTCCATGAACGCAATGCCGCCACCACACTCACACGCCTGCCCGGCGACGTCTTCCAGCCCCATACATTGAGCGACACCGTCGCCGAAAACGGCGGCGACGGCGAATTCATCGCTGCGCTCGGTGATCTCGACCGAGGCGCGCAACTTGTACATCGACAGGCGGCGCAAAAAATCGGGGGCGCGCGCCGCTTCGCAATCCAGCAGCAGGGTCTCGCCCATTTGGATGACGAAGAAGTCAAACAGGTACTTGCCCTGCGCCGTCAGGAAGGCGGCGTAAATGGCGCGCTCGGGGCCGACCTTGGCGACGTCGTTGGAGATAAGGCCCTGCAAAAAACTGCGCGCGTCCGCGCCGGTCAGGCCGATCAGCGCGCGATCCTTCAGTATCGTAAAACTCGGCATATTCCCCCGTCTGCGTTGGTGGCATCAACGGTTGTTATTTGGCACGGGCTCAGGCCTATGCAAGTATGATTTCTGAACGTATAACACGCGCGGATGACAATGAATGCGAATAACCGTTTGAACAACCGCCGACGTGCCGCGCCATGAGAATTTTGTTCATCACCGCGACTCGCATCGGCGACGCCGTTCTTTCCACCGGGCTGCTGGATCATTTGATCGGGCGCTACCCGGACGCGCGCATTACGGTCGCCTGCGGACCGGCTGCCGCACCGTTGTTTGAAGCCGTTCCCAATCTGGAACGCATCATCGTTCTTCGCAAAAAGAAATGGTCGCTGCACTGGCTGGACCTGTGGGTCTCATGCGTCGGCCAATTCTGGGACGTGTTGATTGATTTGCGCCGCGCGCCCCTTACCTACCTTTTGGCCGGGCGCGACACACGCCACCTGTCACGCAATACCGGGGAGGCGCACCGCGTTATCCACCAGGCCGGATTGTTGGGGCTGGCCGACAATCCCCCGGCCCCGCGCCTGTGGGCCACCGACGCTCACGAAAAACGGGCAGCCGAATTGATTGGCGACGGCCCGCCGGTTCTGGCCATCGGTCCCACGGCCAACTGGGTGGGCAAAACGTGGCAGCCTGAAAATTTCGCAAAATTGATCGCGCGGCTGACCGCATCGGACGGCATCTTGCCCGGTGGGCGCGTCGCCTTTTTCGGCCACGGGGATGAACGAAGCGAAGTGGCGGATCTGATCGCAACCGTTCCGGCGGATCGGTGCATCGATCTAATGGGTGGACCGGACCTGCTGGAAGTGTTCGCCTGCCTGAAACGCTGCGCGATTTACGTGGGCAACGATTCGGGTCTCATGCACATGGCGGCGGCGGCGCAAATCCTGACGCTTGGGCTTTTCGGACCCAGCCGCGAAGAGCTTTACGGACCTTGGGGAAAGCTGGGTGCGTTTGTTCGCGCCGAAAAAGGGTTCGATGAAATATTCCCCGAGGATTTCGACCACCGCATCACCGGTTCGCTGATGGACAGCCTTGGCGTGGATGCGGTGGAAAGCGCGGCCAACGAGTTGTGGCAGCGTACCAAGGGAGCGGCATCATGACGGCCCCTGAACTAACGGCGGTGATCTCGGTTCACAACGAAGCCCACCAGCTTGCCGATTGTCTGGAACGGCTGAAGTTCGCCGATGAAATCGTTGTTGCGCTCGATAAATGCACCGACGCGTCCAAAGAAATCGCCGAGACGTTCACCGACAACATCATCGAAGGAAGCTGGCCCACCGAAGGGCAGCGCCGCAACGCCGCCATCGCCGCCTGTCAGGGTCAATGGATATTCGAAATCGACGCCGACGAACGCGTGCCCGACGCACTGGCCAAGGAAATCCGTAACACCATTCGCACGACCATCTTCGATTGGCACGAAATTCTCGTTGATAACTACATCGGTGAGCGTCTGGTGCGCTGGGGTTGGGGGGCGTCGTTTGGCAAGGCCGCGTACCCTGGTTTGTTCCGCAAGGGCGTCAAGGTGTGGGGCGACCAACGGGTCCATCCGCGCCTTGAATGGTCAGGGCGCAAGGGGCCGATGCTGAAGGCCCGGCTTGATCACTATGTGGATCGCAATATTTCGGACATGATCCGGCGGCTCGATAATTATTCAACGGCGCGGGCGGCAGACCTGCGCCAATCGGGCGAGATCGGATCGTTGCCCAACAACGTGCGGCGTCTGTTTTCGCGTTTCATCAAATGCTATGTCATGCGCAAAGGGTACCGCGAAGGCGGCCACGGTCTGGCCATCGCGCTTTTCGCCGGTTTATTTCCGCTTCTATCCCATCTTAAGGCGCGGCTGGAGAAAGACTGAATGGCACGTATTGTTTTCGCCGACGACGGTATCCAATTTGATGGCCGCACCATTGAAGAACGTCCGTTGGGCGGTGTCGAAACCTCTGTTGTGTTTCTGCTGGAAGAGCTGGCTAAGCGCGGGCACGAGGTTATCGCGCGCAACAAATGCGTTGCCCCCCTCGTTCACAACGGGGTCGACTGGGCGCCCATCGACGGCAATATGCCCGAGACGGCTGATCTCTATATCGCCAATCGTGGGGACAAATTATTGCCCCTCATGCCGCGTGCCAAGCGAACGGTTTTCTGGATACACAATCCGGCCCAATATCTTTTGAAGTGGCGGTATTTGTGGAAACTGTGGCGCATTAAGCCTGCCATTGTTTTTATCGGCGATTACCATGAAACGACCTATCCGGCCTGGGCTCCGGCGGGGGATCGCATTGTCATCCCGTACGGCCTGCCCGATGTGTTCCGAAAGGCCGAAACGGCCACCGAGCCGCCCGGCCCGCGCGCCGTATTCACGTCGAACCCGTTGCGCTCGCTTAGCTGGTTGCTGGATCTATGGGTCGGCGAAATCCGCCCCAAGGTTCCGGGCGCCGAACTGCATGTATTTTCCGGGCCGGGCACTTACGGAAGTGCGGGTGCGGCCAAGGCCAATCCCATGAAGATAGTGCTGGACAAGGCGCGCGGGCTTTCCGGGCATAGTGTCGTTCTGCGCGATCCGCTTCCCAAAAAAGAACTGGCGGATGAATTGCGCGCCTCCCGGGTCATGCTATACCGTGGTGATCTGAACGAAACATTTTGTCTGGCCATTGGCGAAGCGCAAGCGGTCGGTGTTCCCGCCGTAGTGCAGAAACTGGGGTCGGTGGTTGAACGGGTTGTTGACGGGGAAACCGGTTTCGTCGCCGATGATGACGCTGCATTTGCTGACGCCGCTGTTGATCTTTTGAGTGACGACGATCTTTGGACCCGGTGCCACGAGGGCGCGCTGGACAAACAGCGGCGATGGGGATGGCCCGAAGCGGCGGCGGCTTTTGAGGAGTTAATTTCGTAATGCGCATTCTGCAAGCCATGGCCGGAGCCAAGCACGGCGGCGCCGAGGCGTTTTTCATGCGTCTCGTTCCGGCCCTTCACCGGGCCGGGGTGCAGCAGCTTGTCATGATTCGCAAACACGCGGAACGGGCCGCAGCCTTGCGCGAGGTCGGCATCGAGCCGGTGGAAGTCCCCTTTGGCGGGCCGCTGGATATCTTCACGCCGATTGCTTTTAGGCGCGAAATCAAGGGGTTCAAGCCGCACGTGGCGATGACCTGGATGAACCGCGCGACGAAATTCTGCCCGGCCGGTGATTTCGTGCATGTCAGCCGCCTGGGTGGCTATTACGACCTGAAATACCATCAGGCGTGCGACCATTTGGTCGGCAACACGCCGGACATCCGCGACTATCTGGTGAATGAAGGCTGGCCTGCCGAAAAAGCCCACTTCCTTCCCAATTTTGTCGATCAGACGCCGACCGAGCCGTTTGATCGCAAGGAATTGTATACGCCCTATAACGCGCGGCTGGTTGTGGCGCTGGGTCGTCTTCACGAGAACAAGGCGTTTGACGTTCTGCTCGACGCGATAGCTCAAATTCCCGACGTCTATTTGTGGTTGGCAGGTGATGGGCCGCTGCGCGACGCCCTTGAATCCCAGGCCGAGCGCATTGGCGTCAAACCCCGGGTGCGCTTTCTTGGCTGGCGCGAGGATACGGCCGCGCTTTTGGCAGCATGTGACGTCTTTGTTTGCCCGTCCCGGCATGAACCGCTGGGCAATGTGGTGCTCGAAGCCTGGGCCGCCGGAAAACCGGTTGTCGCCGCCGACAGCGTCGGGCCGGGCATGTTGATCGAACATATGCGAAGTGGCGTTCTGATCCCCGTTGACGATGCTGACGGTCTCGCCAGTGGCATTCGCGCCGTGTTCGAGGATGAAGATCTGCGCGATCATATCGCCGAGGGCGGCATGGCCGCGTTCGAGGCCGATTACACGGAGCCCATTGTCGTCCGGAGATATATCGAGTTTTTCGAGCGTCTGATGGCCGAGAAGGCGAGCTAATGTGCGGCATCGCCGGATTAATGACCGCAACCGGTCAGGTGCCGGACGAGCGGATTCTGAAGATCCTGGCGGATGCGCTTGAACATCGCGGACCCGATGGCCGGGGAACGCATGTGGCGGGTTCGGTGGGTCTTGTTCAGACCCGTCTGGCCATCATTGATCTGGAAACCGGCGATCAGCCGCTTTTTGCGCAAAACGCGGCGCTTGTGGCCAACGGCGAGATTTATAATTTCGTCGAATTACGCGCGAAAATGGGTGAGGTCGGCTTCAAGACCAAATCCGATTGCGAACCGCCCTTGCACCTATATTTGCAACACGGGGCGGCCTATACGCGCCACTTGCGCGGCATGTATTCCATCGCCATTCACGATCCGGATCACGACCACCTCGTTCTTTCGCGCGACCCATTCGGCATCAAGCCCATCTACTACGTTCAAAACGAGAAGGGCTTCGCTTTCGCTTCCGAACCTCAAGCCCTGATTGCGGCAGGGTTGGCCACGCCGGTTTTGAGCAGCGGACCGCGCGATGAATTGCTGCAATTGCAGTTCACCACCGGCGGCGCAACCGTTTTCGAGGGCATCGAACGGGTTCTTCCGGGCGAAACCCTCGTCATCGAAAACGCCCGTATTATCGAACGGCATCAAACTCGCGCCTTACCTGACGAGGCTCCGGTTATGCGCGGGGCAACCGATGCGCTGGCCGAACTGGACCGGGTTCTCAATGACAGCGTCGGCATCCATCAGCGCTCGGACGTTCCTTATGGAATGTTCCTTTCGGGCGGGGTCGATTCTTCGGTGCTGCTGGCTATGATGGCGCGCCTGAACGAACGCCCGGTCAGGGCCTATACGGCCGGTTTTCCGGGCACCAGTGCCCAGGACGAGCGCGACCACGCGCGCATGGTGGCCAAGGCCACAAGGGCCGATCATGTTGAGGTGGCCTTCGATGAGACCGATTTTTGGAACCTGCTTCCGGAAATCGCCGCGGCCATGGACGATCCGGCCGCCGACTACGCGATATTGCCCACGTACAAGCTGGCCCGGGCCGTTCACGCCGACGGCCTGAAAGTGGTTCTAAGCGGCGAGGGCGGGGACGAACTTTTCGCCGGTTATGGGCGTTATCGGGCGGCGGCGCGCGGCTGGCCGCTCGCCAAACCCATGCGCCGCAAGGGAATATTTGATGGGTTGGGCGTATTGCGCAATCCCGATAAGGCCCGGTCGTGGCGCGTCGGCATCGCCGCTTCGGAACGCACTTATGACCTGCCAGCCCTCACCCGATTGCAAATGATGCAGGCCGTCGATTGCGCCGACTGGCTTCCCCATGATTTGCTGGGCAAGCTGGATCGGTGTTTGATGGCCCACGGCGTTGAAGGGCGGGTTCCGTTTCTGGACCAGCGCGTCGCTGAATTCGCCTACCGTTTGCCAGATTCCCTCAAGCTCAAACGTGGCCTTGGCAAATGGATATTGCGCCGATGGCTGGAAACCGGTCTGCCGGTGTCAAAACCGTTTGCCAGAAAGCGCGGTTTCACGGTGCCGGTCGGCGAATGGATCGGCTCGCGCGGTGCACAGTTGGGTGCATTGGTCGCCGCACAGCCCGGCATTGCCGAAGTTTGTCAGGCGGACGCGGTCGAAAAACTGTTTGCGGCGGGCGGGAAAAAACAGGGGAAGGCGGCGTGGACGCTGCTTTTCTACGCGCTGTGGCATCGCAAGCACATTCTCGGCATGGCCCCGGTGGGCGATGTCTTTGACTCTTTGGCGGAGCAGTAAGGTGCCCTGTTTGACGCAAGACGATGTTGACGCGGCCCGCCAATCGCTTGGTGACGCCGATGCGGTTTTGGTTCCCTACATGCGCAAGGATTCCGGCAGGACAGAGGAAATTCTGCTGGTTTCGGATGCAGCAGCCGAAATTCTGGCGGCGACGCTGGGTAAGTTCGGCGGCACGATGGCCGTGAAAATTTTCGCCAGCGTCGTTTCGACCGAACTGTGTGAACGCGACATCGCGACCCTGATCGGTGGCGAAGAAAGCGAGATAAGGGACGAAGTCGACCGGCTTGCGAGCAGCGGCTTTTTGTTCAAACAGGAAATCGACGGAATGATTTTTTTCGGTGCAGGAAATCCACCGCTACGGCGCTTTTTTTTGAACCGCTTTGCCGCACTGAAAATTGGACCGGACAAGGCAGGGGCTTAGTTTATGAAAACCATAGATATTGCAATCGAAGAAATTTATGTGCCGGTCAAATCGAAAAAGAACGCTGATGATGCGCGGGTTGAGGCCGCAGCTGAGGGTTATATCGAGACAGGCAAGATAATACCCGTTCGTGTACGCCACGACGGCAAACGCTACGTGCTGGTCAACGGGGTCAACCGGCTCGCCGCTCTGAAGGCCCTTGGCGAGGAAACGATCACGGCTTTTCTGGTCCGTGCGGTCCAGCACTGATCACCAACAGGAGAAAGAAAACAATGACAAGCGTTCCCGGCTTTGACACGCAGGAAATTTTGGATGGCATCCGCGAATGGGTGGAAATTGAATCGCCCACCGATACGCCTGAAGCAACCAATCGGATGGTCGATAAGGTCGAGGCCGATTTTGCAGCGCTTGGCGGCCAAATTGACCGCATTCCCGGAACCAAGGGCTTCGGTGATTGCCTGAAAGTGCGCACACCCTGGGGCGGAGACACCAAGGGCATTTTGGTTATCGGGCATTTGGATACGGTTCATCCCATGGGCACCATCGAGCGCCTGCCGTTCAGGGTCGAAGGCGATATCGCCTATGGGCCGGGTATTTTCGATATGAAGGGCGGAGCCTTCTTCGGCTTCCACGCTTTTCGCAATTTTTTCCGTCAGGGCAAGGAATCGCCGCTTCCCATTACGTTCCTGTTTAACACCGACGAGGAAATGTGCAGCCGTTCCTCACGCGATCTGATCATTGAAGAGGCCCACAAACACAAATACGTTCTGGTGCTGGAACCGGCGCGGGACGGCGGCAACGTGGTTGGGGCGCGCAAAGGCACGGCGCGCTTCGTACTGGATATTCAGGGGCGGCCCGCGCACTCGGGTTCTCGCCATGCCGATGGGCGCAGCGCCATCAAGGAAATGGCCCGTCAAATTATCGACATTGAAAATATGACCGATTACGAGCGCGAACTGACCGTCAACGTCGGTGTTCTTTCGGGCGGCTCGCGTCCCAACGTGATACCGGAATTCGCCTCGGCCGAAATCGATATGCGCCTGCCCACCAAGGCCATTGCCGACGAGATGATTCCCAGGATCGCGAACCTCAAACCCTATGATCCGGATGTCACCATTACCGTCAGCGGCGGGGCCGAACGCCCGCCGTTTGAACAGACGCCAGCCGGTGTGGCGTTGTTTGAACATGCCCGCAAGGTGGGCGCGGAACTGGGAATGGACCTGGAAGCGGTGAAAGCGGGCGGCGCGTCGGACGCCAACTTCGCCGGGCCGATCTCGCCAGCTCTGGATGGGCTGGGTGTGAACGGCGATGGTGCTCACACCATGAACGAACAAATCACCGTGTCATTGCTGGCGCAGCGGGCAGAACTGTTTTACCGCCTGCTCGACTCGCTGGAATAGGCGAAGTCGGTTCAGTCCGGGTCCCACGGGTGTCCCGAATGCATATCGACGAGCCGCAGGCCGGTCGCCATTGAAGCGATGGCGGCCCGGTCCTCGGGATCGAGCGAAAAGTCAAAGACACTCAGGTTTACCCGGCAGTGATCGGGGTTGGCGGTCATGGGAATGACCGAAACCATGTCCTGATGTAGAAGCCAGCGAAGCGCCACTTCGGCTGCCGAGCGGTCGTATTTCGCCCCGATACGGCGCAAGGTTTTGTCCTTGGCGGCGTGACCTTCGGCAACGGGGCAATAGGCCGCCAAGGTGATGCCCGCCCGCTGGCAATAGTCGAGTACCCGGTTCTGGGACAGATAGGGGTGGTACTCCACCTGATTAGCGACGATGGGAACCTTTAGGGTTTCAATGGCCTCACGCATGAGCGCGACGTTGAAGTTGCTGACGCCGATATGCCGAATTTTTCCGTTGGCCTGAAGTTCACTCATTGCGCCCAGGGTTTCAGCCAGCGGGACCGAGCGTGACGGCCAATGGATGAGGAACAGGTCGATATAATCGGTCCCCAGGCGTTTCAGGCTTTCATCGGCTCCGCGCAGAACCGCTTCATGGGACAAACTGCTGGACCAAACCTTGGTTGTCAGAAAAATCTCTTCGCGGGCAATTCCGGAGGCGGCTAACCCAGCGCCCACGTCCTCTTCATTTCCGTAGATCGCCGCAGTGTCGATGTGGCGGTAGCCGATTTCCAGGGCGAATCGAACCATGTCGTGGCAGGTTCGCCCCCTCAATCGCCAGGTTCCCAGACCTAATGCCGGTATCTTTGCGCCGTGGACGTTTAGAAATTGCATCGCTTAATCATAAGGCGAGGGAGATTGCCTGTCATTCGTCCTTGAACGAAAGGGCCGCGCCGTTGATGCAATAGCGCTGGCCCGTTGGTTGCGGGCCGTCATCAAAAACGTGGCCTAGATGGCCGCCGCATTTGGCGCAGTGGGTTTCGGTTCTGGGATAGAACAGTTTGAAATCCGTCGACGTGCCGATGGATTGGTCCAGCGGCTGGAGAAAGCTGGGCCACCCGCAGCCGCTGTCGAACTTGTGTGAAGACGAAAACAGAGCCGTTCCGCACCCGGCGCAATGATAGGTCCCTGGCCTGTTTTCCTTGTCCAGCGGACTGGACGACGGATGTTCGGTGCCGTGCTTGCGCAAGATGGCGAACTGCTGTTCGCTGAGGTTCCGACGCCATTCGTCTTCGGATTTCTCGATTTCGAATTTTTTATGTGAGCTCATAAGTGATATGAGTGAATTGGCATTCGATTTTTCAATGACGGGTGGGAAAAAATGTCCGAATCCTTCGATATGATTATCCGGCGCGGCAAGGTGGCAACCCCGGCGGGCCTGGTGAAAACCGATATCGGCGTTCGGGGCGGGCGTATCGCCGCGTTGGGCGATTTTGGCTCGGCGGCGGGCGGCAGCGTCCTGGATGCCAAGGGGCTTCATGTTCTGCCTGGCGTTATCGACACCCAGGTTCATTTCCGCGAACCCGGTAGTGAGGCGAAGGAGGATTTGGGAACCGGCACGGCGGCGGCCGCATTGGGCGGGGTTTGTGCCGTATTCGACATGCCCAACAACAACCCTCTGATTACCGATACCGAAGCCTATTCCGCCAAATGGCGCAACGCCCGTGGGCGTCTGTGGTGCGACGCCGCGTTTTATGTGGGCGCGACGGCGACCAATGTGAACGAACTGGCTGAACTGGAACGGCTTCCGGGCTGCTGCGGCGTCAAAATCTTCATGGGCAGTTCCACGGGTAACCTTCTGGTAGATGACGACGCGACACTGGCCCGCGTTCTGGCGCAAGGATCGCGGCGCTGTTCGGTTCATTCGGAAGACGAAGAGCGGCTGAAAGAGCGCTTCGGCATTGCCGAGAAGGCGGGCGACGTTTCCGCCCATCCGGAATGGCGCGACGTGGAATGCGCGGTCAAGTCGACCCAACGGTTGCTAAAACTGGCCCATGCGGCGCGCAGGCGCGTTCACGTATTGCATGTCAGCACAGCCGAGGAATTGGATATTCTGCGCGGGCGTGAAGACACCATTTCGGTCGAGGCCACGCCCCAGCACCTGACTTTGGCCGCACCCGAGGTCTACGAGCAGCTTGGCGCGTTTGGTCAGATGAACCCGCCAATCCGCGATGCCCGCCATCGCGATGCGCTTTGGCAGGCGGTCAATGACGGCTTGATCGATTGCCTGGGATCCGATCACGCGCCGCATCTGGTGGCAGAAAAAGAAGCCCCGTACCCGAAATCACCGTCGGGCATGCCCGGCGTGCAAACCCTGGTGCCGGTGATGCTGGATCACGTCAACGCGGGAAGGCTGTCGCTGGAACGCTTCGTCGATCTGATGGCTTCGGGTCCGGCGCGCCTGTTTGGCATCGCCGGAAAAGGGCGCATCGCGCCGGGTTTTGACGGCGATTTCACCATTGTCGATCTCAAGGCCAAGCGTACCATCACCAATTCATGGATCGCCAGCCGCTGCGGCTGGACGCCTTATGACGGCATGAAGGTCAAGGGTTGGCCGATCACCACTGTGCTGCGTGGCGAAATCATCATGCACGAAGGTGGACTGCTCGGCGAACCGCAGGGCGACATGATGCGTTTCTTGGAGACGTATTAAACCGGGCTAACCGTGCACGACGAACGCGGTAGCGTACATAATCGCGACGCCGCAAGCGAAACCGGCTAGGCCGACCGTTGCGCCGGTTTCGCGCGCGCGGCGCAAAAACAGGCCGCCCACCTCGATCATTACCTGAAGGATGGCCCCGGCGCCGATACCGAAGGCCACCGCTGTCCATACCGGTGCGACGGCCAAGCCGCCCGCCATTGTGCCGATGATCGCCGGTCCGCCCGCGATCAACGCATACATGCCCAGCCGCGCCATTGATACGGCTTCGCGGCGCAGCGGCGCGCAAATGGCGATGCCCTCGGTTACATTGTGAAGGGCGAAACCGAGAACCAGAAAAGACGCCAGCGCGACCTCGCCTGCTGCAAACGACGCGCCGATAACCAAACCCTCGCCCAGATTGTGAACCCCGATCCCCAGCGCAATGAACATGGCCAGTTGTGCCCCCTCGGGCGGGCGTCCCCCACGTCTTCCAATGGCCAGTAGAATAAGACACGTGAGTGCCCCGCCCAACAGCACGATCAGCTCCGGCTTTAGGCCATCGGCGACATCCTGCGCTGCGTCCAGACCTTCTAAGAGCGTGTCCGCCAGCAGAAAGGCCAGTAGGCCAACGGTCAGGGCCATGGCGAACTGCCGTCCGTTCTCGCCGAAGCCGACCAGAGCCGGATAAAAGGTGAAGCCGATCATGATCGGAACGATACCGACCAACAACCCGACCAGGGCCAAGCCCAACAAATCGGTGGCATCTGTTCCTGGGGTCTCGATGGCGACTTCGACTGTGTGCTCGAATGTGGCCCCGCTGGCGCTGAGTATGACCAGATGATGGCTCTCTCCCGCAACCCAGGGGTAGGGGATGTCGATCTGGGCCGTGCCCAGGTATCCGATGGATCCCGCGGGGATTTGCGAAAACGTCCGGTATGCGCCGTCGACCTGAACCTGCGCGATGACCAAGGGTTCGGAACCCGATGCCCGCACACCCACATGAATACCCGTTTCTTCCAGACGCACGGTTTCAATATCCAGCGTCTCGCCGGGCGGCGCGTCGTCGCTCAAATAATCCAAGGGCCGGGCGGCCAGAAATGCTGCGGCTAGGGCCGAGATCAGCAATAAGGGCGCGAGGATGGACAGGCGTTTCATCACACCACCTCGAAATGCGCCATCCAGCCCAGTTCGGCGAATTCCGTCTGGTGAGCGTGGAACATGTAGAGGCCCGGCTCGTGATCCTTGAAACTGAACTCGATAATGCCGCGCTGGGCCTGACACTGCATGATCGTATCGACGGTTTTCAGGGTCGGGGTCAGGGTCGTGCCGTGGTCGAAGTAATCAAAAAAATTGGCATGCAGATGAAATGAATTGATGGCATCGAATTCGGTCACGTTGACCAGATAGACGCGTACCGGTTTGTCGCGTGAAATGCGGATCGGCTTGGCGAAATAGGCGAACGCAATGGTGTTGACGGCGTAAAACTCGTTTTCGTCGTCAAAATTGGTGTCAAAGCCGTTCATGACCATGACCATTTCCTGCCAGGCCGCATTTTCGGCGTGGCCCAGCAGCCGCGTTGCTGCGATGTCCTCGTGATCGCCGTGTTTGACGGGATCGGGATCGACGATGAACGCGCCGTATAGCCCCTTGTGGATGTGCCGCTTCAAGGGGACCGAATGGCAATGGTACAGGTGGCATCCGAAGGGTGCGGCGGTGAATTCGTAAACGAATTCGTCACCCGGTTTTACCTCTCCCGCGCCTGGAACACCGTCCATGCGGGCTGCGTGAATGCCGTGAAAATGAAGGCTGTGGGGATGGCTGCCCGCGTTGAAAAATCGAATGCGGATAAGGTCGCCCTCAGTCGCGCGCAGGGTTGGCCCCGGAATACGCCCGTTATAAACCCAGGCGGCGAACGTGACGCCGGGCGCGATTTCGATGTCCATATCAGCGGCGATAATCTCGTATTCGCGCAACGTTCGCCCGTCGGCAAGCACCGAAACCTCGCCCGTATCCCAATCGGTCAGAATGGTATGGGGGTCGAAACCGTTGCGTTCGTGATCGACGGTTCCAACAACGGTATTTGTCCCCGAATGCCCCCCGGAAATCTCGTGCGCCACGCCATGATCATGCGAAGCCGCGCCGGCCTTCTCAAGAAAAGCCGCACCGGCCCCCAAAAGGGTCGCCGCGCCAAGAAATCGTCGCCGTGAAAACATCCTGTTTTAATCCGTCAGCGGGGAGGGCGCATAGAAGATCGGGCTGCAAATCCGATGTTTGCCATACGCACGAGACCCCGTCCCAAACGCACAAAACCCCATCCTAAAAGAAACGTGCCACATACCTAAATCTAAGACCAAATTGAACCAATATCAATTGCAAATAAGACGCAATCGCAGTTAATAAGCATGAACCTTCATTAAGGCGCGGCGGCGTTAATGGGGGAGGGCGAATGGAGCGGAGGGTGGAAAAGTAGATTTTCGTCGTCGATCCCTCAGGCATTCCGCTTTTGGTTCGTTTCGGCGTATACTTTGGAAAAAAGTGGGCATGACCATTCATTGCTAGCGGAGGACGTTCGATGCGTTTGGCCGATGTCGATGTGGTGGAGAAGGCTCGGGAGATCAGGGCTTTTCTCGGCTTTGCCATGAGCCGATTTCAGGAGGACAGGGGGCTGCGCATGGCGGCGTCCCTTAGCTACACATCGCTTTTGGCTGTGGTTCCACTATCCGCTATTGCTTTTTCGATGTTGGCGGCGTTCCCGGTGTTCGAAGGTATTCGCGAGGAATTCCAGGGCGCGCTGTTCAGTAACTTCCTGCCGCAATCGGCGGAGGCTATGCGCGAGTATTTCGATCAGTTCATCAAGAATACGGCGGGGCTTACGGCGGTCGGTATCATTGGTCTGGCGGCGACCGCAGTTCTTCTGCTTGGGACCATCGAGGCCGATCTGAACGCCATCTTCCGGGTGGCGCGCGCGCGGGCGATGGTACCACGTTTGCTGGTTTTTTGGGCTCTCCTGACGCTGGGGCCGCTGCTGCTGGGAGCCAGTTTTTCGCTGAGCACGTACTTTTTCGCGCTGACCCGCTGGGCCGGTGTCGACGGGGTGCAAAGTACGCTGGTCAATTTTACCCAGTTCCTGCCGACCTTAATGGTTATCGTCGCCCTGACCCTTTGTTACATCATCGTCCCCAATCGCCGCATCAATTCCCTGAACGCCCTGATAGGGGGCATTATCGCCGGATTGTTGTTTGCCATGCTGCGCAAGGGTTTCGGAATTTACGTCACGAAATTCCCGACCTATCAGACCATCTACGGCGCCGTTTCGGTGGTGCCGATTTTCCTGGTCTGGATGTACATGTCGTGGGCGGTGGTGATTTTCGGCGCGGTGATTACCGCGTCGTTAGGCGAATGGCGCGCCGGAATCAGAGAGCGAAACAAAACACTGGCTCCCGAGGAAAGGCTGATCGCGGCGTTGCAAATCCTCGATTGCCTGTTTATCGGAAGCCGTAACGGCAAAGGAACGTCGCGCGCCGCGATTATGAAGGAAACCGCGCTGGGCGGTAAGGTCGTGGACGATACACTGGTTATGTTGGAAAAATCGGGCTTTACCGATCAAACCACGAAACGCGGATGGGTATTGGTGCGCGATCTGGTCACGGTCAGCCTGTATGATCTGATGCGCCTTCTCGGTTTGGCCATCGAACCCGGCGGGAGGGGCGTGCGCGGCGCGGCTTGGCAACCGCGATTGGCCGGCAGGTTGGTTGATCTTGCGGAATTGCAGAAGAACGCCGCCAGCCTTTCGCTGCGCGATCTGCTGAGTTCGGAGAGTGAGACAACAGAACACACGTCGGATGCGCGAAAGACGGCCTAATTTATGATCTGCCAGGAACCGTCCGGTTGGCGGCAGGCCGTGCCGTAGGCCTGTTCGCTAATGCCGTCGACAACGATGGTCGTCTGGAATTCGCGACAATAGGCACCGGTGGCCGTATTCGTTCCGTCGCGTCCCGGCTGAACGATTCCGTGGTTACCGGAATCGGGATTGTTCCAGCGCATTGTCTGGCCGCTGACGAAAGCCTGCTCGTGGGCCTGCGTGGCGTAGCGTCGGTCATCTTCGTCCATGGATCGACCGACCTCGCTTCCCGCCCATGCGCCGAGAAACGAGCCCAGCGCCGTTGTTACAATTGCTCCGGATCCACCGCCGAATTGTGCGCCGATCAGGCCGCCTGCAATTGCGCCCAAAAAGCCGCCCGCCGTTTCGTTGGGGCGGTCCCGCATTTCGCTGCACGCCGTTATGAGAAAGGCGGCCAGCGCGACCATCAAAATTCTTTTCGCTGCCATAATTGATCCTTCTCATCGTCCGCCAATAAGTATACGCGGAAAAACATTTCTCAATGCTTACTCGCCGTCCATTAGATATGGTAGGAACTAGGCCGATTTGGGAGCGCAAACGCGCTTGTTTTTGGATACGAAGGGGCCGCGCGCCGTGACAAACGATCCGATTGTCCTTTTCAGGGAATGGCTTGCCGAGGCCGAAAAGTCGGAACCCGACAATCCAACCGCTGTCGCTCTGGCGACGGTTGGAGCGGATGGCGCGCCCAGCGTTCGAATGGTTTTGTTGAAGGGTATCGACGAGCGCGGATTTGTATTTTACACCAATCTGGGCAGCCGCAAGGCCGCACAGATCGGTGAGAATGCCCGCGTGGGGCTATGTTTCCATTGGAAATCGCTGGCCCGGCAGGTCACTGTCGAGGGGCTGGTTGCACCCGTGGGCGACGCTGAGGCCGACGCCTATTTCGCCTCGCGGGATCGCGGCAGCCGAATCGGAGCCTGGGCGTCAAAACAATCGCAGCCCTTGGAAGGGCGGTTCGAATTGGAAAAACGGGTGGCCAAATTTGCCGCTAAATTCCACGTTGGAACCGTGCCGAGGCCGGAATTCTGGTCGGGTTTTCGAGTGGTGCCCGAGAGAATCGAGTTTTGGCAGGATCGGAAATCGCGGTTGCACGACCGGTCTCTGTTCACCAAGTTAGGTGACGCGTGGCAGACGGTTAAGCTGTTCCCATAGGGCGTATTATGGCGAAATCAACCAATAACGAAAGATCGCAAGGGCGCTTGAGCCCGGAACGCGCTGGCCGCCTCATGCGGGCCGCGACCTATGCTTCGGTCTCGGTTGCCGGAACGTTGGTTATTGCCAAGTTGGCCGCATGGGTGGCCACAGATTCCGTCAGCATGTTGTCGACCCTGATTGATTCCATGTTGGATGTTGGCGCCTCGTTGGTCACCTTCTTTGCCGTTCGTCACTCACTTCAACCGGCTGATCACGAACACCGTTTCGGTCATGGAAAGGCGGAATCCCTTGGCGGACTGGCCGAAGCGGCATTCGTTTTGGGGTCGGGGATTTTCGTCTTCGGTCAGGCCATGAGCCGCCTGCTCTTCCCGCAAGAACTTAGTAACACCGATTTGGGATACGCGGTGATGGTGCTGGGCATGGTGATGAGCGCGAGTCTTGTTGTCTTCCAGAAATACGTGGTTCGCAAGACGGGCTCGCTGGCCATCGGCGCGGAATCACTGAATTATCAGAACGACATACTGGTCAACGCCAGCGTGATCGTGTCGTTGTACGTGACGACCCAATTCGGGTGGTTGGCTGCCGACCCGTTGTTCGCCATCGGTATCGCCTCGTTTATCTGCTGGGGAGCGTGGCGGATCGGCCGCCAGGCTCTGGATGTTCTGATGGATAGGGAACTTCCCGATGAAGAGCGCGAGAACATCCGCGGGATCGCCCAGGCCTGTGACGGGGTTCTCGGCGTTCACGACCTTCGTACCCGGTCGTCGGGAACCAGCCTCTTCATCCAGCTTCATCTTGTTATGGCGGACGATTTGCCGCTTAAACCGGCCCATGAACTGGTTGAACGAGTTGAAATGGAGATGGCCAAAGTCTACCCCCACGCGGAGGTTCTGATCCATCCCGATCCTGTTAGCGTGGTTCCCGAGGAAAGCAGGCGAATACGCCGATCCCGATTGGGTGCAAAAAGCTAGGGCACTTTCCGACCAGATAAAGGCATTCTGACGTGGCCGTTTAAGGCCGTGGTTAGGAGCACTTCTCAGCGCGTAGCCTTTGCTACGGGCAAGAGGTTCGACGACTCCACGACCTTAAACGGCCCGCCCGATGGGTGCGATCCGGTGGCCGCCCGCGTCGTTGTTCCGTTTGCCCGATGCGAAAGCATCGCGCTTCGCGAAACGCCTAGCGGATCGCTCCACCGAAACGCATCAGAATGCCTTTATCTGGTCGGAAAGTGCCCTCGTTATTTCAACACTTTATGTTCGGCGACCGGAATTCGCGCGCGCACCGTGTCGACATATCCCATGTCCAGCCGCGCCGTGGCAAAGCCATCGCCTTCGGGGATGCGCGCGATGACGTTCCCCCACGGATCAACAATCATGGAATGGCCGAAGCTGGCGCCTTTTCCGCCCGGATACGGACCCCACTGGGCGGCGGCGACGACATAGGTTTCCGTTTCGACGGCCCGCGCCCGCAACAAAATTTCCCAATGATCCTTACCGGTCATCAGGGTGAAGGCGGCGGGAACCATGATGATCTTGCAGCGGGCTTCGGCCAACGCCTGATAAAGCTCGGGGAAGCGAAGGTCATAGCAAATTGAACAGCCGATTCGCCCCTCAATTCCTTCATAGGTAACGATGTCGCCGCCCCGCGAGAAAACTGCCGATTCCCGGTATTCCTTACCGTCCTGCGTGGTTACGTCGAACAGATGGATTTTGCGGTAGCGCGCCAACTCCTCGCCATTGGGTCCGAAGGCGACGGTCGTGTTGTAAAATTGATCGTCCGCGGCTTCAATGTAGCTGCCGCCATGAACGAAAATGCCGTGCTCGATGGCCAGCGATTTCAGAAAACCATAGGTCTCGCCGCCGGGAATGGTTTCAGCCGCCGCGCGGCGGCCTTCAGAGTCCATCCCGTGGAATGCGAACATCTCGGGCAGCACCACCATGTCCGTGCGGTCGGTGGTCACCGCTGCGGCGATGAGCGAGGCGGCACATTTATGGTTTGCGGCCTTGTCGGCACCGGCATTCATCTGGATGATCGAAACGCGCATGAGGCTCTCCTGGAGGTAAGGGGGATATTCTTAGCGCGTTTCGCGAGCGGGCCTCAAGAGGCACCGTATTCAGGAGAATGCCTTGCCGGGGTTCGCTCCCAGTTTTTTCAGGATAATTGCCAGCGGGCAAAAACCGGTAAAGGCGGCCTGCAGAAGATTGGCGCCGACAAAAGCCGTCACCCACAGCCAATTCGGATCGTGGTAGACGGAAAGGCCTGAACTGGCCAAAATTACGATACCGGCGAAGGCCATAACAATTCGATCGATCGACATTTCGTTTTCTCCATAGCGTAGGATTGAAAAACATAACCTGCCGCCTAAATATATAAACCGTTGATAAATTAGCAAGTACTAATATAATAGTTCCCGTCACACGGATACGTTCGAGGAAGAAAGATTATGAAAAGCGTTCAGGTGCTTCGCGCCGTTTTGCCAATCATTTTTGCCGTCGCAACTCTGGGGCAACCGGTTTGCGCGCTTGCCGCCGATGGTGAATTCACCGTGCGAAAATCGACGATTGTGGATCGCAAAGCGGTATTCGCGACGGTCGAAAGCATCGACTCCGCCACGGCGCGCACGCGTATCAGCGGAACCATCTCAAGCCTGGAAGTGGACGAAGGCAGCCGTGTGAAAAAGGGCAGCCGCCTGGCCCGGGTGGTAGACCCCAAGCTGCGCCTGAGCATGCAGGCGCTGGAAGCGCGCATTCGCTCGGTCGCCGCCCAGAGAGATTTGGCAAGAACCGCCCTGGATCGTATCGCTAGATTGCGCAAAAGCGGAATTGCCAGCCAGGTCCGTCTGGATCAGGCGCAAACCAACATGGATGTCGCCGAACAACAGCTGGCGGCGATGAAGGCGGAAAAGGCCGTTATTTCACAGCGGCAAAGCGAAGGCGTGGTTTTGGCCCCGACGGATGGCCGGGTGCTTAAAGTCCATGTGACACAGGGAACGAACGTGCAGCCGGGTGAAGTGGTTGCGACCCTGGCCGCCGACGCATTCATTTTGCGCATGCACCTTCCCGAACGCCACGCGCGCTTCATTCAGCGGGGCGAATCCGTATCAATCGGCGGTCAAAACCTGAAGGCGCGCAGCGGATCTATCAGGCAAGTTTACCCGGAAATGAGGCAAGGCCGGGTCGTCGCCGATGTCGAGGTTGATGGCCTAGGCGATTATTTCGTCGGCGAGCGGGTTCCGGTGTACGTTGCCGCCGGATCGCGTGAAACCTTCGTCGTTCCGCAAGGCTTCTTGTTTGAACGTTTCGGCGTGACCTACGTGCGCATCAAGGGCATCGGCGAAAACGTGGTGCAAACCGGTCAAGCCCTTGAAGCGGGAACCGAAATTCTGTCGGGCCTACGCGACGGTGATGTGTTGCAAAAGCCGGAGGCCGCGAAATGAAGTTGGGTATTTCCGGCGTCCTTACGCGTACCTTCATCGGCTCGGCGTTGACGCCGCTTCTCCTTCTGGCTTCGCTGGCCCTGGGCGCGATGGCGCTGGTGGTTTTGCCGCGCGAGGAAGAACCCCAGATCAGCGTTCCCATGATCGACGTGATGGTCCGCGCCGACGGCCTCAAGGCCGAGGATGCCGTCGAACTGGTGACCAAACCACTGGAAGATATCGTCAAAGGTATAGGCGAGGTCGAGCACGTCTATTCGCAAACGCTGGATGACCGGGTCATGGTGACGGCGCGCTTTTTCGTGGGCGCCGACGAGGACCGGGCGGTCCTGCGCGTTCACGAGGAACTGCGGGCCAATATGGACCGTATCCCGCTGGGCATTCCCGAGCCCCTGATCGTCGGTCGTGGCATCAACGATGTTCCCATCGTGACCCTGACGCTGTCGCCCAAGGCTGAAAACGTCGAACGCTGGACGGACAATGCGCTTTACAACATTGCCGAGGAACTGCAGCACGAACTGATCAAGATCGACGACGTCGGCCTGACCTTCGTGGTCGGCGGACGGCCCGATCAAATTCGCGTCGAGCCCGATCCGGAACGGTTGTCACTGTATGGCGTGACGCTGAACCAACTGGTCGAAAAGGTGCGTAACGCCAACCGTTCGTTCGTAGTTGGAAATTTGCGCGAGGCCGGTCAGTCGGTACAGACCGTGGTCGGGCAAACGCTCAAGGGTGTTCCCGATATCGGATTGCTGTTGATCACCACCCGCGACGGCCGACCGGTCTATGTGAACGATGTTGCCGACGTGGTGGTCGGCGCGCGGCCTGCCGAACATCAGGTCTGGCATATGACGAAGGGGTCGGACAACGGCCTCGTTTCGCGGCCCGCCGTCACCCTTGCCGTGGCCAAACGTAAAGGTGCTAACGCGGTCATCGTCGCCGATGAAATTCTCAAGCGTCTGGATCTGGTGCGTGGGCGTTTGATCCCGGCGGATGTCGAAGTGACGACAACGCGTGACTATGGCGAGACGGCCTTGGAAAAGGCCGATGAGCTGCTGTTTCATTTGGGACTGGCGACCGTTTCCATCGTGTTTCTGGTTGCCCTGGTGCTGGGCTGGCGGGCGGGCGCGGTGGTCATGGTGGTGGTTCCGACGACCATCCTGCTGACCTTGTTCGCGTCCTGGCTGATGGGCTACACCATCAATAGGGTCAGCCTGTTCGCCCTGATTTTTTCCATCGGCATTCTGGTGGATGACGCCATTGTCGTCGTTGAAAACATCGTGCGTCACTGGGGCATGGGCGGGAAACGCAGCGCGGTTCAGGCCGCCATTGACGGCGTTGCCGAGGTCGGCAATCCAACCATCGTGGCGACGCTGACCATCGTTGCCGCCCTGCTTCCCATGATGTTCGTTTCGGGGCTCATGGGACCGTATATGAGCCCTATTCCCGCCAACGCGTCCGCCGCCATGGTGTTTTCCTTCTTTGTTGCCGTCGTCATCACGCCGTGGCTGCTGATGAAGGTGCGCAAGCGGGCCACCGAAATTGAGGGCGATGGTCACGACGAAGGTGTCATGGGCCGGTTCTATCGAAAGATCGCCACACCCGTGCTTAAGGGGCGTGCACGTTCCATCCTGTTTCTGGTCGTGACCGGTGTGGCGACGGCGGGTGTCTGTGTGGCGTTTCTGACCAGAGACGTGACCGTCAAGCTGCTGCCCTTCGATAACAAATCCGAACTCCAGGTAGTTGTTGATCTACCCGAAGGGTCCAGTCTGGAAGCCACGCAGCGCGTTCTTTTTGCCGCTGCCCGGCGCATCAACGATCTGCCCGAACTGACCAGCCTGCAGGCCTACGCGGGCACGTCAATGCCGTTTAATTTCAACGGTCTGGTGCGCCACTACTATCTGCGAGCGGGGGCCGAGCAGGGCGATCTTCAAATCAACCTGTCGCCCAAGCACGAGCGTGACCGCGCCAGTCATGCGATTGCGCTGGATGTTCGCGAGCGCCTTCGCGGTTTGCCGGCCCCGCAAGGGACGGTCGTGAAGGTGGTGGAGGTGCCGCCCGGACCGCCGGTCCTGTCGACCCTTCTGGCCGAAATCTACGGGCCGGACGCGGCGACACGCCGGGTTACAGCCGCCAAGGTTCGCGAAGCCTTCGAGGCCGTCGATTTCGTTGTCGATGTCGATGATTCTTTCGGCACGCCGCCCGAGCGCCTTCGCATCGAGGTTGATCAGGAAAACCTGGAATACCACGGCGTTCAGGAACAAGCCGTGTATGACACGCTGGCCGTTCTTATGGGGGGTGTGCAGGTTGGCTATTCCCATCGTGGGGCGGGGCGAAATCCGGTCGAAATCGCCGTCAGGCTGCCGAAATCCGGCCTCGTGCCGAGCGAACGCATTCTGTCCACGCCGCTGCCCGCACCCGGTCCGGCGGGCGACACCGGGGCAAATGTCGAACTCGGCGATGTGGTGAAACTGAAACGCGAGCCGGCGAGTTATCCGCTGTTCCGCCATAACGGCCATTTCACCGAAATGGTAATGGGCGAACTGGCGGGCCGGTATGAAGCTCCTATTTACGGCATGCTGGCCGTGGAGGAGGCGCTGGACAATCTGGATTGGGGTGCTACCGAAAAACCGAGCGTCGGATATCATGGCCAACCGGCCGATGAATCCAGTTCGACCATGCTGTGGGACGGCGAATGGGAAATCACCTATGTCACCTTCCGCGATATGGGGGCGGCATTTGCGGTGGCCATCCTGGGCATCTATTTGCTGGTGGTGGGCCAGTTTGGCAGTTTCAAGCTGCCGCTGGTGATCCTGGCTCCGGTGCCGCTGACCTTGATCGGTATTGTTTTCGGACACTGGCTGTTTGCGGCCCCGTTCACGGCCACGTCGATGATCGGGTTCATTGCGCTGGCCGGTATCATCGTGCGCAACTCGATTTTGTTGGTTGATTTTATCCGCAGCCGCCAGGGTGACGGCGAGCCATTGCGCGATGTGTTGCTGGAGGCGGGCGCGATCCGGTTCAAGCCGATCTTTCTGACCGCCGTTGCGGCGATGATCGGCGCGGCCTTTATTCTGGCCGATCCCATTTTTCAGGGACTGGCGATTTCGCTGGTGTTCGGTCTGGCATCATCGACGGCGCTGACACTTCTGGTGATCCCAGCACTATACGTGTGGTTGCGCGACGACCGCCGTCCGATGACGACGAAATAGGGAAACAGACAAGTGGGGAGGGGTCGAAACCGGCCCGTCTACTTCATCACTCGGCGAATTTGACCTGAAACACGTCTTCGATCACGTAGCCTTCGGCTGCAGGGTAACGCAGGGTCATCTTCCGCCGGGCGTCGCTCTCATCCGTTGCGGTGACTTCAAAATAATTGACTTCCGCCCACGTATCGGACAGGTCAGGATGATGGCCACCAACGCTTACCGCCTTGCTGACTTCTCTGTTGACAATCGCGACCTCGAAGGTCGATCTCGATACCATTTCTCGTATCCCTTGCAGTCCGCCCCCGCACCAAACAATCATATTACGCCAATTTTTTTGATTCCGAAACCGTGAAACGAAACGGCACGCTCAAGACTGCTGCGACAGGTAGTTGTTGACGCGTTTTTCGATGCGGTTCCAGCCCCACAGGAAGATGTAGGTGAACACCACATAGACGATGCCGACGGTCAGGAAAAACTCAATCGGCTTGAAGGTTCGGGCGATCACGGTGCGTGCAACGCCGATCAGGTCGAGCAGGGTGATGGTGCTGGCCAGCGCCGTTCCTTTGAGCATGAAGATGATTTCGTTGCCGTAAGCGGGCATGGCGATGCGAAAAGCGCGCGGCAGGATCACACGGCGGTAGGCCGTCCATTTGCTCATGCCAAAGGCCCGGGCGGCCTCGATTTCGCCCGCCGGAACGGCTTGAATCGCACCGCGCAGAATTTCGGCCGAATAAGCCCCGGTGTTAAGAACGAAGGTGAATAGGGCGCACCAGTAGGCCTGCTTGAATACGGGCCAGAGAAAGGTTTCCCGCACAAGGTCGGTCTGGGCGAAACCGTAGTAGACGAAGAAAATTTGAATAAGAAGCGGCGTCCCGCGGAAAAAATAAATGAAGGTGTGGGCCGGATAACGAAGGAACGGGTTCGGCGAAAGCCGCATCATCGCGGTCGGCAGGGCGACGAAAAATCCCAGTATCACCGACAACGTGACCAACTCCAGGGTCAGTAAAGCGCCGCCGGGAACCTTTCCAATATGCCTCGCGATGGTCCCGTAGTTCAGGGAGGAGAGCCCCCAGGCGAGGGCCACCACCACGAGGGCGGTCAAGGCGTAAAAACTCAGTCGCACAATCCGGATCAAGAGGTCTTTGGTTGTGGCTTGCATGGCGCCCTAACCCCTGGCCCGGGCGACGCCCCGGTTCGCCCTGATTTCGAGGCGCTTTTGAATGGTCATCGTTATGAACGTCAGGAACAGGAACATCAGCGCGCCGACAAAATAGAAAAGTGTCGCGTTCTTTGTCGCCTGGGCGGCGATTCCGACGACGCGAATGATCTCGTTCAGGCCGATCAGGGACAGCAACGCCGAATCCTTCATCAATACAAGGGTCAGGTTGCCCAATCCCGGCAACGCAAGCCGCCATACCTGCGGCAGGGTGATCCGTCGGAAGGTCAGCCAACCGCCCATGCCGAAAGCGTGCGCCGCTTCGGTTTGACCCTTGGGAATGGCAAGGATCGCGCCCCGGAAAATTTCGGTGGCGTAGGCCCCGAACATGAAGGCCAGCGCTATGACGCCGGCGGTGAACGCATCAAAATCGATGTGATCTTCATAGCCCACCAAATCGGCGACCGCATTTACGGCCTGCTGTCCGCCCATAAAGATAACAAGGATAACCAGCAGTTCCGGCAGGCCGCGCACCACCGATGTGTAGACATTGGCGTAGGCCATTGCGACCGGGTCGCCCGACAGTTTTGCCGCCGCGCCGATCAGGCCCAGGCATATTCCAATGGGCAGCACTGCCAGGGTCACCAAAAGCGTGATGGCCGTGCCCGTGAGGAACAGGTTTGCGTAGGGAAGAACGGTTTCCATGCGGTTTTCTTGACAGGGAAGGGGCCTGGATCGATTAAATCCAGGCCCCCAAATCCCCTTAGTAGATCGAGAACGGGAAGTATTTGGCGTTAATTTTTGCGTAGGTCCCGTTGGCGATGATGGCTTTCAGCGCCGAGTTCAGCTTTTTGCGAAGGTCGTCTTCGCCCTTGCGAATGGCGATACCGATGACGTCGCTACGGTTGAAGGATTCGCCGACGAATTCGAAGCCCTTGCCCGCGTCCGACTGCAGCCATTCATAATTGACCAGCATATCGGCGAGGATGGCGTCCGTGCGTCCGGCGGCCAGATCGATATAGGCGTTTTCCTGGGTGTCGTAGAGCTTCATTTCGACTTTGCCGGCAAGATTGTCTTCAAGGTATTGCCCGGCGATGGTGGCGCGCTGCGCGCCCACAGCCTTGCCATCAAGCTTGGAGATATCCAGGTTTGAGCCCTTTTTGGCGACGTAGCGCAGGCTATTTGAATAGTAGCGCTCGGTGAAATCGACGGCTTGCTTGCGTTCGTCGGTGATCGACATGCTGGCGATGATGGTGTCGTACTTTTTGGCCAGCAGGCCTGGAATGATGCCGTCCCAGTCTTGCGTGACCCAGGTGCAGTCGGCTTTCATTTGTTCACACAGCGCGTTTCCGATATCGACGTCGAAGCCGGTCAGTTTGCCGCTGGGGTCAATCTGGTTGAACGGAGGGTAGGCGCCCTCGGTGCCCATCCTGACTTTGTCGCCCGCTACGGCCGCGCCCGAAACGAGCATCGCCGCCGCTACAATAATTGCAAATTTTTTCATGGGTTCTTCCCTGTTGTTCAGTCGTTGCCACAATGGAACCACGATCGGTGCCCGAACGAGCCTCCTCCGGTGTTCCTAATTCATTAAAGGGTCGCGAAACTGCTCGCCCCCCATTTGCCGCACAGTTTCGGGCTTCATACGTGGCTAAGTCAAGGCGAACGTCACTTGACGATCCAAGAGCCACGAACCAAGATGCCGCCCAGCGCGAAACAAGAAGAAGATTTCCAGCCGTGATTTCCACCATTTTGCCTGCCATTTTCCACGGTGCCGTATTGGCCTTGGGCCTGATATTGCCGCTTGGGCCGCAAAATACATTCGTGCTTGCGCAGGGCGCCGGGCAACCTTCTCTATGGCGCGCGCTGCCGGCGGTGGCGGCTGCGGGGTTGTGCGATACGTTTTTGATTTTGGTAGCGGTGTTCGGGGTGTCGGTGGCGGTTCTGGGAGTTCCGTGGCTGAAAACGGCGCTGATCGGCGGCGGCGTGGTGTTTCTGGTCGTCGTCGGGGTTTTGTTGTGGCGCAACGGCGGCGGGGATGAGACGGGCGGCCCAAATGGCGGCGCGTGGTCGGCGCGCAGGCAGTTCGCGTTCACGGCTTCGGTCTCGTTGCTAAATCCGCATGCCATTCTTGATACCATCGGTGTCATCGGCCCCAGTTCTCTGGCTTACGACGGGTCGGAGCGCATCGCCTTCACGCTGGCCTGCATCGCAGTTTCCTGGGTGTTTTTTCTGTTTCTGGCGGTGTTGGGGCGAAGTGTGGCCAACATTGGCGGGGTGCGTGCGTTTCTGAATCGCGGATCGGCCTTGATCATGTGGGGCACGGCTGTTTATCTGGCCTCAACCTTGTTTGGAGGAACGCCGTCATGAAGACCATAGGGTTGCTCGGTGGCATGAGCTGGGAATCGACTGCCGAATATTACCGCATCATAAATCAAGGCGTGCGCAGCCGTGTAGGTGGCGTCAATTCGGCCCGCGTCGTCATGTATTCGGTGGAGTTCGCCGAAATCGGCAGATTGCAGAATGCGGGCAGGTGGGACGATCTGGCCGATATGCTGGCGGGCGCCGCGGTAGCGATTGAACAGGCGGGGGCGGATTTTCTGCTGATCTGCACCAACACCATGCATAAGCTGGCCGATCCGATCCAATCGCGCATCGACATCCCGATCCTTCACATCGTCGATCCCACGGCAGCCGCCATTCATACGCGGGGCATCAAAACGGTGGCCCTACTGGGAACGCGCTTCACCATGGAAGAGGACTTCTATCTGGCTCGCCTTGAACGCGAACACGGGATTAAGGGCATTGTCCCCGAGACGGACGACCGGGCAATCATCCATCGTGTCATCTACGAAGAACTGTGCGCCGGGCGCATCGAGGATGCGTCAAGGGGCGAATATCTGCGCATTATTCAGACCCTCGTCGAGCGTGGGGCGCAAGGCGTTATTCTTGGCTGCACCGAAATCGGCTTGCTGATCAAGCCGGAAGATTTAACCCTGCCGGTATTCGATACGGCGCACATTCATGCGATTGCGGCAGTCGAGGCGGCCCTGGCTGATTGACAACTGCCGATTAACAAGTGTTGGAAACGCCGGGCGAACTCACTAAAGTGCGCGCGAGCAAACGGCATAGAAAGCTGGCCTGACCGGGAGAATGAAATGGCGCGAGATGATCGCTTTACGGCCTTGGTCGTTGACAAGACGGAAGGCGCGGTTTCGTCCGCCGTTCGCGAAATGGATTGCACCGATCTGCCGGAAGGCGATGTTCGCGTCTCGGTCACCCACTCGACGCTCAACTACAAGGACGGCATGATCATTTGCGGGATCGGTGGCCTGGTTAGAGACTATCCGCATATTCCGGGGATTGATTTCGCCGGAACGGTTGAAACGTCGCAATCGCCGGATTTCAAGCCGGGCGATTCGGTGATTTTGACCGGTTGGCGCGTGGGCGAGGTGCGCTGGGGCGGATATGCGACAAGGGCACAGGTTAAAGGCAAATGGCTGATACCGCTGCCCGACGGCCTAAGCCTGTCTCGGTCGATGGCCATCGGAACGGCTGGATTGACCGCGATGCTGGCGCTCCTGTCGCTTGAAGAACACGGACTGACCCCCGAAAGCGAGGGCGAAGTGCTGGTCACGGGTGCTGCCGGCGGTGTGGGTAGCGTGGCCGTGGCACAATTGAGCGCCCTGGGCTACCGGGTAGCGGCCTCGACCGGACGGGCAGAAGCCCATGACTACCTGAAAGAACTGGGAGCCGCGACCATCGTCGAGCGGGCCGAACTGGAACAGGTTTCGAAAGCTCCCCTCGGGGCCACGCGCTGGAGCGCGGCCATCGACAACGTGGGGGGATCGACCCTGGCCAACGTTCTGGCCACCCTTCATCCGGGGGCGAGCTGCGCGTCCGTCGGTTTGGCGGCCAGCGCCAGTCTGCAAACGACGGTCATTCCCTTCCTGCTTCGCGGGGTCAATCTTTTGGGTATCGATTCAGCCTTTTGCCCAACGGCCCGCCGAACCGAAGCTTGGAACCGCCTGGTTGCCGATCTTCCTATGGATCAGCTGGATCGAATGACGGAAGTTGCCTCTCTCGCCGATCTTCCCGGATTGGGCGCGAAAATTCTCAAGGGTGGGGTGCGTGGCCGCACGGTGATTGACGTTGGCGCTGGGTAAATAAATTTCAAATGCAAACAATAATTCGTGGGTAAATCCTTTTTGACTACTAAATGTAGATGTTTTTTGAAATCCGTATTACACTCCGCTCGACACCTCGGTGGTGGGAGGGTTGAACGAATGCGCTTGGCATTGTGTGCGGGACTGATGGCGATGGCTATCTCGGTAACGGGAATCGCTGCCGACGTTCCCGTGCCAAAAAACTACGGTCAGGCGATGAGCTGGTACGAGCGTGCGGCCAACGGCGGCAACGCGGACGCGCAGTTTTATCTGGGTGTGATGTACGAATCGGGTGTGCGCGGCAACGATATGACGGTCGCCGCCAAGTGGTACCTTATGGCGGCCGAGCAGGGCCATATCGAGGCTCAGGCCCGCCTCGGCGCCCTTTATTACCGCGGAGACGGGGTTGAACGCGATACGGCCAAGGCGGCGCAGTGGTACGCCATGGCGGCCGACGGCGGTTCGGCCCAGGCGCAGTACAATCTGGCCCTGATGTACGAACGCGGGCGTGGTCTTCAGGCGAATGCGCCGATGGCGGCGGCTCTTTTTGAAAAGGCCTCCGACAATGGGATCGCCGCTGGGCGGCTGAATTTGAGCATGCTTTACGCGGCGGGCATCGGCGTTGGTCGCGACCCGGCCCGCGCGCTCATGTGGCTGGAAATGGCGGCGGCCTCGGGGTTAAATGTCAGCGAAGGCATTCGCCAGAGCCTTGTGAAAGAGCTTGGCGAAGAAAAAGCAACCGAGGCCAAACGCCTGGCCGCCGAGCGACTGAAAAAGTCGGACGACCAGGTTCGTTAAACGCTCCTTTCACCTTTTCTTGACACCCTGTATAATTTGGGCGTATAGGCTCCCTCCGTTGGTGTTGCCAACGGCCCTTTGGCGGAGTAGCTCAGTTGGTTAGAGCAGCGGAATCATAATCCGCGTGTCGATGGTTCGAGTCCGTCCTCCGCTACCAATTAA
>JABGRG010000158.1 GCA_018648445.1 Rhodospirillales bacterium | reverse complement strand
CCGCGGCCATCGCTGCTGCGGTCGAGGAACAGGGCGCGGCAACCCAGGAAATCGCGCGCAACGTCGAACAGGCTGCGGCGGGCACCAACGAGGTGTCGGCCAATATCGGCGGCGTTAACGCAGCGGCCAACGATACCGGTGCCGCAGCTACGCAAATCCAGGCCGCTGCCGGCGAATTGTCGGAGCAGTCCGAGACCCTGCGCGCCGAAGTCGACAAGTTCCTGACCAACGTGCGTGCGGCATAAGGCTCCCAAGGGCCGTCCGAAATATTTGCCGGTGGTCTCCCAAACAGCGGCATTTTCCCTGCCCTCCCAATCCGTGGGGGCAGGGATCGGACGGCCCTCCAGGTGGCCGGATATGGTGCGTCGGCGAGGAGCCGGGGTTTGATTCCCGGGGAAAGGAGATGCCGTTTAGGGGTCGATGAGACACTAACGGAAAAAGTGGGAGGAGGAAGTCGATGGCAACCATCAAAACGAGGCCAAACGCAGAACTCAATATCCTGACCCAATTCCTTTCCGTAATGGTCACCGGCTGGACGGTCGTTTGTGCGCTTTCCCTCGCTTGGTTGACACAGATTTTTCTTGGGATGGACGAGCCTTGGATATCGCGGGCCGGGCTTGTCTGGGGGCATGCCATTGTATGGGTGCTGGGTAATGGTTTATTTCTTGGTTTGCACTCGCACTCCTCGGCGTACGCCCTCCGCGCAGAGGAAAAACTGCGCGAAAGCGAACAACGGCTGCGGGCGGTGTTAGACCATACGCCTGTTTGCATGAACCTGAAGGATTCCGGGGGCCGGTATCTGGTGGTCAACAAGCCCTATGAGGACTGGCTCGGGCATTCTTCCGAAGAATTATTTGGAAAGACGGCGGCGGAGATGTTGGCCGATCCCGTCGAAGTAGCTAAACTGGCCGAAGCCGAAAAACGGGTGCTTGAGACCGGAAAACCGATCGAAATGGAGGTGGCGGTTCCCCGGAACGGGAAAATCCATCACCGAATTCTGATCAAATTTCCGGTCGCCTCGACCGACGGTTCCATCAACGCCATCGGTACGGTTGCCGTTGACATCACCGACCGCAAAAAGACCGAACAGAATCTTCGTCAACACGCGATTATTTGGGAACAAATGTCGGATGCGGTTGTCGTTCATGATGCGGAGGGACGCATCCTTGACTGCAATCCGGGCGCCGAGAGAGTTTTCGGATACGCCAAAGAGGAATTCGTCGGAGAGTTCTCGGATATTTTCGTCAAAGAGGATGTTCCTGGCACACGTCGCCATGAAATCAAGGAGGCGATCAAAAAGAACGGTTTCCATAGCGATCATACGAGGTTTATCCGCAAGGACGGCCGTGAAGGCGTGATGGAAGCGCAGATCATGCCCCTTTTCGATGTTGACGGAGAAGTCGTCGGCAGGCTGGGCGTAAACCGGGATATTACGGAACGCCTTCAGACCGAAGAACGCCTTCGCCAGTCCCAAAAGATGGAAGCCGTCGGCCAGTTGACCGGCGGCGTCGCGCACGACTTCAACAACCTCCTGGCAATTGTCAGCCTAAACATGGGGCTTTTGCAGGAGGAGATTTCGGGTAAGCCCGAGCTTGACGAACTGGTGGGGCGTTCCCTTGGAGCTGTTCGACGAGGGGCTACACTGACGCAGCGGCTGCTGTCCTTCTCCCGTCGCCAATCCCTGTCGCCGGAGCCCACGGATCTGGGCAGGCTGATTGCCGAGATTGAGGACATGTTGCGGCGCACGCTGGGTGAAACCATCGAGGTCCGCATCAAGCAATCCGATGACACATGGCGGATATTGGTGGATGCCCATCAATTGGAATCAGCGATTATCAATCTGGCGCTGAATGCGCGCGACGCCATGCCGGCCGGAGGCGTGTTAACCATCGAAACGGTAAACGCTCCGCTGGATGAGGAAAACGTGGCCGCATACGACGAGGTCGAAGTGGGGGACTACGTGCAGTTGGCGATCAGCGACACCGGTACGGGAATTCCGCGCGACGAACTGGAGCATGTATTCGAGCCGTTTTTTACGACCAAGGATGTGGGCAAAGGAAGCGGCCTCGGTCTCAGCATGGTCTATGGGTTCGTCAAACAGTCTAAGGGCCACGTCACAATATACAGCGAGGTGGGGGAAGGAACATCGGTCAAGCTCTTTCTTCCCAAGGACACCTCGCAGGAGGTGGATATGGTTTCCGCCGAAGATGAGGTGATCGTGAGGCATAAGGGGCATGAACGAATTCTCGTTGTCGAAGACGAAAAGGATGTGCGCCGCGGGTCCGTTCAAACTCTCCGGAAAGCGGGCTATGAAATCATCGAAGCCACCAACGGACCGGAAGCCTTGGAGGAAATCAGGCGGTCGGATCCCATTGACCTGTTGTTCACCGACGTCGTGCTTCCGAAAGGAATGAACGGGTTGGAACTGGCTGAGAAGGCGGAAGGTCTGCAGCCCGGTTTGAACGTTCTGTTCACCACCGGTTACGCCGCGAATGCAGTGATCCACCAGGGGCGGTTGGCCAAAAAGGCGAATCTAATCAGCAAGCCCTATCGCCGATCGGAACTCCTGGAAAGGGTCCGTTTGTTGATCGACGACCCAGCAAAACCAGAAGCCGGACACCCCCTTTAGCCCGGTGTACATGCGGCTGACAGCGCAAGCAATAGTAAGAAACCCGGGCATATCGATCAAAATCTCTGAGCTCAAAAACGGGTCAGTCGAGCCCGTTATCCTTCAGCGCCTTTTGGAGTGTGGTCTGAGCGGCATCGTGTTTTTTGACGTAGGCGTCATGCATGGCATTGACCAATAGTGCCGACGCTTGATGATCTGCTTTCAGTGCCTGCCAGGCGATAAACAAGGCCATTTCAGACAATTGATCGGCATCGAAGGCCGGGTCGGTCAGGCTGAACGCCATCCCCATTTTATGGCTTTGCCCAAGCACTTCAAAGTCGAACCCGGCTACGGCCGGGGTACCCAAAATCGCTTTCTTCAGGCTGCCTTGGATCAACGCATCCTTGAGGTTCAGCACGCCCGGTCTGGAGGCGGCCACGAGGGCTTTTCTGACTTGATCCGAGGCGTTGCCAATTCCGTGGACGGTAGCCTTCGCCGCCTCAAGGATGGCTTCAGCGCTTTTGAGCGCGGCAATCAACGACGCCACCCGCGGATCGGCATCCACCGGCACCGCCTTTGCGCCCTTTCGGATGCCAGACAGTACGGCGTCCGCTGCGGTCTTGCCCGTTTCTGCCGCCTTCTTGGCGGTTTCCTTGCCGGCGATGATCGCACCGTATTTGATGTTGTCTTTGCTACACCGCCAATTGCGTTTGACGTCGGGGATTCTGGCGTGTTTGACACACCGGTTGTGTTTGAACGGATTGCGACGGACAAGGGCGTCAATCTGCTGAATGGCCTGACCGCAACCCTCGGCGGTGACACCTTCGCCTTCGAAAGCACAAGGACGGAAAACGACGCCACCACGGGGGCGGATTCGAGGGTTCATACGTTTACCTACAGTCCGACCCTTTTGCTTTCCGCCACCTATTCGCTGAACATCTTCAACGACAACAACGACCACAACGAGGTATTGGCCCGGCCAAGCCTGATCGCATTGGAAGGCAAGAAATCCGAATTTTTCACGGGCGCCGTCTGGCATGTCGAATTGGATGGCGTTTCCGGTGGCCAGGGTACGGTTCAGGATGTGCCCATTGGTATCCGTCTTGAGGTGACGCCGACGTTCATTTCAGATGACCAGGTCCAGTTGGAGGTTTCCGCCGCCCGCGCTTTCATTGAGAGCCGCTCGTCGGCAGCGAGCTTCGCAAACTTCGCCCAGGTTGCCAAAACGCTGGTTACCGCCAATGTCGTGTTGAACTTCGACGACACCATTGTCATCAGCGGCCTCAGCGAGAGGGAAACGGAAAAGCTGCACGACGGCGTCCCGCTTTTGCAGGACATTCCGGGCCTTCAGTATTTCTTCTCCCACGAGGACACATTGGATTATACCAAGTCCGTTCTGGTTCTTTTGACGCCGCGCAAACCCCGATACACTTACGCCGACGGCTCGCCCAGGGTCGACCCGAAAAGTCCGGCCGATACCGGCACCGGCCAACCCAACCTGACCGAGTTAAAAGGCCGGCCCGATTGGTTCCGCCTGCCGCCGAACCTGGATTCGGTGTTCGAGCACCTGAAATCGTATCAGTTCTTCAAGGAGTTCCGCACCGGCGACGTCACGCTGGAACGTTGGAACAATCCGGTCGAACTCGAAAATCGCATCAAACAGACAATCGAGTTCCTGTATTTCTGACGGAGCCGTTTGGCATTGCGGGGCGGAATTTTTTTTGCCGAGTGCTCCGCGACGGTTAGGCCGCAGGTTTGGTCAGGCCAATTTGTCCATGCCAGACGCATGTTCGCGCATCCGGTCCACATAGGGTTTCATGAGAAGGTCATTTTCAATCACATGGCCGGTAACCCATTTCTCGAATACCGATGAAATTTCAACGGCGATATCCGTAATATTGTCTTCATTCGCCCTTTTCGCCTTCTCGATCAGATCTTCCACGCTTTTGATCAGGGCATCGTGTTTTTCCTTATGATCGTCGCGAAACGGGAATTCCGAAAGCCGTTGCAGTCTTTCCTCACGCTGAAAATGAATTTGCGTGTACTTCTTCAAGGATTCCAGTGTTGGCAACATTTGTTCAGCCGTTCGAAACGCAGGAATGCTTTGATTGAAATTATTAATTCGACCAAACAAAATCTGATGATCCCGGTCGATGACACCGGCATCGACGGCAAACTGCTTCGCCCACTGAACCTTCTTGATCGTTTTTGATAATTCGGCCCTTTTGGCTGCCGTCAGCTTTGCCGTTCGGGCGGATTGTTCTGCATCCAAGGCGGAGTGAGCGCGCTTTTGCTCTGACTTTTTTTGCAAAATCAATATCAGAATCCCGGCAACCACCACCAGGACGGCAATCACGCCAAGTGTAATCAAAGAACCAAAATCGCCCATCACGACCCTACCCTTGGCAAACGAAATGCGTCCGTCAAACGACACGGCTTCAAATTTTTCTTACTCCTAGCACGTCGGGCTCGACCCTGCCAACCGGAGGGAAAAATGACAACCAAAGACGCCCGCTTGGCACGGGTCGGTGGTCGATGCGGCAAACGCTCGATGTCAAATAAGGCGTCGATACCAACGGCGGGCTACGCACCCAGTCCTTTCATAATGGCAACGACGGAAGTGCAGGTTTCCGGACCAAAGCGCTTGGTGATGGCTTCGCGTGCCTTGGGGCTGCCGACCGCTGCCATCAAATCGGAAAACAAGACATCAATCAGGCGTTCGTATGAATGTCGCGATAGCCGCCACGTGGCATCCGTTTCCGGGTCGGTATCGGCGGGCGACAGGTGGTCGTTGATCATATCCAGAAACCAGGCCGCGCGCTTGTCGGGTCTGGAAAAATGCACGGCCATGGCAATCAACACATCAAGGCGAACATCCTTTGCCGCAGTGAAGAAGGCGGGCCAATCGACGGCACCGTCAGATTTGTTCACGCGATCGAAAACAGCTTCTGCCTTGGCTCGAAAGGTGGCCACCTCGTCCTGACCCAGCATCATGTTTAGCGCCATGAAGAAGCCGGGCATGATGCGCCGGGAAATTCCACCCTGGGCCGCACTTGGCCCTTTTCCGCCGGTAAGAAGCCTCTCGAAAGAGCTGACAATCAGCCTATCAAATGAGTTCTCGCGCCGATTTTCGGCGGCGCGGCTGGCGTAAGATCGGGCAAATTCCTCAAAGGTCTTCTCAAACAAAACTTCCAGGGCCGCCGTCTTCTCCCCGAACTCCTGATCAAGCGCCTCGATATCGTCAAGCGACAAGGCCCCGCCCTTGCGCTGGGCTTCGGCTTTCATGCGATCAACGAAGGATCCAACAACGGTTTGCGCGATCACCCGGCCTTTTTCGCGCGCCGTGGGCGCCTGCTTGGGTGCGGTCGATGCCGGTGCCTTTGCAGGTATTCGTTTGGGTTCGGCAGGACGCTCGTTCACCGCTTCGGGATAAAGCGGCTTGGCGGTACCGGATGCCGGTCCCGCTTCGCGGGCGACTTTATAAACGGTTTTGCCTGTTGAAGACGTCTTGGGCTCGAAAATCTCCGACTCGGCCGCAATCTTCCGGTCCGACTTGCCGGTCCAAACCACTTCATCAACGCGTTTAGCTTTCTTATCCATCGTCCGCTCGGTCCTGCACACTAACGTGACGCTATATATGGGAA
>JABGRG010000024.1 GCA_018648445.1 Rhodospirillales bacterium | reverse complement strand
CGCGGGCCGGCAGATCGAAGAGATTGCGTCCCTGATAACGCGCCTGGCCGCCGGTGACGAAGCCGGGCGGCGATTCCAAAATTCCCAACACGGCCTCGAAACTGACGCTCTTGCCCGAACCGCTCTCACCCAGGATCGCCAGGGTCTCACCCGCGCTGACCATGAAATCGACACCATTGACAGCGCGCACGACCCGTTTGCCGGTACGAAATTCGACCTTCAGATCGCGCACTTCCAGCAAGGGAGCCGCGCCAGCGGGAGCTTCAGACATCGCGTCGCTCCTCTTCCTCTTCGCCCTCGGTACCCTCGAGCCGCCAGCGGAGCATCGGATCCATGGCCAGACGCAGCCAGTTGGACAACAGATTGGTCGCCAGGGCCGTAAGCAGGATCGCGAGACCCGGCCAGAAGGCCAACCACCAGGCGGAGGTCAGGAAGTTGCGCCCCATGGCCACCATCAGGCCCCAGGTCACGGTCGGTGGTTGGACGCCAACCCCGAGAAAGCTGAGGCTGGATTCGGACAGCATCACGCCCGCGAAATCGAGGGTCGCGACGGTGCAGATGGTCGGAATGATGACCGGCAGGATATGAAGGACAATAATGCGTAGATTGGTGGCCCCCGAGGCCCGCGCGGATTCCACGAACAGGCGTTCGCGGATCTCCAGCACCTCGGCGCGCACGACACGGATATAGAGGGGCAGACGGGTAATCCCCAGAACGATCACCACATTGGCCGCACGCGGTTCGAGCACGTAGAGGACGATGACCGCCATCAGCAGGCTGGGGAAGCTCATGATGACGTCGGCGGCACGCATGATGAAGGCACCGAGGAGCCGCTGGTAGAATCCCGCCACCAAGCCGATACCGGTACCCACGGCCATCGAGCAGATGACAACGCTGACCGCGATGAGCAGCGTCGTCCGCGCCCCCTCCAGCAACAGCGGCAGGATGGGTCGGCCCAGGCTGTCGCCGCCAAGGAGATAAAGGGCGCCGTTTTCGAGCGTGAAGGGTGGCGCATTACGCTGTCGCAGATTGATCTTCGTTCCCTCTTCACCGATCAATTCGGGGACGATCGCGGCAGCCGTCACAAGCAGGACCAGATAGATCAGGGAGACCAAGGCGAAGCGGTCGCCCAAGAGCAGGATGAAGGCATTGCGCCAGGCACTTTTCGGCTGGGGCGCCGTGTCCGTAAGAGGCATGGTGCCGGTCGTCATGGCGTGGACTCCTCTCGACCGGGCTTCGTGTTTGTTTCTGCGGCACCCATGCTTTTCGCGCGCCTCAGTTCAGTCGGATTCGGGGATCGAGAAGGGCGTAGATGATGTCGATAACGATGTTCAGCACCAGAATGACCGTTGCGGTCGCGAGCACCGCCGCCTGCAGGACCGCGAAGTCGCGCTGGATAATGGCGTCGATCAGCAACTTGCCGACACCGGGCCAGCCAAATATCGTCTCGACGATGACGGCACCGTTGACGATGCCGCGGGCCTGGTCGCCGGCGATCGTCACGGCGGCAATCACCGAATTGCGCAGGGCGTGAATGAAGACCACGCGCTCTTCCTGCATTCCCTTGGCGCGGGCCGCCTTGATATAGGGCGAGGCCAAGGTGCTGATCATCGAGCCGCGCACCACCTGAGTGGTGGTACCGGTGATCTTCAGCATCAGGACGGCGATGGGCAGAATCCAGTATTCCGGCCCGCCGACGCCCGATGTGGGCAGCCAGCCAAAAGTGACCGCCAGGACGAGAATTCCGATAATGGCGACCCAGAAATCCGGCGTACTAGCCGCCGCCAGCGAGAGAACACTGGCGATGCGATCGAAGATGGACGCGGGTCTGTAGGCCGCCATCGGTCCCACGGTCATGGCAATCAGCATGGCAAGCACGACCGTGACGGCGGCCAGCTTCAGGGTCCAAGGAAAGGCTTCGAACACGATCTCCATGGCCGGCTGGTTGCGGCGATAGGAGGTACCGAAATCCAATTCCATTATGCCGCCGACATAGCGCCCGAACTGCAACAGTACCGGGTCGTTGAAGCCACCCTGTTCGCGGAAATCCGCGATGGCTTTCAGGGTGGCGTTCTCCGGCAGGTAAAGCAGCGCCGGATCGCCGGTGAGGCGGCCGAGAATGAAGACGAGGGCGATCAGACAAGCCAGCGCGATCAGGCTGTGCAAAAATCGCCGAACAAGAAACTCTAACACCGATCCGTCTCCGTCGTTACCGTGGGCCCGCCCATTTCAAGTGCGATACCATCACGCATTTCCGGCTACCCGACCCGTCCGTGCAATACGGACGGGTCGGTTGACGTTGCCTAGGTTCCGGTTACGAACCGTAACCGGCGGTTGCTCCCCTTACTTAAAAGTAATGGTGAAGACGTGGATCGCGCTGTTGGTAAACACGGTCGGCGTGAAGTTGATCCGCGGTCCGACCGCCGCATAACCGACCATGTGGTACAGCATGACGTTGGGCATCAAGGTGTTGACGTGTTCCATCGTCCGTTCCCAGGCCCAGATGCGCTCCGCCCCGGTGGCGCTCGACGCATATTCGATCATGAAGTCGATGTGGGGATCGCTGGTCTTGGACTGTCCGCCGCCGGAATGGAAGCGGGAATACATCGAGACGACCGGGTCGCCCAGCGTGTTGTCGTGCTGATCCATGACGATCTGCGGTGGACGCCCTTCGGCGAAGGGCTTGGCCTGGATTTTGTTCTTCTGCGCCCCCTCAAACATCTGGGCACGCACATTCAGGCCGGCCTCATTGAACATCGCGGTCAGTGCCTGGATCAGATCGAAGTCGCCCGGGAAATGCCCGATGCGGCCGACGAACTGGATCTCGCGGCCGACGTCGACTCCGTCCGCCTTGGCTGCCGCAACGAGGGCTTTGGCCAGTCCAGGATTGTAGGGCGCCACGTCGATCCCATCATTATGCCCCGCGGTCTGCGGCACAAACATGTGGGTCGCGTTGGTGACCTCGGGACCGACCGTCACCTTCAGGGCCTCGCGGTCGATGGCGTAGTTCATGGCCGCACGGCCCCGCCGGTCGCTCATCGGCTCAAGAATCAGGTCGAGATTGAGGCGCGTCGTCTCAGCGTTGGGATAGGCCACGCCGAGTTCGGGAGTCACGTCCTGCGGCGCGATCACGGGTGCGAGGTCGGCCTCGCCCTGCTTCACCATCGCCGTTGCAACGGAGGATTCGCCCCGCCAGATGAAGGTGGCTTTCTCGACTTCGGGCTTCTTGCCCCAATAATCGGCATTGCGCTCCAGCACGATCTGCTGGCCGGCCGCCCATTCGGCTACCCGGTAGGGACCGGTGCCGCCGCCGCCGATACCCCGGACTTTCTTGTCCATGGGCATGCCCTTGGTCGAGTAGATCGGATGATTTGACAAGTTGAGCGGCAGAATCGGGTCCAACTGCTCGGTCTTAACGTCGATCGTCATGTCGTCGACGACGGAGATCTCCAGGGTCTTATCGCCGAAAAACTTGACCCGGCTCATGCACACCATCTTGGCGTTCATGTTGCGGTCGATGGCTTTCTTGGCGGCCTCGGCGTTCAACGCCGTGCCGTCATGGAATGTGACTCCCTGGCGCAGCTTAAACCGCCAGGTCAGGTCGTCCACCTGCTCCCAGGAGGTCGCCAATTGGGGCTCCAAATTGCCGGTTTTGATGTCGCGGACGGCCAGCGTCTCGACGACATTGTCCAAGGTGACCCAGCCCGTGTCGTTGGCCTTGGCCTGACAGGGTTCGAGTTCGCCGGGCTCAGCCGGGATCACGATCGTAACGGATTTCTCCTGTGCGGTGGCGACAGCGGGAACGAGTAATCCGGTGACGGCCAGACAGGGGAGTGCCAAGGCACCAAATAGGCGTACGATACGCCTGACGGGACGAATTGATAACATCTTCACCTCCCTATTTGCATGGTTGGCCAGTGGCTCTTAAGAACTCTTTCCGACCTCGAAATTCGCGCTTGTCCTTGCTTTAAGGCGCGAATCACTCTCAGGTTTCGAAACCGCCATCGGTTCCTAACCAATCCTCCCAGTCGTATCAAAGGTCGCTATATCCCGATCCAGGACGTCGCCAAAGGAACCCATCGTCGCCCCCAAAGATTGCAGGAAACGATGCTTGCTCTGCCGCACGTGGTCCTCGGAAATGCGACCCGCTTCTTCGCCCGCACCATCTTTCATGGCATCCAATAACAAACGATGATCGGCGTTGCGTTGCTGCAAATCTTCATCAGTTGACAATGAACCCCGGCGAAAAAGCCGACCTTGCAAAAACAAATTTCTCTGGATACGGGCGAGCGGTCGATTACCGCTTACCGAATTGATGAACTCGTGGAATCTGGTATTCAGCTCCATGTAGGCATCTGAATCCTTGGCCGCGATTACTAAATCCATGCGTTCGATCTGGCTTTCCAGATAGTTCATATGGCGCCGCGTTAGGTTCTCAGTGGCCTCGATGGCCGCCAATCTCCATAAGGCACCACGAATGTCAAAAAGGTGCAGCACGTCGCGCAGACTGGCCTTGCGAACGAAGGCGCCTCGATTGGGAATGATTTCGACCACACCAGCCTGCTGAAGGACGCGAAAAGCCTCTCGGACTGGCGAGCGGCTCATGCCCAACGCCTCGGCCAGTGCTTTTTCCTTGATGCGGTCGCCGGGGTGCAACTGACCGTTCAGGATTTGTTGTTCAATCCAAGCCAAGGCCTGGTCATGCCGTGGCTTGCCTTTTCCATCGCTCACTTCCGACGCAGTGATCGAGGAAGGATCATTCTCGCTAAGGCTAGATTGCCCAAGAAATGATTGCATCATTGCACAATTACCGACAATCTTTTATACTGTCGACAATTTAATATGATAGTCGACATTTTGTCAAGCCAGAGGGTATTCTCACAGTCGCGACCTCTCATCCTGACTCACAATCTTGAAAGCTTGATATGACAGGCAAACCGACCATCACCGACATTTCTTGCCAAGCGGTCCGAATTAGCCCGCAAACACAATGGACTTTCATCGAAGTGACCGATTCCGATGGCCTTGTCGGAACAGGCGAGGCTACTCACTTTGGGAGCGAAGACCCCCTCCGCACTTTTGCCAACATTTGGGACCAACGCCTGACGGGTCTCCCGGCCGAGCCCGAGGCGCTGGCACCGTGGTTCGGTTCGCCGCCAAGCGGGCTGCCCGAGCGCGCTGTCTTATGCGCCATCGAACAGGCGTTGTGGGATATTTCCGGCCAACGGTCATACCAACCCGTCGCTGATCTGTTAGGTGATCGGGTAAGAGACGTCGTATCGGTGTACGCTAATACCAACCGCGGTACCGTCGACCGATCGCCCGAGGGGTTCGTCGCCGCGACGGGCCTGGCCGTCGACGCTGGGTTCGATCACGTCAAGATTGCGCCCTTCGACGATGTCGGCGAGGGAAAGGTCGACGACGAGGCCCTATTCTCTGCCGGTCTTGAGCGAATAGAGGCGGTCAACGCGGCATGCGCCGGACGCACAGGAGTTATGGTCGACTGCCATTGGCGCCTGGATGAAACCCGGACAATCGCTCTTCTGGATAAGGCGGCCGCCCTCGGTCTCTACTGGATCGAATGTCCGCTCCCCGAGACGGAGGCTCATTTCACCGCCCTGGGTCGGATCGCCGCCCATGCCAAATCTGTTGGCGTCCGACTGGCTGGTATGGAACACGGGCTAAGCCCGCAGGACTTCCAGCCCTATATCGACAATCGGATTTATGACGTGCTGATGCCGGACGTGAAGTACTGCGGCCTATCGGCCCTGCGCACCATCGCCGACATGGCGGCACCGAAAGGGATCGCGGTCTCGCCTCATAATCCCACCGGGCCTGTCTGCCATGTTGCCAGCGTCCAAGTTTCGGCCATCCTCAAAAACTTCCTCATGCTCGAATTCCAGTTCGGCGAAAGCTCACTCTTTTTCGACATCGTGACGGGCGATCTTGTGCCTCCCGACGGTAACACGCCGGTCTTCACCCAGCCGGGCCTCGGGGTGGCGCTCGATCACGATTGCATTGCGCGCCTCTCTCAAAACGGAACTTAGATATCACCTGAGAGCGTTTATCGGACATTCTCCGAATTCTTGCGAACCGTCCGTCCGTGAAGGGCAGTGGACATCTATTAATGATAGGAATGATGCAAGTTTTAGGTTTTTAGGCGACTTTTTGCGGATGGAGATGACGAAGCGAATTCGGTGGCAGACCTATTAAGGAGGATGACATTCGGTGCATCTTTCCCGATCAAACCTGGCTCCGAGGCAGCGCATCGGAATTGGGTTTCTGCGAAACCGGGCTTGCCGCGACTGCAGAGTGGCTGGCAACGACGGCGGCAGGGAGGCCCTATCGTGTCCTTCTGCTTTGCGATGGCTGGCTGGTCGGCGAATGGCACGCTGGCATTGACCCGGAAGCACGCTTCCCGCTGCGCTCGGCGAGCAAATCGGCCTATTCCCTGCTCCTCGGCATCGCCGTCAGGGATGGCTTGGTAGCCAGCCTCGAGACGCCGGTGATCGACGTCTATCCCGAGATGATGGCGGTGGGCGAGCACGAAGGCCCCAAGCCTGGTCGCTACGCCCATCCGGCCAATCGCGGTATCACGTTCCGTCAACTGGCCGGCAACACGTCGGGCTATCTGAAACCTGAAGAGCCCCCGGGCAAGGTCTTTCACTACCAGACTTTCGGCATGAATGTTCTTTCCAATGCGATCGCCACCGCCTACGGCCTTTATGACAGTAGCGATCAGTTGCGGCTGCCGGGCGCTGCGCAATTGGTCGCCGAAAAGATTCGCGAACCGATTGGCGGTTGCTGGGAACACGCCTATTTCGATTTCGACTATTCGGATCGCCCCGCCGCCAAGCGCGGGATTTTCGGCCACGGGTTGCACCTGGTCGCAAACGCCGATGACGCGGCGCGCCTTGGCCTATTGTGGTTGAACCAAGGCGAGTGGAAGGGACGCAGTGTGGTGCCCTGGGACTATCTCGCCATGGCCTCCCGCACCAACGCCGAAATCTTGACGCACGGTCACGCGCGGGACTGCAAGTACGGTCTCGGATTCTGGGTCAACGACCACGGCGAACTGTGGCCGGAGTTGCCACGCGACATATTCGGCGCGTGGGGTGCGAACGCAATCTATGTCTGGGTCAGTCCGGCGCGGCGTCTTGTCATGGTTTTGTGTCCGGCGCCGTGGGACAATGTTGACGACGAGGCGGAGCGACGCCTGCTGGAGACCGCCTTCCTGCGCCATGTCTTGGCTGCCGCAACCTGATGAAAACGTTGCTTCTTTGTGGGCCCAGATCAAACCGGGGAAATAGGCGATAAAAATCATCGGCGTCGAGACGGTCGCGGTTTCGGAATTCAGCAGCATTGTCTGGGTTCGATTGCATACCGACGACGGTGCGATCTGTTTTGCGAATGCCTTGGCCTGGGTCCTTCGCGCGCCCGGTCTCAGAATCTCCTTAAACCGTGCTAAAATCGAAAAATTGGAAGCCGCCGACATTTCGGGATGAGTTCCGTTATTGGCTATCAGCCGAAGTTCGCACACAGGCCGAATGATGACTGACATTGACCCGAATCGGACATTAAACGTTCGGATGCCTGTTGTTCGTCGAATGTCGCCTTATTGCTAAAATCGGCCCTGCGGCACTCCTCGAAAAAAGACCGCTTTTCCCTTGAAAACGGTCGTATGTTTCCATAGGCGCTGACGTCACACATGCTAGGGTTTATGACGCAAGCGAAGAGGGGGATTTGGCTTTGTCGGGTCGACGGCATGTCATTGCGGCGGACTTTTAGTCCGGCCACTTTAGCGCTGCCTTGATGCCGCGGCGTTTGCGATCCGACAGGGAATACAGGTGACCGTCTCCATTCGTGCGGGCCGATTGCACTTCCTCGGCGATCCGTCGGCCGACGATGAGTTCTTCACCGGGTTCCAGATTACATGGATCAAGGAAGAAATATCCGTGTTCGATCAAATCGTCGCGCACCTGGACGGAGGGTTCGCCCGCGCTCAGCCGGTCGGCCAGCTCCCAAGCGTAAAGGGCGGCTTCCACGGGGTCTACGGAAATTTTTAGTCGATCGATGGGATTATCGGTCCAGTCATGGTGCGTCTCAAGGCGCAGGCCCGGCACGGAACCGAGCGCCTCCCGCCAATGATCAACATATTCCTGCTCGCGCCCATACGCTGCCTCGTGATCGCGGCGTTCCCACGCTTCCAGTGCGGCAATCGTGCCAATGATACCTTCCTTGCCGATCTTCATATGGCGGCCGAGGCCCTTATTCTGAAGGTAGGCCGCACGGACCAGTTCCTTGCGGCCAGCCACGATCCCGCCCGTCGGCCCGCCCATGAACTTATGGCTGCTGTAGATTACAAGCTCAGCGCCAAGCTCGATGGCGCTTCGCAGATTGTATTCGCTGGCCATGTCGACGATCACCGGCACGCCGCGGGCCTTACAAATCGATACAAACTCCTCCAGCGCGATCTGACCTTCCTGCACCACATGGTGCGACACGACAAATAGCGCGGCGGCGGTTTGCTCGCCAATGCTGTCTTCAAGATTGTAGAAATTCACAAGCGCCGCTGTTCCAAGAGGAACGATACGAGCACCGGTCAGGCGAACCGCCTGATTGATCGGCGCGCCGTAGTTAACCAGATGACCGGCCTGGACGACGACCTCGTTCGGTAAACCACCGGTATCCGGAAGAAGTTCGATCCTGTTCAGGTTTGTTCCCGTCATGCACCCGCAGACGCCCATGCTCATTGCCGCGGCGCTGCATGCTGTGACAAACCCGGCTTCGGCCCCGGTCAGACGCGCAATAGCCTCCGACGCCTTTGCCTGAAGCTCGTCAATCCGCACGAAATGGGATTGAATTTCAGCCCCGGCTTCGATCGCCTCGGGCACGACCCGCGACGCGCCCAGCGCCGTCATTGTCCCCGAAACGTTAATGACCCGCGTCAGCCCGTATCGCTCCAGAATGCCGCTTTCCTTCATGTCTTCCTACTCCGCGCGGACAGCCACAATGGCCTCGATTTCGACGGTGATTTGACCCGGCAACGACCCCATGCCCACCGCTGAGCGGGCGTGCTGCCCACGATCTGCGAAAACTTCGGAGAACAGGTCAGAGCACCCGTTGATCACCTTGGGATGATCGGCGAAATCGGGAGCGGCGTTCACCATTCCGAGAAGCTTCACGACACGCTCAATACGATCGAGCGAACCAGTAGCTTCACGCATGGCCGAAAGCAAGACCATCCCAACCCGTCTGGAATGTTCGTAGGCCTGATCGGCCGTAACGTCCGATCCGACCTTTCCGGTTGCCAGCGAACCGTCCTCGAGTATGGGGCCCTGGCCAGAAAGAAAGACCAGATCGCCTTGTCGGACAAAGGGAACGAAATTGCCGACCGGGGCCGGCAATTTCGGCAATGTGATTCCCAGTTCCTGAAGGTGTTGTTCGGGTGTCGGCATGGGGGATCGCTCCAAATGATCGATTTCGTTGAATTTTTTTAACGCAGCGTCAAACTTTGTCGCTACGGTACGAGACGCTTTTAGACCGATACCCGGCCACCCAGCTTCTTTGATAGTGCCCTGGCTTCCTCGACAAGAGCCGTTTTCAGTTCCTCATGACGCACACGCGCTTCCGCTCGCGGAACCACCAAACAAAGGGTGGCGATACATTCCTGCTTCTCGTCAAAAACGGACGCCGCAAAGCAGTGGGTATAGCTGTCGGCGGGGGTGTCGCACGAGAAAAACCCGTGCGGGGCGGCATCGCGGATTTCTTGGGCAAGGGTCTCAATGGGAAGCCGCTCGCCGTCTGGCAAGATAAAATCCTCCTCCGGGATTTGGGCGACAATCTCGTTTTTCGAAAGCCCGGAGAGCATAAGCCTTGCCGAAGCCGTCCAGGGGAGCGGGATGACCTCGCCAATATCACTGCTGATGTTGAAGTGGCGAATACCGTGATTCATCATAACCACGGAATATTGGGCGCCTTCCGTCATGCACAGCTGCGAGGTTTCTCCGGTTTTTTCGGTCAAAGCCTTTAAGTGTTTTCCGGCCTCGCGCGTGAGATCGAATTTTTCGGTGTAGGCGAGACCAAAATAATAGAGTTTACGCCCAAAGAATACGCGCCCTTCCTCGTCAAAAACCTGAAGTATCTTCTCTTTTACCAATTTGTCGGCGATTTCATAGACGCTTGAGCGCGGCGCGCCGATCCCCTTTGCGATCTCGTTAATTCGCATGGGACGTCCCTCACGGAAGAGGTGATCAAGAATATGGACGACACGGTCAATACCGCGGGCGCGCGGCGCCTTCTTGTTTCCCGCCGAACTCTCGCCGCCAGCCTTGTCGCCGGTTTTGATCTTACCGTCCAAACTATTCAAACCTCAGCACTCCATAAATCAGACGCCCTGCTTCCTGTAAGCAACGCAATCGATTTCTACCTTACAATCGATCATCATTGAAGATTGAACGCAAGCCCGCGCCGGAGGATTCGCCCCAAAATATTCTGCATAAACGGCATTGAACGCTCCGAAATCGCGGGCATCATCCAGCCACGCACCGCAGCGCACCACGTCTTCGACACCGTACCCGGCTTCCTTCAGAATCGCGATGACGTTCTGAATCGCCTGACGCGTCTGCGGAACGATGCCGCCTTCGATGACCTGACCGTCCACCATCGCCACCTGCCCTGAAACGTAGAGCCAACCATCGGCTTCGACCGCCCGGGCGAAGGGTAGGTTGGCGCCACCGGCCCCGGTTTGTGCGCTGCCGTGACGTTTGATCGCCATGATTATTTCTTAGCCTCCGTCGGTTGGTTCGTATTCAAAATGAACTGTTTTGAATGAATTCGGTCAGTCGTGTGGTTTTGGGGTTGTTGAACAATTCCGACGGCGGCCCCTGCTCGCCGATCTTGCCCTGGTTCATAAAGATGACTTCGCTCGATACATCGAAAGCGAATTGCATTTCGTGGGTAACGATAAGCATGGTCATGCCGTCATTGGCGAGATCCTTGATGACGCTCAGAACCTCGTTTACGAGCTCGGGATCCAGCGCCGACGTCACCTCGTCAAACAGCATGAGTTTCGGGTTCATGGCGATGGCGCGGGCAATGGCGACGCGCTGCTGCTGGCCGCCTGAAAGCTGGCCGGGATGGTGGTCCTGCCGGTCCAGCAGTCCGACACGGTCAAGCCAGCGCTGGGCGATCTCGGCGGCCTCGTCTTTCTTCATTTTGCGGACTTTGATCAACCCCAATGTGACGTTCTTCAGGGCCGTCAAATGAGGGAACAGGTTAAACGTTTGAAACGCCATTCCGGTAAGCGCGCGGTGCCGGGCGATCACCGAGTTCGGCAGCATGTGCCGCTTGCCGCCCTTTTGCGTGTAGCCGATTTCCTCGCCGTCGATAACAATGCGCCCCTCGTGGAACTCTTCCAGAAGATTGACGCACCGAAGCATCGTCGTCTTTCCCGACCCGCTGGAGCCGATGATGGAAACGACATCACCGGCGTCCACTGTCAGATCGACACCCTTAAGAACCTCCAGATCGTCGAACCGCTTGTGCAGGTTCTCGATGACAAGTAGCGGATCAGCCATAACGTTTATTCCATATCCTTAGCTGTAAGCGACTTTCCGTTCGACATAGCGCCCGAAGCGCTCGATCGAGAAGTCGATCACGAAATAGATGAACCCCGCCATGAAATAGAATTCCAGGCTGAGGAAGTTTCTTGAGATGATCTGCTGGGTCGACAAAAGCAACTCGGCCACACCGATAACCGACAGCAGCGTCGACGCCTTGACCATTTCGGTCGCCGCGTTCACCCATGTCGGCAATATCTGGCGCAGCGCCTGTGGCATTAATACCGACTGGAACGTCTGGCGAAAGGTCAAGCCGATGGCCTTGGCCGCTTCGATTTGGCCGCGGTGAATGGCTGCCAATGCCCCACGAATCATTTCGCCTACGTGGGTGCTGCAGAACACCGTGATCGCCAGAACCCCGGCCTGAAAAGCACTGAGCTGAATGCCGATGATCGAAAGAATGTAGAAAGACGCGAGCACAAGAACAAAGACCGGCGTGCCGCGAACGAAATCAACGTAAATTCGAACGAAAAGACGTACCGGAGCCCAGCCGTAGACCAGCGCGAGTCCAACGACAACCCCAAGCACCGTTCCCAATATGATGGCCAACGCGGAAATGGCGACGGTCATCTGGAAACCGTCCCAAATGGCGCCGCGGGCGATCCAGGCTTCGTTCAAGAAAAGTGAGAAATCCATTTCTGCGCCCCTTAACCCGGAATTGCCAGTTTGCGTTCATAATGCCGCAGACCGGCGGCAATGAAATAGCACGCGAACACGTACATCAGGCTCGCCACGGTCCAGCTTTCGATAACGCGGAATGTGTTTACGTTGATCTGGCGGGCATAGAAGGTGAGCTCGGGAACGGCGATGGCTGCGGCCAGCGACGTATCCTTGAACAGCGAAATGAAATTGTTGCTAAGCGCGGGCAGGACGTTGCGTATCATCACCGGAATGGTGAGCGATAACTTGGTGCGAAATTCCGTCATGCCGATTGCCAGACCGGCCTCGCGCAATCCGGTGGGCAAGGCCAGCAATCCGCCGCGAAAAACTTCCGTCAGGTAGGCCCCAGCGTAAAACGTCAGTGTGAATACGAAGGACTCGATCTTTCCCAGGCGCACGCCAAACTGCGGCAGGGCGAAGAAGGTGAAAAAGATCAGGACCAAAATGGGCGTGTTGCGGATCGCCGTGACATAGGTCATGGCGATTCCGCGCCACAGTTTGTTTTTGGAAATCATCGCGAAGGCCGCAATCAGGCCGATAAAACTGCCCAGGAAGATGGAGACAACGGCCAAACCCAGGCCAAGCCCCAATCCCGACAACAGAAGGTCGAAATCCCTCCATACAGCGTCGAAGTTCAATCGATAGTCCATGATTACGGCCTCCGCCGAGATTTCGCGTTGTGACTATTTGTATTCCACCGGGAAGCCGATTTGCGGCGGAGCCAATTCAACGCCGAACCACTTCTTGAAGGAAGCGGAATAGGTGCCGAATTCAACACCGGTCATGGCTTCGTGCAGGGCTGTATTCACAAAGTTCAGCCACACTTGATCGCCACGCTTGACCGCGCAGCTGTAGCTTTGCGGGTTCCAGCCGTATCCGGCATCGGCATAGCGGTCGGGGTTTTGCTGCATGAACCAGCGAAGGGACGACTGGTCCGTCGCCGCAGCGTCGGAACGCCCGGAATTCAGGGCCTGATACATCAGATCAACACTGTCGTACTGATCAACCTTGGCTTCCGGCAACGCCTGGTGAACCATGTCTTCGGCGTAGACGTTCTGCAACACCGAAACAACCACGTCACTACCCGCAGCCTTCATTTCGGCATGCGTTTTGTACTTGCCGCCAGCCTTCAAAAGGAGGCCAACGCCTTCGCGGTAATACGGGATCGAGAATTCGACCTGCTGGGCGCGGCCACCGGTCACCGTCATGAACTGACAGGCAACGTCGACCTTGTTGGTGGTCAGGTTGGGAATGCGCGAATCACCGGACTGATTGACGAACTCGATCTTACTCTCGTCGTCAAACAAGGCCTTCGCAATAATCTTCAGGACATCAACGTCAAAGCCGACCAACTCGCCGCTCTGATCCTTGAAGTGCCACGGTGCGTTGGTGCTGCCGGTTCCGGCGATCAGTTTTCCCCGATCGAGAACTTCATCGAGTTTGCTGTTTTCATCGGCGTTGGCCACACCCGCCACGAGGACGGCTGCCGCGCCCAACACGCCTACCAATTTCGGAATGCCTCTCATCATGGTTTTGATCCTTTGTCTAAATATGATACATTTATATGTCCGGTATACCGGACCTCGTTTCGTTATATTGGACACCGGCGACTATTCTTCATAAACTTCTCCGCATGTCAACCCAGAGATGCGGCCCTGGGTATCGAGGGGCCTCAAAGCCCTGCCGCATTCACCTATACAACCATGCGATCCATTCAGAGATCGCGGGAGGAAAGATCGTGACGGTGCCCCTCAAAAAAAACCTCGTTACAACACGAAACTGTCTCCCAAATCGCCCGCAGTGAAGAAAGACGGGAACCGCGCCCGCAACTCTTCGATTTGGCCAATACTGACATCGATGTGTTCGCACATCAGTTTTCGCGCGCCTTCCGGATCGTTTCGACAGATGCAATCCGCTATCCGACGATGGTGGGAAACCCAGATTCGGGGATTGTCCAGTTCCAACAGTTCAAGGGTGCGCAGGCGCGCCAGGGTTACGCGAACGCTGCTTACGTATTTCCAAACCCCCGGCAACCCGCTCAACATGGCAACCGTATGATGGAATTCGTTGTCCAGATCCCAAACGCGGTCCAGGTCAATGGCTTGCGCCGCCATGTCCTGCATTTCGGAAAGCTCTTTCAGCCGATTCGGGTCGGCTGAAGTCGGGTGCGCCGCCGCGCGCGCCGCCAGGTCGGGCTCCAGGGCCTGACGGACATAGATCGCCTCCATCAGAACGCTCACGTCGAGGCGCGTTACAAAGGTCCCTACCTGTGGAATGACTTCGACCAGCCCCTCGCCGGCCAATCGGATGAAGGCCTCCCTGACCGGCCCACGGCTAACGCCGAGAGCCTCGGAAACCTCCGGTTCGGAAATGACCCTGCCCGGCGGGATATCCACCTTGCGAATGCCTCCGTATAAAAGCTCGTATACTTGCGAACGAATGGGCAAGCCGCTCTTCACCATCCGGGAGCCAAATGGAAGGCTGCCTTTTTCCTTGAGCGAAGGTTTAACCGTTTCTTGCATCGACAAATGGTTTCCCAGTCAGGTTCGAAAGTCCTGGCGCTAGACCACGGCCTTCTCCAATTCTTCAAGCGACGGCCCCACCAACGGCAGTTTTTCGGTTTCGACAAAGCGCGACAGTCCGGCTGAATCCTTAAATCCCGAACCGGTCACAATGCATACGGCCCGGTCTGCCGGGGAAAACCCGTGGGTTCGCGCGTACTGCCGCACGCCGGCAAGACCCACGGCGCCGGTCGGCTCCGCAAGCACGCCCCAGGACCTAGCGAGGCTTTCCTGCGCCTCGACAATCTGATGGTCGGAAACGCTCAGAACAACACCGCCCGATTGCCGCGCCGTTCGGAGGGTAAGTACACCATCGAACTCGTAGCCCTCCAGTTCGTCGGCGATGCCCTTGGCGATGGTGTTGCTATTTTTCCACGCCACCACCCGTTCCGTGCGTTCCTCGAAGGCGGTTGCGATGGGGGCGCATCCTTCCGCCTGAACCCCGATCATCCGCGGTAGTTGGTCGATCACGCCCCAACGCGCAAGGTCCTGAAAGCCGCGATAGCATCCGGTCAGCAAGGGACCGGAGCCGATAGGGACGAAAACATGGCTCGGAGCCCGGAAATCCAGGTCCCTTATCAATTCGTAGGCGATCGTCTTGTCGCCCTCCAGTCCGAAGGGGTTGCGGTAGGTTGTCGTCGCGCAAAGCCATTTGCGCTTCGCGCTCAAGTTATTGGCCAGGGAAAGCGCATCGCTGCAGGTTCCTGATATTTGAATGACCTGCGCGCCGAACGCCTTGATCGCCAGCAGTTTTTCCCGCGACGTGTTTTGCGGAACAACGACGATCGCTTCGACACCCGCCCGCGCGGCATGGGCCGACAAGGCTACACCGGCGTTTCCAGACGACCCCGTGACCACTCTTTTCATACTGTACTGCCTGGCCATGCTGAGGATGACGGAAAGCGGGCGATCCTTGAAGGCGCCGGTGGGGTTAATCGTTTCGTCCTTCAAAAAGACCTTGCCGCCTTTGGCGTCGTCATTGCCCGCCGACGCTTCCAGAAGTGGCGTTCCGCCAACGCCCAGATCGACGACGGCATCGCGCCGGTCCACCGGCAGAAAGTCGAAAAAATCCCACATATGGCGCGCCGAGATCAGAACTTCGCGGGCCGTGGACGAGGAAATCCCGTCGGGCGCATAGGTTACGCCCAACGGCCACCCACAACGCCCGCACTCATAGGTGAGGACATCCAGTTCATGTGCGTGTCCGCAATCCAAACAGACAAGACCCGATGCACGCATTCTGTTTTCCGTCACGCCGTCACCCATCCTCTTGCACATGTCTCCAGCTGATTTTGGTCCACCCACCCTACCCTTGTTAACAAGTTAACAAGGGTAGGGTGGGTACGTCAACATGGCTATGATTCTTCGCAAGAAGGACCTCTGTAATGTCCGATATTTCGGACATCATTTCGTTATAGTGGACATAGCCAAATTATCATCTTAAACTTCTTCGCATGTCAACTCACAGATGCGACCCTTAAACGCCAGGGTCCAAACGGGAGAATTTTGGAATGCAAGGCGACGACGTGCTCGCAAGATTGGATAAATATATCAATCAAACCGGTATTAAACTGATCGAGGAAATCGACACCCCGGCGGTTGTTGTTGATTTGGATATCACTGAAGCCAACATTCGGCGTTTTCAGGATTATTGCGACCGCAACGGCCTTCATCTCCGACCCCACATAAAGACCCACAAGATTCCCGCTATTGCCTTTGCCCAGGTGAAAGCGGGCGCCGTTGGCATCAACTGCCAGAAGGTGAGCGAGGCGGAGGTCATGGCCGATGCCGGTATCGCCGACATTCTCATCACCTACAATATCCTTGGGGCGGAAAAACTGGCCCGCCTGCGCCGCCTGGCCGAACGCTGCACCTTGTCCGTTACGGCCGATAATGCACACACCGTCGAAGGTCTTGCAGATACCATGAAGGACGCGGACCGCGCGTTGCGGGTTCTTGTCGAATGCGACACGGGGGCCAAGCGATGCGGGGTTCAAACGCCAGAGGCCGCGCGCGATTTAGCGAAGATTATAGCCGCCGCCGAAGGTTTGTCCTTTCACGGATTGATGACCTACCCCCCTGCCGGTCACAACACTGAAGCCGATGATTGGTTGGCGCGAGCAAAAACGCTATGCGAGGAATCCGGTCTGGCCTGTCCGGTTATCACCAGCGGCGGCACGCCCGATATGTGGCGGGCGGAAAACCTCTCCAGCGTCACCGAATACCGGGTCGGAACCTACGTCTATAATGACCGTTCCCTGATTGCCAAAGGTGTCTGTACCGCAGCCGAGTGCGCCTTGAGCGTGCTTGCCACGGTGGTCAGCCGCCCAACCGCCGATCATGCCGTCCTGGACGCCGGATCCAAAACCCTGACCAGCGATCTCCTCGGTCTGGAGGGTTTTGGCTTAATCCCCGCCCTGCCGGATGCGACAATCAGTGCCCTGAACGAGGAACACGGATACCTCGACCTGAGTCGCTCGGTGGCCAAGCCCGAGGTTGGCGACAAGGTCAGGATCATCCCCAACCACGCCTGCGTTATCAGCAATCTGTTTGATCGAGTCCACGCCGTTCGCGGAACCGAAGTTCTTGGCACCATGGACGTCAGCGCCCGCGGATGCAGTCAATAGATTTCTATAAGGTTAGTGCGCGAAGCCCTCGCAATCGAAAGTGGCCTGCCATCACGAGGCGGTTCAGCATTTGAGATTGGTTTGGTGCGTTCGACCGGGCAAATCGTCGAAAAAAAACGATGAACCCGGTTAAGGCCGTCCACAAGAAGATCGAATAGTTGACGGGCATTACCGTTGCCGCCGGCGCCATGCTGCGGGCCCGATCCGTGTCGTCGAAACCTGCGATCGACACATCTTATTGGACCCGCATCCCTATGCGGAAATGGCGCTGTTGGCCTTTTTCCCCGACCGGTAATGTCTCCCTTTTTATAAGGGCGCTATCTCGCGAAGCCGAATGACCGCGGCAGCCACATGAAGAGCTCGGGCATGAAGGTCACGAAGAACAAGACCGACAGCATGATGGCCAGAAGCGGGAGCAGGGGCTTCACAAGTTCGGTCATCTGAATGTTGGCTATTCGGCATCCAACGAACAGTGAAGTTCCTACTGGTGGCGTAATCAGACCGAAGGTCAGGTTGACAACCATCACGACGCCCAGGTGAATGAGGTCGATTTCGAGCTTGTCGGCGAGTGGCAGCAATATCGGCACCAGCATGATCAGGGCGGGGGCCAGATCGATGAACAGTCCGACGGCCAACAACAGGACGTTGATCATCAACAACAACACCCATTTTTCCTCGGTGATGGCCAGAACGTTCTCGGCGATCCAATCGGGGATGTTCTCGTAGGTTACGAGATAGGTGAACACGCTGGTCGTGGCGATCAGCATCATCACCACGGCGTTGGTCAGGCAGGCTTCCCACATGACGCCGGGAAGGTCTCTCCAGGTTACTGAACGATAAACCACCATGGTCAGGAACAAAGCATACACGGCGGCTACGGCGCCGGCCTCGGTGGCGGTGAAATAACCGCTGGTGATGCCCACCAGGATAATGACCAGGGCAAACAGCGCGCCGATCCCGTCAACAATCCGTGTGATTTTTTCGCGCAGGCTTAACTTCGGGGTCTTGCTCGGATGGTACAGCTTTCCGTGGATGTAGGACGCCAGCAGCAAGCCGCTGCCAATCATCACGCCGGGGATAAATCCGGCCAGCAACAGACCGGCGACCGAGACGTTACCCGCAATATAGGCGTACAGGATGAACGGAATTGATGGCGGGATGATGGGACCCATGGTGGCGGACGCGAGCGTGATGGCCGTCGCGAAGCGCCGGGTGTAGCCATCCTTCTCCATGGCGTTGATCATCATACGCCCGATGGAGGATACGTCGGCCACCGCAGAGCCCGAAACGCCGCCGAACAACATGGACGACATGACGTTCATCTGGGCGAGGCCGCCGGGAAAACGACCGACCAGCACCTCGGCCATGCGCACCATGCGCACGGCAACACCGCCGCGCACCATGACGACGCCGGTAAAGACGAAGAAAATACACGCCAGCAACGGGAACGAGTTGATGCCAAACAGCATGCGCTGGACCAGCGTTACATTGTCCATGACAAACGGGTTGCCCATCAGCAGGTAAGTCAGTCCGCCCAGCGCGGAAGCGATGCCGATACCAAAGGCGATCGGCATGCCGAGCAACAGCAGAATAACGAAGGTGGCAACGAGGACGATGATGGTCATGGCGTGAAAAATCCGTAAGAAGAACTATCGTTTCAATCAGGCGGCGCTAAGGTCCGGGCGTTCCGTGCGCAGGTGCGGCGCAAACCAGTAGTTCAGAATGTCGCGCAGGCTGAACAGCACAATCAGCGCACCGGAGAGCGGCAGCGATGTGTAGTACCAGACGTTGGTAAACGGGATCGATTCCATGCCGTCGCCACCGAAGTCCTGCAAGAACTGGTAGCCGTAAATCGTCATAATTGCGCCGAATCCCAATATCCCGAAATTCACCATATTATGGATGAAAACAGCGACCCAGCCGCTAAACTTCTGATAGAAATACTCAAATGCGATGTGATCCTTGATGTCAACGGCGACCGCGCCGGTCATGAAGGATATCCAGATCAACAGATAGCGCGGCACTTCCTCAGACCACGAAAGCACCCAGGAGCAGCACTCGCGGGTAATGACCGTGGAGATAACAATGGCGAACAGCGCGGTGGCCAGAATCAGGACATAGGCGCGCGCCAGGTACCGCAGCACATCGCAAAATCGATTAAACGCATTCATTGAGACTACTCTCAGTACAGTATGGCGTGGGGCGCCGAACCCATCGACGCCCCACACCGTTCTTACCCCTTGCGGGACGAGAACGCCTAGAAGTTCTTTTGCGTGTCGAGCAGGTGCTGAACCTCTGAGGCTACGCCAAGACGCTTGCCTTCTTTGTCCAACAGCGGCTTCACGCTGGCGACGAACGGCGCCTTTTCAACTTTCTCAATAACCTTGAAGCCCTTGACGGTCTTCAGGAAAGCCAACGAGGACTTCTCGTCCGCCGCCCAGGCGCCGCGCATGTAGGCTTCAGCTTCGTCACCGGCTTGCTTGATCGCCGCAACTTGGCTGGCCGACAGCTTGCTCAGAACCTTTTTGGACGCAATCAGGACGTCCGGAATACGGGCATGTTCGTTCATCACGTAGAATTTGGTAACTTCGTAGAACTTCATGGAACGGATCGACGGCGGGTTGTTTTCCGCACCGTCAACAACGCCGGTCTGCAGGGCGTTGTAGAGCTCGCCCCAGGCCACCGGAACGCCGGTGCCGCCCATGGCGCCAACCATGGCGATCTGAACCGGCGAGGCCATCGTGCGGATCTTCTTGCCTTTGAGGCCGGCCGGGGTCGACAGGTCGTTCTGGCCGAAGAAGCTGCGCGCACCCGAATCGATGAAGCCAAGCGCGACAATGCCCTTGTCCGCAAGCGGCGCGATGAATTTCGCGGCGTTTTCGGAGTTCAGGTAGGACCAGTAGTGCCGGGCATTCTTGAAGATGAACGGCAACGAGAACATGTCCATGCGCTTGTCGACCTGCGACAAGTTGGCGGCGGAAACCGTAAAGAACGCGAGCGTGCCATTGCGGATCGACTGCACGGAATCAACCGCATCGCCAAGGGCGCGGGCATAGTTCACGTCGACGGTGATTTCACCATTGGTGAGTTCCGCAATGCGATCAGCGAAGAATTCATGGGTCATCGAACCGGAGTGATCCGGGGGATGAAGGCCATTCAGCTTCAGTTCAATAGCACTGGCGGACCCGGCGAGAGCGAGAACGCCCGCAGCCGTGATAGTAGCAGCAATAATACGTTTCATTGTGGTGTATTAACCTCCCTAAGGTTTTGGCCAACCCGGAATTGGGTACATCCATGGCCATAAGTAAACTCTACACAGATCGAGGCTGCGCACCAAGGCTCGCCCCGACTTTATTAATTTCCGCCGATGTCTTCAGCCCTCCGATCGGACCATAGACATGGCGGCCTTCATATAACCCATTGCGTATGCCATTCCCGCGTGCCACGGCGCATCGCATTGCATATGCGGCGTGTGATCGGGAATGAGCACGCCGTCATAGCCGATGTCTCTGAGAACGCGCAGCGCCTTGACCATGTCAATGTCGCCCTCATCCACAAAGACCTCATAATACTCGGGCACCTTGCCCTTCACGTTGCGAAAATGAATGTAGCCGATGGCATCCTGCCGGCCATACTGCTCCAGCGTGGAATACACATCCCCTTCGGTCATTTCCTGGATCGAACCCATGCAAAGCTCGATGGCGTTCGAGCGGCTGGGCAGCAAATCCAGCACCTTTTGATACAGGTGTGGTTGATTGACGAGACGCGGTGTACCCCGCAGGGTGGGCATCGGCGGATCATCCGGGTGCAGTGCAAGGCGCACGCCAGCTTCCTCCGCGACCGGCACGACGTCTTTCAGAAAGCCTTCCAGCCGCCGCCAGAGTTCGTCCGATGCGAAGGGCTCGATGACGCCATCGGGTGCGCCCGGATCATAGGTCATGTTCCAGATTTCGCCGTTTGGTATAGGCGTTTCCTTGGGACCTTTGTCGCCCAGGAAAGCAACGGTATCGGCATCGCCCCGCGCGAATTTTCCGCGCACGTGCCCCCAGACACCGGCAATCGAGAAATTGTAGCCCATAACCGGAATTCCGGCGGCGCCGATGGCCCGAATATTGGACTTGACGGTCTCTATCTGCGACGCGCGGTTTGGACCGTCGAGAAGAATGTCATACCAATGGGAAGGGTCGAAGTTTTCGATGGCCTCGAGTTTCAGGCCACTGGCTTCTACGGATTTGCGCATGTCCGTCAGTTCTTCTGCCGTCCAGGGTTTGCCCTGGTTGCGCGTAACGCCCCAATTCTGTTCACCGCCGTCGGTCTCCGGCAGGGTCGGGTCCTGTGCGAAGTAGTTCGTCCAGTGCGCGACGATATGCGAACACCCCGCCTGTTTGGCGAACTGGAAATTCTCAGGCGTCAGCATGTGCCGGTAAAGTCCCAGACCTAGCTTCATCGCGAGCCTCTTTTTCTTAGTGCAGGGACCATCGTGCCGGAGCCGTGATCACCTTTTATAACTTCCCTTGACAAAACTATGGCTCAACGAAAATGATCGGGCAAGAGAAATGTTTGCCTGTCAAACAAGTTTTCTTAAATGTTTAACAGCTTAACACATTCGTGTTGACATTTTCGCCGGTGTGCGACCATCCTTTAGGGTAAATAGAGGGGACGGAGGAAACACCCATGGCTTCATTGACGCTCAATCGTGATCGCCTGTTTCCGGGGGATCCCGCGATGCGTGCCATCGCCCGGGCCATTTATGGAACCGTCCGTCACCTGCCGATCCTTAGTCCTCATGGCCATACCGATCCGCGCTGGTTCGCCGAAGACATCCCGTTCGAGAATGCAACCCAGCTTCTGGTTACGCCGGATCACTACGTTTTCCGCATGTTGTACAGCCTCGGGGTGTCCATGGAGGATATCGGTATTCCGCCAAGCGACGGTACCCCGTATGAGCAGGACCCACGCACCATTTGGCACACGTTCGCCAAACATTGGTATGCGTTTCGCGGCACGCCCACGCGCATGTGGATCGACCATGAATTCTCAGACGTTCTAGGGATTAAGGTGCGTTTCGGCGCGGAGACCGCGGACGAGATTTACGACGCCGTCAACGCCAAGCTCGCCACCCCGGAATTTAGGCCGCGTGCGTTGTGTGAACGGTTCAACATAGAAGTCCTGTCCACCACCGACTCGCCACTTTCGGATCTTCGCTATCACAAAATGATCATGGACAGCGATTGGTCGGGCCGTGTCGTTCCGGCATTTCGTCCCGACAGCGTCATCGACCCGGAGTATTTCCCCGATTTTCACGGCGATGTCGAAAAGATGGGTGAATTGGCGAACGAAGACGTCTCTCATTGGCAAGGGTATTTGAGGGCCTTGGAAGCGCGGCGGCGGTATTTCATTGAACACGGTGCCACGTCCACCGATCACGGCCACCCGACGGCCGGTACAGCCGATTTGGAGACAGCCGATTGCGAGCGCCTGTACCAGAAGATCATCAAGGGAACTTACACGCCCGATGAGGCCGAGCTATTCCGCCGTCAGATGCTGACGGAAATGGCGCGGATGAGCATCGAAGATGGTCTGGTGATGCAAATCCATCCCGGTTGCCTGCGAAGCCACAACGATACCGTTTATCAGCGCTTCGGGCGCGACATGGGTGGCGATATTCCGGTTCGCACCGATTATGCGACCATGCTTCGTCCGCTTTTGAACAAATACGGCAACGACGCGGCGCTGAACCTGATCCTATTTACGCTCGACGAAACATCGTTCTCGCGCGAGCTGGCGCCGTTGGCCGGTCACTATCCCAGTGTGCGGCTTGGCCCGCCGTGGTGGTTCCTGGACAGCCCGGAAGCGATGATGAGGTTTCGCGAGGCGGCGACGGAAACGGCGGGTTTTTACAACACGGTCGGCTTCAACGACGATACACGGGCCTTCCTGTCCATACCTGCTCGCCACGACATCGCGCGGCGTGTGGATTGCTCGTATCTCGCCCGATTGGTGGTGGAACATCGGATTGACGAGGACGAGGCGCACGAGGTCGCACGTGCGCTGGCTTACGACTTGCCCAAAACTGCCTACAAACTTTAAGGTTCTTAGTCGAGGAATGACACGAGATGGTACGCCGGGAAACATTAGCGGATCAGGTTGCGGATCACGTTCGCGAATTAATTGATGCGGAGGGCCTTCAGCCCGGCGATCAGATTCCGACCGAGAACGAGATTACCGAAAAACTGGGCGTCAGCCGTGGCATTGTTCGCGAAGCTTTCCGCGCCCTTTCGGCCTCGGGCCTGATCAACGTTTCCAGCGGCAGGCGCTCGACCGTCGGTCAACTGCAAAGCGGCGTTTTGGAAAAATTTTTCTCCCACGCGCTGATTACCAGCCAGGCCGATATCCACAACATGATGTCACTGCGCCAGGCGATCGAATTTAGCGCTGTTCGGATGGCCGCCGCCAATCGGTCCTACGCTCACCTCGATCGGATGAAGACGGCGTTGGATGGGATGGCGGCATCGTTGGATGTGCGCCCGGTTTTCGTGATCCACGATTTCGATTTTCACGCTGTCGTGTGCGAAGCGTCCGGAAATGTCCTGTTCAAACTGCTGCTGGAAGGCTTGAACGAGTCAATCCTCGACACCATGCGCGCGGGCATTCAAAACCGCTTGACGGCAGAGGAGAACAGGACGGTGATGATGTTGCACGAGGATATCTTCAAGGCCATTGAAAACAGAGATGAGACCCGGGCTGAGACGGCCTTGCGTTGTCACTTCGACTCGGCGATCACAGCCATCCTAGAAAACATCACGACCGACGAAGACCTCGCCAAAATCAAATAATAAGGACGCAGGAGCTATCATGAGCGCAGAATTGACTTTCACCGATGGTGTCGCGGTGGTTACGGGCGGCGGAACAGGCATCGGCTACGCCGTTGCCGAGTGCTTCGTAAATGCCGGTATCAAAACCGTAATTACCGGATTGCCCCGGGATCAGGAAAATTTGGAGAAGGCTTGTGCCGATTTCGGTCCGCTTGCCGTTTCCCGAATCAGCGACGTCACCGACGTCGATGCGCACGCCGATTTTGTCGAGGACATCGAATCCACGGTCGGCCCTATTGATTTCCTGATCAACAACGCCGGTCGCCACCTCAAGAAACAGTCCTATGACACCACCAAGGCCGAACTCGACGCCGTGATCGAAACCAACCTGTCGGCCATTTTCATGTTCACCGGCGCATGCGTGAAGAAAATGCGGATCCGCAAGCGCGGTTCGATCATCATGATGTCCTCGATGACGGGTTTGATGGGTATGCCCATTGTGCCGGTCTACTCGTTGACGAAAACGGCGCTTATCGGTCTGACGCGCAGTTTGGCGGTTGACTATGGCCCGGATGGAATCCGTGTGAACGCCATTTGTCCCGGTTTTATCGATACGCCCATGTTCCGCCAGGCTATGGAAGGCGATCCGGCGCGGTTCGAAAAAATCGTCAGCCGTATTTCTCTGGGCGAAACCGGGCAACCCAGTGACGTCGGCAACGCCATCCTCTTCTTGTGCTCCGAACAGGCCCGCTACCTGACCGGCCTTCAATTACCCATCGACGGCGGCTACGTGGTCGGTTTTTAGGAAGCAGTACAGATGCCCGAACTTTATACGGATGACGCTTCGCTCTTTCGTCTGATGCGAGAAGAGCTTTTCACGGCCGTGGTCGGCGACGTCATGGACAAGATGGGCCTTCAGCACCAGTTCCTGCCGCCCTACCTGAAACCGCTGCGCGACGACATGATCGTCGCGGGGCGGGCGATGACGGTTTTGGAGGCAGACTGGTTCGAGGAATCCAACGCAACCGGGCAAAGCACCATTGCCGCGAAACCCTTCGGCCTCATGATGCATGCCCTCGATGATTTGAAGCCGGGCGAGGTCTACGTTGCTTCGGGCTCGTCGCATCGTTTCGCCCTGTGGGGTGAAATGATGGCCACACGCGCCACGCAACTGGGCGCTGTCGGGGCTGTTCTCGATGGATATTCTCGCGACACCCGCGGCATTCTCAAACAGGGTTTTCCAACCATTTCCATGGGCGGATACGCGCAAGACCAAGGCGCACGGGGTAAAGTCGTCGATTGGCGCGTGCCCATCGAAATTGGCGGCATCCGCGTCAGAACGGGCGATCTGGTCTTCGGCGACTTGGACGGCACATTGATCATTCCACGCGAGGCGGTAGAAGAAGCAATCAGCCTCGCTGTTGAGAAAGTGCGGGGTGAAAACAAGGTGGCTAAGGCGCTCGACGAGGGCATGAGCGCGGTCGAGGCGTTCGAGACCTTCGGCATCATGTAATACGCAATTGGGAGGGAATAGTACGATGAACCCGTTGGGGACGCATTTCCAGGTATGGGTGGGCAGTTGGGATCCCGATGAAATCCGCCCGGCCGCTGAGAAGGCGGCGGAGATCGGCTACGACTTTTTGGAGCTGCCGGTGCGCGCACCCGAAACGGTTAATGCCGAAGCCATCGCAAGAATCCTCGAAAACAACGGCATGTTCTGCACGGCCTCGTTCATTCACACGTTAGAGACCGACATCGCCAGCGAGGATTCCGATATCGTGGCAAAGGGCGAGGCCCTGATGTATGAGGCCCTGGCCAAAGCCCGCGACATAGGGTCGACCCGCCTGGTTGGCGGCTTTCATTCGTCTTTGAAAAAGCACGATACAGCGCGCACGGAGGGTGGTCGCCGGAACGCCGTCAACGTCTTGCGTCGCGTGGCAGAACGGGCGGCGGAAATGGGCGTTGTTATGTGCCTGGAACCGCTAAACCGTTACGAAAGTAATCTGATCAACACCGGGGAACAGGCTCTGGAAATGATCGGTGAAATCGGGTCGGATAATATGTTTGTTCACCTGGATAGCTTCCACATGAATATCGAGGAAGCCTCTCCGGCCAATGCCATACGGGACTGCGGGGATCGCCTCGGCTACCTGCATCTGGCGGAAAATTTCCGTGGCTACCTGGGCACCGGAAGCATCGATTTCGCGTCCATATTCAAAGCGTGCTCGGATATCGGCTACGACGGCCCCATTGCGCTGGAGGTGTTTTCATCCGCCGTTGTCGATCCCGCTCATTCAGCCCGGCTGGCAATCTGGCGCGAGGTCTGGTCGGACAGCGAGGACATGGCCAGCCACGCACTCAAGTTTATGCGGAGCGGAATTGAAGCGGCGCAGGACGGTTAGGGTTTCATCGCGGGTGGCGGCGTCCATCAACGAGGCTAAGGGCGGCGACCGGGGCCGACCATCCTTCTAACCAGCGGCTTTACGCTCAGGCCCTGGACGATGATCGAAAACAGGACGACGCCGTAGGTGATGCTCAGGATTGTCGCCTTGAATTCGGTGTCCGGCAGCGACAGGGCCAGGGCGACCGCAATGCCGCCGCGCAAGCCCCCCCAGATCAACACCGGCACGGCCCCTTTGGTGAACGTTCTCCAAGGCGAGAGGATCGCCATGGGGATGGCGACGCTGAGTGTCCGGGCAAAGAGGGTCACGGGGATGGCCAGAAGAGCAACCCACATAAGGTCGATGCTCTCGGCGACGACCAACACTTCCAGACCGATCAGCAGGAACAGCACCGAGTTAAGAATCTCGTCGATCAGCGTCCAGAACGTCAAAACGTCGTCTCGGGTCTGTTCGCTCATGGCGTATTTGACGCCCCGGTTGCCAATAAACAGACCGGCGACCACCATGGCAATCGGCCCGCTCATATGCAGTGCGAGAGCCAGCGCATATGTGACCATGACCAGCGCCAGCGTGATCAGAACCTCGAGGCTCGACTCATCGATGCCATGCATGGCCCGGTAGCCGATGTATCCGGCGGCGAGGCCAAGGACCGTTCCTCCAACCACTTCGGTAAGGAACAGCTCGGCGATGCCGGCTGCCCCCATGTCGCCGGCATTCTCACCACCGGCAAGGGCGATTGCCACGACAACCGTGAAAACGACCACGCCGACGCCGTCGTTGAACAGGGATTCTCCGGCCATCTTCGCCTGCAGGGTATCGGGCACATCGACGGTCTTGAAAAGACTGAGAACCGCAACCGGATCGGTCGGGCTGATCAACGCACCAAACACCAACGCCCAAATGAACGGGAAGTCGATACCCAGCAAACCCAAAACCAACCACATCAACGCCCCGACCACGAATGTCGAGATCAGGGTTCCAAGCCCGGCCATCACGCCGATGGTTAAACGGCGGGTTCTGAGGGCCGAAAAATCGGCATGCAAAGCACCGGCAAACAACATGAAGCTCAGCATCCCGTGCATCAGGGTTTCATTGAAATCAATCTGCCGAAGCACGCCCGTGACCTTATGTCCGATCTGAAGAGACGGGTTGATCAGATCAAATCCGATAATCGATAGGGAAGCGGCAAGCGCCATTACCACCAGCCCGATGGTATGGGGCAGGTGAAAAATCCGATGGTTGATGTAGCCGAACAAGGCTGAAAGCCCGACAAGGATCGCGGCGATGGTGAATATGCTCATCGTTCCCTTTTTCTCCGTCCCGAGGGAATTTCGTCTACGATTATCTGAATCTACAACATTTTAGATAGGATGGCGGATCTAACGGGGCGCGGCATTTTTCCTGGACTGCTTATTAATCGAATACGAAGCCGCCGCCGGATGCATCGAGGCGGCAGCCAGACACGAACGATGCCGCCGACGACAGCAGCCAGACGATAGGTTCTGCGATCTCTTGCGCTTCGGCAATTCGCTTCATTGAGATCGTGGATGAAATCTTTGTTTGCGCCGCCTCGTCGCTGCGCAAATGTGCGGTCATATCGCTCCAGGCCATGCCGGGACGAACCGCGTTGACGCGAATGCCTTCGGTCGCGACTTCCTTTGCCAGACCAATCGTGAAGGCATCTATTGCCCCTTGGACGCGGCGTAGTTGCTGCGGTTGGGCCGTCCGCCGATGGTTGAGGCCATGGACGAAACATTGACGATGCTGCCGCCCGAACCACCGTGCAAAGTCGACATTCGGCGCACCGCCTCACGGCAGCAAATCATCGTGCCGACGACGTTTACCGCCAACAATTCCGTCAGGGCAGAGGCGTCGAATTCATCCACCCGCATCGTGCCGCCGTGAATTCCAGCGTTGTTGACAAGCCCCGAAATCGAGCCGAAGGCATCAACGACATCGTTGAAAAGGCGAACCACATCCTCCTCGCGCGCCACGTCGCCTTGAAAGGCCTGCGCTTTACCGCCAGCGGCCTGGATATCGGCCACGACCGTTTGGGCAGCGGCGGCATCGGCACGGAAGTTGACCGCAACGCGATAACCTTTGGCGGCTGCAAGCCTTGATGTTGCCGCCCCGATCCCACGCGAACCGCCGGTAACCAGTAAGACCTTTTGACCGTCTTCCATGCGAACCCACTCCATTGGCCGACCGGGACACAGCGTAGGGTGTCACCATGGGACGTGACAAGATGGTTTGAACCGCTGATCAAAAACTTGACAGCGCACTCGATCCGCCCAACCCTAGGTCGGATCGACGCTTAATCTACGCGGGGGAATCTCTGCATTTGTTTTTGGGGGGGCTGGCAATGCCGCAGGTCGAATTGGTAAGGGACGTCAGAAACCAGATTGGTGAGTGTCCGGTTTGGTCAGTAGAAGAGCAGGCGCTTTATTGGGAGGACATAGAAGCTCCCGCGATTTATCGCTGGGTGCCCGCGAGCGACGAAATGACGACCTGGCCAATGCCGTCGCCGGTGGGGGCCTTTGGTTTTCGCGCCGACGGCGGATTGATCGTCGGCCTGCGCTCCGGAATTCATTTTTTCGATCCAAAAACCGGGGAGCTGACCTTTGTCGTCGATCCCGAACCCGACCATCCGACCAACCGCCTCAATGATGGCAAGGTCGGTCCAGACGGCCGTTTTTGGATTGGCTCGATGTTCGATGTGCCGGGGGTCGAACGCGAACCGACGGGGGCGCTCTATTGCATCGAACCCGATGGGACGTGCCGCAAGGTGCTCGATGGCCTGTATGTGTCAAACGGTCTGGCGTGGAGCCCCGATGGCAAAACCATGTACCACTCGGATTCCGGCGGCAATTACATAAAGACCTACGATTATGACCTCGCCAGGGGGGAAATCGCCAATGGCCGTGTAATCGCCACCCCCGGAGAGCCGGAAGGCCGCCCCGACGGAGCCGCTGTGGATGTCGAGGGCAATTACTGGAGCGCGGGCGTAAGCGCCGGATGCATCAACCGCTTTCGCCCAGACGGCACTTTGGTTGAGAAATTGGAGTTGCCGACTCCGTGCCCGACCATGTGCTGTTTTGGTGGGCCCGACCTTCGCACGCTCTACATCACGTCGCTCCGCCGGAACCCCGAATTGCTTGCCAAATTTCCAACCGCGGGCGGCGTTTTTATGATGCGTGTAGACGTTCCCGGTTTGGCGGACAACTTTTTTTCCGGTTAGGATTCGAGCCAGTTTTCATCCGGATCGCGGAAGGGATAGCGGTCCGGTTCGGCCGGATCGGTGGCTTTTGCCCAGGCGCGTCGCAGATCGATATCGGGGGCTTTTTCCGCCATTCTGCGGGCGATGCGTTCGGGGTCCCAGTTGGCGAGAACCCTTTGGGTTAATTCCGCCTGGATTTCACTGAATTCCGGCAAACCGGCCAGATCGCGAAGTTCGTTCGGGTCCTGGATCATGTCGAACAGTTGCGGCGGATGGCCGTGGTAATAGTTCAGCTTCCAGCGGTCGGTTCGGATCATGCGGTGTTGAACGGGGGGCACCTCCACCGTCATCATCCCGCCGTAGAATTCCGAGAAAGTCTCGTTTGTCCACGGGCCGGTTTCGTCTTTGGCTACGGACAGGAAACTGCGCCCTTGGGAATTGGGAAGGGGCGGCGCGCCTGCGGCCTCCAGCAGGGTCGCGTTCAAATCTATCAGGTTGACAATCTGATCGCGGTGCTCGTTTTCAGGCAGGCAGCCCGGCCAGGAAACGATTAGCGGAACCTTGGCCGATTGATCGTAGAGTGTACTTTTACACCACAGACCGCGCTCGCCGATCTGTTCGCCATGATCGGACGCATAGACGACGATGGTGTTTTCGAGAAGGCCGTTCGCGCGCAGCCGGTCCAGTATTTGCCCGCTCATGCGGTCGATCTTGCGGACATTGGCGTAGTAGGCGGTTCGGGCGCGTTGGGTGACCTCGGCGGGGATGTCCAGCAGTTCGGTCTGCTCGCGCCAGGCGTGGATGTAGGGGTGCTCGGGTGCAGCCGGGGTCAGTTGCGGTGCGGGTACGCGGCCCCGGAAAAATTCGAAATCGTCCTGCTCGGCTACATAAGGCTGATGGGGCAAGAACCAACTGGCCATCAGGCAGAACGGGGCTTGTTCCTTCTCCTTGATCGCGTCGATGAACGCGCAGGCGTTCGCTGTCACGTCCTCATCGAAGTAGTGATGGGCGGTATAACCGATGCCGGAACAGGAAAATGACGGACCCTTGCTGCCTCTGGCCGGGGCGACGGGACCCAGTTCGGGCGCTTTTCCACCGGCCCAGGTGGGGCCGACCTCGCCGACGCGCCGTTCGTGGAAGCCGTGCGTTTGATCGGGACCCAGCCAATGCATGCGCCCCACCAGTGCCGTATGATACCCGGCCATGGCCAGCGAGTGCGCGAAGGTCGGAATGTCGGTGTGCAACGTTTCGTGATTGCCATAACAATCGATGGCGTCGGGGTAACGGCCCGACATCATGGCCATGCGCGAGGGTACGCATAGAGGGGCAGGGCAGTAGGCATTGTCGAACGTGACACCGGTTTCGGCCAGACGATCCAGATTCGGGGTGTCGGCGATGCCGTCGCCGTAACATCCGGCGACGCGCTGGGCGTGCTGGTCGGTCAATATGAAAAGGATGTTCGGGCGATCGGCCATTGCGTTTGTTCCCAATTAATCCATCCATCCTAGATTTTGCGAAACGCGCCTCGCACATTCCATCACGGCCGCAGCCCACCCTTCCAGTTTCTCGCGGTCGGTCCGGAAAATCGGTGCCGAGACGGAGACAGCTCCCACGATCTCGCCACGAAAATCACGGATACTTGCGGCGATGCCACAGACGTCGGACTGGTGTTCCTTAACCGCGGTTGCGTATCCCTTGCGCCGGACTTCGGCGATTTCGCGCTCAAACACGTTCGCATCGGTAATGGTGTTTTCGGCAACCGCGTCGAGCGATAGGGATGCGATGATTTTTTCGCGCCTGTCGGCGTCCATGGAGGCCAGCATCGACTTTCCCAGCGCCGTGCAATGAACCGAGGCGCGATTGCCGATGGCCGAGCGATGACGAAGAATTTTGTGACTTTCCACGCGGTCGATGTACACGATTTCGTTGCCGTCAGGCACGGCCAGATGAATGTTCTCGCCCGTGAATTTTCCCAACCGTTGCATGTCTTCAATAGCCGCCCGGCGCAGGTCCAGATTTTGCCATGTTTGAAAGGCGAGGCTCATGAACCTAAAGCCGATCCCATAGGTTCGGCTTTTCTGTTCGAACTGAACCAAGTGTTCGTTGACGAGAATCGAGAGAATGCGGTGGCAGGTGCTTTTGGGCAGACCAACCTTGCGCACCAGTTCGCTCAGCCCCATTGGCGATCCGGCATCGGCCAGGACTTCCATCAACATCAGGCTTTTCGTCAGTGTCGTGCTGCTTAGCGAATCTTTGTTCATGATAACGAAGCCTCGAACCTTGACAAAACACCGCTGCTTTTCTTACCATCCCAATATAAGGAACGATTGTTCAACATAATGGGACAGCCGTCAAGTGCCCGAATAATGGGCCGGGGCAGGGTTCCAGGAATTTGTGGCCGTGCGCCGCATAAGGGAGACACTCATGCATAAAAAGGTTTCGACTTGGTGCCTGTCGGCGGTGTTAGCTGCCGGTTTCGCCATGCTACCCGCATCGCCCTGGAACAGTGGCGCTGCTGATGCGGCCTATCCCGAAAAGCCGATTAAAGTGATCGTTGGCTTCAAGCCGGGCGGACGCACCGACACCGTGGCCCGCCTGATGGCCAAGGAAATCAAGGAACGCAATCTGCTTCCCCAACCGCTGGTCATCGTCAACGTTCCGGGCGCGGGCTCGACCATCGCCGGCCGTCAGGTCGTCGAAGCGAAGGCCGACGGCTATACCCTGATCCATTGGCACCATCAAATGCTGATCGCCACCGCCATGGGCACCTTCGAATTCGGACCGGATAATTTCGAATCCATCGGTTTTGCCGGTGGCGGAAGCCCGGTTTGGGTGGTGCATGAGGACTCGCCCTATAAGACCTGGGCCGATCTTCACTCCCAGCTTCAGGCCAAGCCGAAAAGCCTCGTCGAAGTCATCGGCATCGGCTCGATCCCGCATTTCGTGGGTGCGCTTCTGTCCAAGGCAGCCAATTTTGAGACCCGCAAACTCGCCGCCAGCAGTGGTGCCGAACGCAGCAAGGCGTTGCTGGGCAAGCATGCCGACATCTCGCTTTTCTCGGCCGCTGAATACACCAAATGGCAGGGCGGCGGAATGCGCGCCCTTGTCTTCTTCGGCCCCAACAGGGTTGAGAAGATCAAGGAAGTCCCGACCGCCAGGGAATTGGGCTACGACGTTGCCTGGGCCAACCCGAACTGGTGGCTGGCGCCCAAGGGAACCCCGCAGGATCGCGTCGACGTTCTCGCCAAGGCCTTCAAGGCGGTGATGGACGATCCCAAGATCCAGACGTGGTTCGTCGATCGCGTCCTCGATCCGTATTGGACCGACGGCCCGACGGCCATGACCGAATCCAAGAAACTGCTCGTGGACCTTAAGAAAGCGGCCGCGGGTATCAAAAAGTAGGCTGAATATCGGCAATTTCGTTGCCGATCCGGTTGCTGCCGGGCCCGCGCGGGCGGGCTCGGCAGTATCGGCTCTAATCCCCCATCGCCGTGACGGGAACAAATCTCATGCAAAGCGGTGTCACCAATCCCAAAGCGGATATCGTTCTCTCGGTCGTCATCATCATTTTTGCCGCTGTTATTTATGTGGCGGCAATGGACCTTCCCCCGGCGTACTGGGAGCCATTGGGCTCGGCGGCATTGCCGCAGGGCCTCAGCGTTATTATGGCGCTGTTGTCGCTTTACTTGCTGGTCCGGGCGGTCAAGGCGCTTCCTTTCCACGTTCCGCCGGAACCCGTGAAGGATGACTTCGAACGGAGGCCCAAGGCCGCCATTGGAATGTTCCTGTTGACCGTGACGTACGTGGCCGTGATGGATTTCGGGGTTTTGGGGTTTGTCGAGGCGACGGTGGCGTTCCTCGTGGCGCTGGTTGTGCTGTTCACGCGGGGTGACAAAAAGCAACTTCCCTGGATCGTCGGTTTTGCGCTGGTCATCGCATTGGGGAACTTCCTGATTTTTACGCAATTTCTTTATGTAGATTTACCTATAACCGAGTGGTTGTGGGGGAGCGTCTGACATGGCTGAAATGTTTGCTTCCTTCGACGCCCTTTTCGCCTTTCAACCGCTGTTGTTGCTGACCCTGGGCGTTTCCCTGGGAATCGTCGTTGGCGCCATTCCGGGTCTGACGGCGACCATGCTGATCGCCCTGACCCTTCCGCTGACCTTTTACATGCATAGCGTTGATGCCATCACCCTGCTGGTGGGCATGTATGTGGGCGGCATCTCCGGCGGGCTGATTACGGCAACGCTTTTGCGTATGCCCGGAACGCCTGCTTCCATCATGACGACGTTTGACGGCTTTCCCTTGGCCCGCAGTGGCCAGCCCGGCCGCGCGCTGGGCCTGGGTATTACCGCATCGTTCGTTGGCGGATTGATTTCATGGTGTTTCCTGGCCGGATTGTCGCCGCCATTGGCCAAGCTGGCCCTGAAATTCGGACCGTGGGAATACTTCACTATGGTTCTGATGGCGCTGGTCATGCTGGCGTCACTGGCGCAGGGCTCCATGATCAAGGGGCTGATCGCCGGTTGCCTGGGCATGATTTTGGCCATGCCGGGCATGGACCCGTCATTGGGCCAGATGCGTCTTACCTTCGGTTTTCACGACCTTGATGCCGGCCTGAAACTGCTTCCGGTTCTGATCGGTGCGTTCGCCATTAGTCAGATCATCAAGGATGCGGTTGAAATCGACTGGAAGCCCAAGATGATGGCGGTCCAGCGCAAGGGCATTATGCTCGGCGTCAAGGACTTCAAGGCCCACGGCATTAACATGGTCCGTTCCTCGGTCATCGGAACCTGGATCGGGCTGTTGCCGGGCATCGGCGCCAACATCGCCGCGATGCTGGCTTATTCGACGACCAAGAACCTTTCCAAGGAGCCGGAAAAATTCGGCACCGGTCACGAGCCGGGTATCATTTCCGCTGAAACCGCCAACAATTCCTCCATCGGCGGGGCGATGATTCCGCTGATTACCATGGGCATTCCGGGAAGTGTCGTCGACGCCATCCTGTTGGGCGCGCTGATCATTCACAACATGCAGCCCGGCCCGCTGTTGTTCACCACCAATCCCGAGGTGGCCTACGGGTTTATCTCGTCCTACCTGATCGCCAACATCATCATGGTCGTTCTAATGCTGGGCGCGGTCGTGCAAATCGCCAAGGTGATGTACATCCCCAAAAGCTACCTGCTGGCGGGGGTCCTGGTGTTTTGCGTTATCGGCACATATGCGCTGGGCAATCGTTTCTTCGACGTCTGGGTGATGCTGGTCTTCGGATTGATCGGCTTCGGTCTGGAATATTGCAAGGTGCCGCTGGGGCCGTTTGTCATCGGCTTTGTTCTGTCGCCCATTGCCGAAGAGCAACTGCGCTCGGCTCTGATGATGTCCGAAGGCAACATGTTTGATCTGTTCACCCGCCCGGTGGCGACCGTGTTTGTCGTCGTCTCGGTGTTATCGCTTTTGTGGCCCGTTTATCAGGAGCGCATGATCCGCCGTCAGCGCGAAGCCGCTGCGGCCAAAAATAAGGCATAGGAATTATCTGTCATGAGTGAGAAGCGACCCAATATCGTCTACATCATCACCGATCAGCAGCGTTACGACACCATTGGCGCGCTGGGCTATCCTTACATGGACACGCCGAATCTCGACCGGCTGGCCCGCGAGGGGGTTGTCTTTTCGCGTTGTTACGCCGCCGGATTGTCCTGTGCGCCGTCCCGCGCCGCAATTTTCACGGGCTATTACCCGCATACCACGGGCATCCTGAAAAACGCTTGCGAATGGAAGCATTCGTGGCTGGAAAATCTGGGCGACGCCGGATATCACAACGTCAACATCGGCAAGATGCACACCTGGCCGCACGATACGCCGTGCGGATTCCACCAGCGCTACAACGTGGAAAACAAGGATCGCTATCTTGAGGGCCGCTACTATCTGGACGAATGGGACCGGGCGCTGGCCGCCAACGGTCTGGTCAAGCAGCAGCGCGAGACTTACCGGTTGCGCGATGATTACAAGGAACGCCTGGGCGCGTTCGAATGGGAACTGCCCGAGAAACTTCATTCCGACATGTTCGTCGGCGGCATGGCCGAATGGTGGCTGAAAACCTATCCTAAGACCGAGCCCTTGTTCCTGCAGGTCGGTTTCCCGGGGCCGCATCCGCCATACGATCCGACGCCGCGCTACGCCGAGCCTTACATGAAGAAGGATCTGCCCATCGATCCGGTGTTGGACGAGGATCTGGAGAGCTTGCCGCCGCCGCTCAAGGAGTACCGCAAGCACTGCACTGAGGTCGATCACGACTCGGTGGCCCACCAGTTTGATCCCGACGACGAGGGCCGTTTCCGTCAGCGCGCCTACTATCTCGCCAATATGACGATGATCGACGACAAGGTCGGCGAGATCATGAAATCGCTGGAGGAAGAAGGCTATCTGGACAACACCATTGTCGTCTTCACGTCTGACCACGGTGACTGCCTCGGCGATCACGGATTAAGCCAGAAATGGTCATCCTATGAGCAGATCGTCCGCGCGCCCACCATTGTGTGGGGGCCGGGTATTGTTAAGGCGGGCCATACGGTGGATGCGCTGTGTCAGCACTTCGATATCTCGCACGCATTATTGGAACTGGCCGGTATCGATGTTCCCGAAACTTTCGAGAGCATTTCGGCCTTGCCCGCCCTGCGCGGCGAGGAATGGGCTGGACGCGATTACGTCTTCGCCGAACAAAGTGGCGACGGCAACCTGCAGGAAGCCGAAATGGTGACAATGGTCCGTTCCCACGATTGGAAAATGACCCACTATTCCGGTGCCTCGCACGGACAGCTTTTCGACATGAAAAACGATCCTGGCGAGATCAAGAACCTGTGGGACGATTCGGCTTACGCATCCAAGAAGCAGGAAATGCACGACGTCCTGCGCGAATGGCGCATCGACAGCCAGTTCAAGACCAGCGAGTGGATGAAAGACTACCGTTAGAAGCAAGGGAAATAGCAGCATGGCGCGGCGACCGAATATCCTGTGGTACTGCACCGACCAGCAACGCTGGGATACGATCGCCGCGCTGGGCAATCAGCACATCGATACGCCCAATATCGATGCCCTGTGCGGCGCGGGCACGGCGTTTTCAAACGCGTTTACCCAATGCCCGATCTGCACCCCCAGCCGCGCAACCATGCTGACCGGGCGCTACCCAGTCGCCCATCAGGTTCACCGTAACGGAAACCGCCGTTTTCCGGCCCACGAAGTGCTTGTCACCAAGTTGCTGGCGGATGCGGGGTATGATTGCGGACTGGCCGGAAAGCTGCATTTGTCGGCGGCCGGAAAGATGGAAGAAAGGGTCGATGACGGCTACCGGGTTTTTCACTGGAGCCACCATCCGACGCCGGACTACCCCAAAGGTCACGCCTACGACGACTGGCTGCGCAACGAAAAAGGGGTCGATCCCATCGAATTGTTCGATGGGCTGGGCGGGTTCTGCGGGGCGGGGGTTCCGGCCGAATTGCACCAGACCACGTGGTGCAGCGAAATGGCGATCCGCTTCATCAACGAAAAGCGTGACGCCGACCAACCCTGGCTATTTAGCGCAAACCCGTTCGATCCGCATCCGCCGTTTGATCCGCCGCAGGAATATCTGGACCGGTACGACCCGGCCACGTTGCCGCCGCCATTGTTCCGCGAAACGGACATAGAGCGGCAGAAAGCGTTCCGGGGCATTGACCAGCAGGCGGTGGAAGCCATCAATCCCAACAAGCCGCTACGCGAAGGCGGATCGGGTGAAGCTGCGCGCGAATCTCTGGCCTATACCGCGCCAGACGATTTCGACGGTCGACAGGTCAAGGCCGCTTACTACGGAATGATCGAACTGGTCGACCACGAGTTTGGACGGATCGTCGATGCGCTTCGCGATAGTGGGCAGCTTGATAACACGATCATCCTGTTTCACAGCGATCACGGCGAACTGCTTGGCGATCACGGCTTGATCTACAAGGGATGCCGGTTCTTTGAGGGACTGGTCCACGTGCCGTTGATTGCCGCCTGGCCGGGCCGCATTGGCGAAGGTGTGGTCAGCGATGCCCTGGTTGAACTGGTCGATCTTGCGCCGACCCTGCTTGACGCCGCCGGGATGGACATTCCCGAAAACATGCAGGGTAAATCGCTGCATCCGCTTTTGTGCGGCGAGCAGGACCCCGGCCATCACAAAGACCACGTGATTTCCCAGTTCTACGACGCCCTAGCCCAACCCGATGGGTCGCACGGCACCATGTATCGTGACCAAAGATACAAAATGGCGGTCTACCACGGTCATGGCGTCGGCGAACTGTACGATCTGAAAAATGACCCCGGCGAATTCGAAAACCTGTGGGACGATCCGGGCAGCCGCGATCTGAAGACCGAAATCCTCCATCGCCATCTGGATGCGATGATGGGAACGGTGCCGCCGGGTGAACCCAGAGTGGATCGCTACTGAGCGGTCTCCTCGCGGATGATGTCCAGCTTCTCGTCGGCGATATAGCAATACCGGTTGACCCATACGCCTGCACTTGAGCCTTCCCAAGCCGCGCGCAATCTTGCGCGAACATCGTCAAGCGGGCCGTATGAGTGAGCGGCGGCGACGACCGGGACAGACCCGGCCTCGGTCTGTGCTTGGCGGATTTTTCGAGCCTGCGCTTCCACGCCGCAGGGATGGGCCTCGTCCGGTCCGGGATAGGCATAGTCTTCATAGTTGGGCAGACCCGCATCATCCGCAATATCGAGAAGACGCAATATGAATCGGAGCAGTTTTTCTGAAGAAAGACCTGGATTGGCTTCCAATATCGCATCTCCGTAAAAGCGCAGCATGGTCGGCCAGTGCATGGTGTAGAGTTTTGTCTGAACGCTGGAACACACGCCGTCCAATTTCCGGTAGGGAATACCTGACAGCAGTGACCACGGTGGCGGGAACGCCATGGCGATCAGTTCCTTGTCTGTATCGATCGCGGCCCGGTAGGCCACCAGCAGTTCTTCGGCCAGCATTGTTTTGAATTGCAGCCAATCGGTAACGCCGGGCCGCGCAGCCAATTCCCGCAGAGCTCCATTGTCTTCCAGCATTTTGTCGTTCAGACCGCCCAGCAAGGTCGAGCGCAAGCCCCCGACGTCGCCTTCCATGCGCGCGAAGTCCAGACCCATTCGTTGCGCCGCTTTTCTTGCGTGGGCACCGAAATCAAGGAATACGCCGTCCGGCGTATAGGGCGGATATTCCGGCCAATCCACGCGGAAGCCGTCAATATCTGGATAGGCGCGGCACAGATCGCGCAGCATGGCGCAGCCGTAGTCGACAATATGCGAGCTGGCCAATGAACCGTTATTGTCAATACGGCGGGTCGGAAGCACGCCGCCGGGAAGACGTGGGATGTCATCTTCTTCGGGGCCACCGAATTGCACGCGGTAGCCCGGCGGGACGGCCGACATCACCTGAAAATAGACCTTCAGACCCTTGGTCTTGGCGGCCTTGATGAAGTCGGCAACGATTGCACCTTCGGCATGGGTCAGCGGGCCGGGTTCGGGCGGCTGGTAACGCAGTCCCTCATAAATGGAGAGGTCGGGAACGAAGCTCGGCTCGGTGCGGACAAAAATTTCACGCTTGCCCCACAGCGGCCTGTCAAGCAGGCGAACGATACCTTTATCGCTATCGCCGGGCGGTTCACGGCTGCCGGTTTTTTCGTCGGCGGGCTCCATGACGTAGGGGGACGTGGAGACCGCCGTCGCTCCGGCCCGCGCCAGACTGTCGAGAACACCTTCAACGCCTTCGGTTTGGATGTATTCGGGCAAAACCGTAATGCCGACGACGCGTTTCCTTGTCATGATGAACTTTCTTCCAGCCAGTTGTCTTCTTCGCGGATTTTCCAACGGTAGGTGTCGGCCGGTTTGACGGCCCGGCTCCAATCGCGCAGCAGCTCCTTGCGCGGGATTTTTGCCGCCAGTTCATCGGCAATTTTCTCGGGGTTCCAGTCGACCAGCACACGGGCGATCAGGGCGTCGCGCAGATCGGCAAATTCCGGATCAAGGGCCAGATCGCGGGTTTCGCCGGGATCATTTTGCATGTCGAAAAGCTGTGCACGGTAACCGTCGTAGTAATTCAGTTTCCAGCGGTCGGTGCGGATCATGCGCTGACGGGTGGGTGTGGGCAGTGTCCACGGCGCCACGCCGTCGGTGCAATATTCCGAAAAGGTCTCGTCGATCCAGGGGCGGTTGCCGTCCCGCGCCACCTGCAAAAAGGATCGCCCGTCAGCGTCGGGAAGGGGCGGCGCGTCCGCCGCTTCCAGCAATGTTGCCGCCAGATCGATCAGATTGACCACCTGTCCCCGGTGTTGGCCTTGCGGCAACGTGCCCGGCCAGGACATCAACAGCGGGATTTTGGCCGATTCGTCATAGAAGGTTTGTTTCCACCACAGACCGCGCTCGCCCAACTGGTCGCCGTGATCGGACGTGTAGACAACCAGCGTGTTTTCGGCGAGGCCGAGTTCCTCCAATTTATCAAGGATGCACCCGATCATGGCGTCCATTTCCTCGACCAGCGCGTAGTAAGCGGTGCGCGCACGCACGGCGGTATCGTCCGGCACATCCGAAATGCCGGTAAAGTCCCTCCATTCGGTCATATACGGATGCTCGTTTTCGACCGCCGGGATATCCGGCAGGCCGACGCGGCCTTTATATCGGTCGTAAAACTCGGGCCGCGCGACAAACGGCTGGTGCGGCATCAGGTAGCCGACCGATAGGGCGAAGGGTTCGGCGTCACCGCCCTTACGCGCTTCGGCGATTTCGTCCAGAACCTGCAAGGTCGCAGCCGTTACGTCGTCGTCATGGCATTCATAGGAAGATTGCCCGGCGCCGGATTTATCCAGGCTGACCCGATAGGGATCGTTGGTCTTGTTCAACACGCCCAGCGAGTGCGGAACCCCCCCGATCCAGTTGGTGCTGTGATCGCCAACCTCGCGCCGTACGAAACCGCGCAACTGATCCGGCCCGATTGAATGCATGCGCCCGACAAGGATCGGGTTATATCCCGCGGCGCCCAGACAATGGGCGATGGTCGGCTGATCGGACGGCAGCATATCACTGTTTGTCCAGCAACTTTGGCGGTTGGGGTAGCGACCGGTCAAAAATGACATACGCGCCGGTACGCAAAGCGGCGACGGCGTATAGGCGGCATCAAAGGTCACGCCGCAGTTCGCCAGCCGATCCAGGTTGGGCGTCGCGACCACGTCGTCGCCATAACAGCCCATCACGCGTTGCGTGTGTTGATCCGACATGATGAACAGAATGTTGGGTCGTTCTTGTGGCATTTCCGCCGAGCCTCCCATAGTCGTTACGCGCTTATTCCAAGGCTTTGAGACACATAACGTCCGGAAAAGGTGGTATTCCAAATGGTAATAGGAAACGCCATTATTATAGCTTGTGGGATTAGGCGTGCACAGGGTATAGTTTGAAATTATCGCCATCTCTTCGGCGAAAAATAATAATAATAAATCGCTTCCGAGATGCGGTGAATGAGTGTGGGGGAAGCGCCAAAGACCCATCGGCCTGCGGGGCTCTCTTCGTGAGAATTATCGCGACAGGAGGCGAATGATATGAAAAGCTTGCTTGTTTCTTCGATGATTGCCGTCGGTCTGGCGGTGTTTGTTGCTGCCCCGGTTCAGGCCGCATGGCCGGAAAAACCGGTAAAGGTCATTGTCCCGTTCAAACCGGGCGGATCCAGCGACCAGACGGCCCGTACTTTCCAGAAAGCCATCGTCGACAACAATTTGAAGTCGCAGAAGCTGACGATCGTGAATGTCGGCGGGCATTACACCATCGGCTCGCGCCAAGTTCTGGAAGCGAAGCCGGACGGCTACACCTTCCTGCTTGTTCACAAAGCGCTGATGGGCGCACAGGGCAGCGGAATGATCGATTTCGGTCATGCGAACTTCGAGCCCGTGGCCGAAACATCCGAATTCTGCCTGCTGTCCTGCGTACGCAAGGACGACAAGCGGTTCACCGACGTGAATTCGCTGCTCAAGATGGCAACAGATAAACCCGATAGCCTGATCTTCGGCGCCAATCTCGGCGCGTTGAATCATATGGCGGGCATCCAGTTGCAGAACACGACGCCGGGCGCCAACTTCCGTTTCGTGCAGATCGGCGGCGGCACCGCCAACTTCACCGCCCTGATCGGTGAGCAGACGGATACGACCGTTCTGTCGATGGCCGAATACCTTAACTTCAAGGTCAAGGGCGTGAAGGGCCTGTGCTACATGTTCCCGACCCGCGCGCCGGGTGCTCCCGAAGTTCCGACCTGTGAAGAAGCCGGTCTCGGCAAACTCGTTTACTGTGTCGGCAGCTGGTGGTTCGCGCCCAAG
>JABGRG010000157.1 GCA_018648445.1 Rhodospirillales bacterium | reverse complement strand
CTCGTATGGGCCGTCCGCCAACGCCGCAATTGCGCGCAGGCTGCCGCCGTGGGTATCGACGCGACTTGCCTCGATCAGGCGCATTCCGCGAGCTTCAAAAAAACGGGCCAGTGGTTTGACGGAGTGATACGCCAAATGCTCATGATAGATGGTGTCGAAAAGCGTGTTTTCGTAAACATCCACCAAATAAGAGACCTCAAAGACGAACACCCCGTCTGGTGCCAGCAAATGGCGCACGCCGTCGACAATGCCGCCCAGATCGTCGGCGTGGGCGAAAACGTTATTAGCGGTGACGATAGAGGCGGTTCCTTTTTGCGCGGCGATTTGCCGGGCGACCTCGCCATCGAAGAACGTACCCCAAGTCTCAATCCCATCCGCGGTGGCCTTGCGCGCAATTCCCTTTGCCGGATCAATCCCAAGCCCGCTCAAACCGGCGTTCTGAAAAAAGCGCAAAAGGGTACCGTCATTTGATCCGATATCGACCACCAAGGAGCCTGCAGGCGGGTCAAAGCGATCGATCAGCGTCGTCGCATAGTCTTCGAAGTGACGTACGAATACGGGCGAAGTACCGGAAACATAGACGTAATTTTCGAACAGGACGGCCGGATCGACCACGTCCAGCATCTGAACGTGGGCACAGGCCCTGCACATGAATAGATCCAACGGAAAGACAGGCTGCTCCTCCGACAACTGATCGTCGGAGACAAACGCATTGGCGGGCGGGGTCGGCGTCAGGGCCAGAACCTTTTCCAAATCGCCATCACCACACAATCGGCAGGTGGTTCTGCGCCGCAAGGGTTGGGTCATGAGCCGTATCAGTCCTCTGGCGTCCAGGTGGTAAGGCCTTCGGTGTCGATCATATTGATGCGAACCACATCCGCCTCGTAAGAGGCTTGGTCCCGTGGGTTGCGCGAAAGGGTCAGGAACTTCGTATCTTCTGGAAACTTCATTCCGTGATCGACCATGGGTGGCGTGAACACCATCTGACCCTCCTTGACCAAAAGCACCTCGGGCTCGGTGTCGCTTCCCGTGGGCCGATGGTAGTACTCAATACTGCCCTCAAGGACGTAGCAATAATGCCAGTCCGTCCGATGATAATGGTTGGCGCGAAACGATCCTTTCACCGAGGAAATTAAAACCGCGCTTTTCATCATCATGTCGACGAGGGGCTGAATGGCACCACGGTCATCGACAAAAGGCTTTTCCAACCCCACAAGCGGATCTTTCGGCCATTCCTGCTGCTCTTCTTCTGTCAACGGGTCGATTTTCATGGTCATTCGTGAATTCCTTTTTGAGTATTAGCCAAAAAAACGTTGTTTGATGATCATCCAAATCACGGGAATAACATGTTGCGCCTTGATTTTCTTTCCCTCGGCGTAAGCGCGGCCGTGATAACTGATTGGCACCTCGTAAAACACATCCCCCTTTTTGCGCGCGCGCGCCAAAATCTCGGCGTGTTGCTCCCATCCGGTCGAGCGAAGATCGTCCGGATCAACCAATTTTCGCCGATAAAGGAGGTAGCAGCTGTAGATGTCGGAAAAAGTTGTATTGAACAAAATATTGAAAATAAGCGTGATGAAGCGGTTCCCCACCTTGTGCCAGAAATAATGCACGCGCGTATAACGCGGCGAAAGAAACCGACTTCCCATGACGATGTCGGCGTCGAATTCCTTCACCGGAAACAGAAGGCCTTCGTATTCGTCGGGGTTGTATTCCAGATCGGCGTCTTGAAACAAAACATAGTCACCGCTGGCCTGTTTCAATCCCGCAATTACGGCCGCGCCTTTTCCTTGATTGGGAGTTTGCTTTACAATTTTGTCGTAAAGGTCCGATCGGTCTTCGAGTGCCGCCAGGGTGCCGTCTCGCGAACCGTCGTCAATGACGATGATCTCGAATAAAAAGCCGGCCACCGACTGCGCGTTCACACGCTCCAGTAGATTGATGATCGTTTGCTCCTCGTTGTAGGCCGGGACGATTACGGTGATTTTCTTCATCCGCAGAAATATCTCCAACTTGGTCACTCAATTGAGTTTGCGCCCATCGGAAAAATTAACGTCACTTCTAAAGCTCACCACCGGCGAGTTCAACAAGGAGTACACCAACTGAAACGCTTCGGAATAGGATCGGTCAGGTATCGGGAGCTAGCTCTGCTCGTTTTTTTTCCGCCAATGGCAACGGATATACTGCGTCAAGACCGAGATTGGCATTCGAACCGGCGATCACCTTCACCTAAAGGTCCGCATGGGTGCAGTTCGGGTAATGTTGAGGTTTCGTCGAGCGATCCCGCAGACCGTCGATGCCCTCTGTAAATGGTGTTGACACTGGCGTCCGCTAGACGCAGGGCAATGGCGTCGAACCCGAAATCATACTTGCCGGGTGGCGCATTAATGATGGTATGGGGGCGAGCGAGCGTCTTTCGCATGCTTTATGCTTTTGCATAACACTGTGCAACCGGTTGCAGGGGTTTAGCCATTCGTTTCCGAAAACCGAAAAATACCCGTGAATAATTGGGCCAGTCGAACTTGTTTTGTAATGGAGAACCTGTCGACCTAACCCCGCTTCCGGTGCCGTCGACGTCTGCCGGTGTGAAAGCGCGATTTTCATCAATCTCTCGTGCGAATTCCGCCGATTGCTGTGCGTGAGACTGGAAAAACCTTTGCCTGAAGGGGCCATGACGGTTAAACAGACGTTTAAGCATGTGTGGGATCGCCGCAATATTTTCGTTTCAAGACAATGCTCTGCGTGTCGATGCGGGCGAGCTTGATGCTATTCGCGACCATATGACGCCACGCGGCCCGGACGGGGCCGGGTCATGGGTTGCCAAAGATGGAGCCATTGGTTTAGCCCATCGGCGGCTGGCGATAATCGATCTGTCGGATGGTGCGGCCCAGCCGATGGAAATCGATGGCGGGCGCTACCGCATAACGTTTAACGGCGAGATTTATAACTACCGAGCTCTGCGAGACGATCTGCTTGCCAAGGGCGTGCAGTTCAAAACCCAATCGGATACCGAGGTCGTCGCGTGGCTCTATGCCATGCATGGTGAAAGTGCCGTTTCTCGCCTTCGAGGGATGTTCGCTTTCGCCATCTGGGACGAAACCAAACGTGGCCTTTTTGTGGCCCGCGATCCACTGGGCATCAAGCCACTTTATTATGCCGATGATGGCAAAACGTTTCGTGCGGCTTCGCAGGTCAAGGCCCTGATTGCGGGAGGAAAGGTCGAAACGGCTCCCGACCCGGCGGGCCATGTCGGCTTCTTTTTGTTCGGGCATGTTCCTGAACCGCACACTCTTTACAACGAAATCCACGCACTTCCCGCCGGTCATACCCTTTGGGTTGATAGTCGGGGCGTGCGTGCACTGAAATGCTATTTCGACGTGCCAGGGACCCTTTCTGCGGGGGCAAATGGAGCCCCGGATGTTTCCCTTCGCGACGCTGTGCTAGATAGCATTCGTCACCATTTGGTGGCCGACGTGCCAGTGGGTGTTTTTCTGTCTTCCGGCATTGACTCAACAGTCATTGCCGCCTTGGCGAGTGAAATCCACGGGGCAGGACTGAATACGATTACGCTGGCTTTTGCAGAATTTGCCGGAACGGCCATGGATGAAGCGCCGCTCGCTGAGGAGGTGGCGCGCGCCTGCAACGCCAGCCACCAGATGAAAGTGGTATCGCGACACGATTTTCTGGATGCGCGAGAGCACATCCTGGAATCCATGGATCAGCCCAGCATTGATGGCGTGAATACCTATTTCGTGGCCAGAGCAGCGGCTGAAACGGGTCTGAAGGTGGCGCTGTCGGGGCTGGGCGGAGATGAATTATTCGGCGGGTACGACACTTTCCGGCAGGTTCCAAAGCTGGTCGGTATGCTGGATGGCATTCCGGGAATGGGAGCGTTGGGCCGCGCTTTTCGGGTCGTGTCGGCGCCAGTGGCCAAGCGGCTTACCTCGCCCAAGTTCGCTGGATTGCTGGAGTACGGCACCCGATATGGCGACGCATATCTGCTGCGCCGCGGATTGTATGCGCCTTGGGAATTGCCGGACGTTCTTGATCCTGATTTTGCCGCGCAGGGGTGGCAAACTCTTGAGGCCCGCCAGCGCTTGGAAAACACGCACAATAGAATTCCTGACCCACGTCAGAAGATCGCGGCGCTTGAGATGTGCTTTTACATGCGCAACCAGCTTCTGCGGGATGCCGACTGGGCCGGCATGGCCCACTCGCTGGAAATACGGGTGCCCCTGGTCGATGGAGCGCTGTTGAGGGCGCTGGGTCAAAAGGCATTTTCAAAAACCGATTTGGCGGCAACGCCTGCCACGGCGCTTCCGAAGTCCGTTCTCAACAAGCCGAAAACGGGTTTCTTTATTCCCGTTCAGGATTGGCTGACGGAAAAACCGAACGCAGTGTCGCGAGGCTATCGCGGGTGGGCTGGGGATGTTTACAAGGCGTTTCGTTGTTAGGAAAATCAGGTAGAATAGGAAACATGACTGCATCTAAAGGAATCGACGGGCACGCCCCGTTGCGCGTTGTTATAAACGGCACCCACGCGAAAAGTGGTGGTGGTGTTACTTATTTACGCAACGTACTTCCAAAAATGGCAGCCATGCCCGATCTGGAGCTTCACCTTTTTTTGCATAAAGACCAGTTAGAATTGTTTTATCCGGTCGACGAAAACGTAAACGTGACCCTGTCGAACTTAAAATCGGGTTTTTTTCGCACATTGATATGGGAGCAGTTGGCAATTCCACTGTATGCTTGGGCTATGGGTGCCGACGTTGTGTTTTCCCCGGCCAATTACGGTCCCATATTCGCGCGAAACCATGTCATTTTGCTGAGAAACGCCCTGTCGGTCATTCAGCTAACCAGAAGGTTGGGGTCGGTAATATATTGGTTGGCGCTCACCGGGGCGACATTCATTTCGTTGCTAAGCGCCAAAAAGGCCATTGCAGTTTCACAATATGCGAAGAACCTAATGACCTTCGGGTTCTCAAGAAAACTGGGTAAAAAAATTGCGGTGGTTCATCACGGCACCCACAGAATCGACCCCGAACGGATGTACAGCACCACGCCCGGCACCTATATTCTTGCCGTTTCGGATATTTATATCCAAAAGAATTATCATGCCCTTCTGCATGCGCTTGCAATCCTGATCAAGCGGTCTCCTGGACTGCGGCTGATTATTGCCGGTCGCGAAATCGATCACGGTTACGCCCAAAAGCTGCGTAGTTTGTCGCAGGAACTGGGAATTGAGGAGAACGTTATTTTTGCGGGTCACGTGGAAACGGAAGAACTTTCTGAACTCTATCGCAATTGCCGGGTGTTCGTATTTCCCTCGCAGGTTGAAACTTTCGGAAATCCACTTTTGGAGGCGATGGCGGTCGGCGCGCCAATTGCGTGCTCAAACGCGGCTGCGATGCCGGAAGTGCTGGGAGATACGGGCGTATATTTCGATCCTCAGGACGAAAATGATATGGCCGAAAAAATTGAAAAACTGCTTGCTGACAATAAGTTGCGCGCGGACTGTGGTGCCAGGGCATCCGATCGCGCCCGTGGCTTTTTGTGGAGAGACACGGCGGTGAAGACGTGTGCGGTTCTTTGCGAAGCCGCCGAACCCAGATCACAAGTGCCAAGACCTCCGCGATGAGCCGATCAATATTAGTATCCACTTTACCACCGCTAACCGGAGGTGTGCCGGACAAGACGAGAATTCTTGTGCACCATTTAAGGAACCTCGGCCACCGCGTGACCGTAGCCCATTACGCCACATACAGGGACTATCCCGATTTGATTGCCACAAGCTGGCAGCTTCTGGGCGGGCGGCGCCCGGGAATTCGCGAGGGGAGGTGCTTTGATGACTTTCCCTGTGTAGCCATTGGCTGCGCGCTTCCTGAACTGGAATTCACCTACTATCTGGCGTCGTCCACATGGCGCGATCTCGTGCGCAGGCATGACCGACACATCGCCGTTGGTGGAACCGTTTTGGCATCTTACTCAATGGCCGTTATGGGAATTCCTCATTTGGTTTGGTGCGCCAGCACCATGATTGAGGACCGGATCGACCGTCGCCGTGCCATGCCCCTTGCGCGCAGGCTTTTGGACCGCTTTGGCGTTTCTCCCGTTCAGCGGTTCATGGAAAAGAGAATCCTGAAAGGGAAGGGGCGGTTTATGGCAGTCAGCACCTATACAAGCGATTCCCTTGTTTCGGCGGGCGGCAATCCGGAGCACTTTTCCAACGTTCCGATTCCCGTGGATTTGGACTTATTTAAACCGCCGACGAACCTACCTGTTTCCGGAGTGGTT
>JABGRG010000156.1 GCA_018648445.1 Rhodospirillales bacterium | reverse complement strand
TATTGGACGCCGAAAACCCCCGCTAAGGGGTCAATATTCCACGCCGGTTCACAGCCGGTGTCATCCTTGTCGTTTCATCCATTTTCGTCGTTCTGGGCCTTGGCGGAGGAATTCTATTCGTCCCCATCCTGCATTGGATGGGCTATGACTTGCAGACGGTGGCCATCCCTTTGGGGCTTCTGCTGAATGGGCTGAACACGATGCTGGCCCTCATCCCTTACGGGCGCGCCGGTCTGGTGGACTGGAAAGGCGGCTGGCCAATGGCACTGGCAGCAGCAGCCACGGCTCCCATCGGCGCCCTGGTTCAACCCCTGCTTCCAAGCGGAACGGTGCTCGCGCTTTTCGCCGGCGCCGTCACGGTGGCGGCCCTTCGAGCCTTGTGGGGTGCTCGGAGCAGACCGTGGAGTTCAGCGATGGGCCGGGAGCCCAGTAAATCAGGCCCGCTCTTGCGAAACGGATTTCGCGTGGGAATTGGCGCCGTGGTCGGCTTCGTGGGAGGCTTGCTCGGGATCGGGGCCGGGTTCGTCGTTGCCCCGGCTTTTTTATCCCTCGGTTATCCGCCCAAGCAGACGGCGGCGACAACGGCCTTGGTGGTCACCGTCTGCTCCTTCGCGGGCGTCGCGGGATATGCCCCACGCCTGGATTTTCCCGTCGCCGTGGCCGTCCTATCGGCGCTCGCGGTGGTGATCGGCTCGCAGGTGGGTGCCCGGCTCATGCTGAGCGATGCGAAGCCATCCTGGATAACCCGGGGTTATGTCGTCATCCTGGTCGGCGTTGCGATCAAGCTCGTCTGGGAGGCCTCCAACTCGGTCTTTTCGTGATCACCGGAGCCATTGAAGGGGCGCCAAAGGACAGGGTTGGCGGGAACTCGGGCAGTGCAGCTATCGCTCCGCGGAACTGGTGGTGCAGACAACATCAAGGAAAACAAAAATTGATCCCGCTGCCTGCATGGCCGTCGCACCGGGAATCGACTGGCAGAGAGGCACCCCGTCTTCGAACATCTCCTTCGACAGCCACGGCTGCTTCTTAACGGCCAGTTCCCGGATGTCGGAGACCATCTCCGGCCCGCCGAAGGCCGTCCGCCCCAGGCGCTGGAACACCAGGAAAAGGGACAACGCCGAAATCCGTGGGGAGGCCTCTTGGGGCTCTCCTTCTCCGGCAGGCATCTTCCCCACCGGGCTCATCCCCGGACCATCGCTTTGATTCATTCGGTTTCCCCGCAATTCGGAGCATTGGAAGGTCTTGCGCCTGACCGGTCGTCAGAAATGGTATCGAGCACGCATTTCGAGTTTGTAGTCGTTCGCTTTCTCGCCGTACTCGTCGAAGCGGCCCCCGTGCAGGTATCCGAGCCGCAAGCGAAGTTCCAAGTCCTCAATGCCCGCGTACTGAATCTCAGGCGTGACGGAATAACTGAAATCATCGAGATTGACGATACTCTTCACGGAGGGCGTCCAATACAGGAGGTCAAACGGTTCCTTCTGGCTGATCGAGACGTATCCGTAGTTGCGCGCCGGTGTCGATTTGCCGTATCCCGCAGACTGTGCCGCCTTCGCCCTGGAAAGTTGGGAATCGGAGCCGCTGGACACAGCCTGGTGGGCAAGATCGAAAAAGGCGCGCATCTCCGCTTCCGAGTATCCGGTCCCCTGATGGAAGTATTCGGCGATGATCGTCATGTCGGATTCGGTGAGATAGCGAAGCCCGAGCAGATAGTTGGTCGCGTCCTCTTCCACCTTGCGGTTGGGACCATCGGGGCCGGCGACCGTCCTGCGGTTCGCCTCAATGCGCGCCCATTCGCCGTGGATTTCGAAGTTTTCAGTGAGGTTGCGTGAGAAGTCGAAGCCGTAGCGGGTGGTCCGACTGCCGTTACCCAGGACCATCAGGTCGATGTCGGTATCCCAGGCGAGCAAATACAGTTTCGCCGCGAGGTTGACCTCGTCCTGGGTCCCAAAATCGTTGTTTAACGCCCCGTCCACGGGAAGCACGACGGGCGTTAGGGCGACCGTGCGCAGGGGCGAATCGAAACTGGCAATCAGGTCACCCGTGAGCATTACGAACCCCTCGCGGGATTCCGTGGGATTGTCCGGGTCCTTGGTCCGCTCGACGAAGCCGACGGGGCTCCATGCATAACCCTTGCCCCATTTGAGCGCTTTTTTGCCAACCTCGACAGCCACACCCGGGTCCGGCTGAAGGGTAAGGGTTCCTTCAAACAGTTCGATGTCATGATCATGGCTGAAGTCGTCCTGGATCGCGTTCGCCTGGGCAGCGGCGCTAAGCGTGGCTATCCCGCCGCGCCAGGAGCCTTCGAGACGCAGCGTTTCCTGGAACTGATCGTTGGTTCCCTCATTGAGTTCAGGGTACCGGACAAGACCGTACAAGGCACTGCCGCGATCAAATCCGAAGTGCTTCCATTCCCCTTCGACATACCCGCCGATCTCGAACGACTTATTTTCGAATTCCTCCACGTCGAAGGAGAAGTCATCGTCCGCCGATGCCGCAACGGGTACGAGCGGCACCGACAGGGCGGCGATCAGAAAAAACCGGTGGCGTAGGTTTGACACCGCCGTTCCTTACCTAAGTTCTTTGGCGCGCGGGAGGTAACTGAGGGTGAACACCTCGTCCCGGAAATCCCGCTTGTTGATCTTGCCGAAGATCATGACCGAGGAATAGCCCTTGTGGAGCGGGCTGTCGGTTTCGACCACCGAGGGGCGCACAATGCCGTCGCCGAAGTCCTTCACCTTTTTGAAACGCAAGGTCTTGATCAGCATGCCGCTGGCCGCGTGGGCTTCGATGGTGACCGGCAACAGCGTTGCCTTGTCGACCGTCATCACCAGGCGATCATAGGCAACGGACCCGGTGCGCGCCTTGAGCCGGAGCGTCAGGCTTTCGCCCTGCTCCTCGACCTGCTCGGCGATGTATTCGGCGCTGTAGTCGACCCGCAGGATGTCGGCGTTATTGAAGATGCCGCCGGTGACCGATTGCAGGCTGGTAATGCGCAGTGGCCGCCCGACGTCGGGTATAAACAGCCACATGTTTTCCCCCTGGCGCAAGGTCGATCGGCCCTTGTCACTGGCAGGCGCAAGAAATAAGCCGATGACGTTGTCGGTGCCTTTCTTCGCGGAGAACAGGACAAATTCCTTACGGGTCCCGTCGGGTTCGATGTTGATCAGCTTGCGATAGGATTCGAACGATTCGGGATTTAGGTTGCGATCAACTTTGGCCAGGATTTCCTGCGGCTCCAGGGCGGCTGCGGGCAGAGCCACGCAAGCGGCCAGGAAAAGTGAGACAACGAAACGATAGATCATTGGGAGAGTCCTCCTAGTTCAAACGTGCCGCAGGGCGCTATTGGGGTCCATCCGGGCAGCCTTCCAGGCGGGTTGCAGGCTGGCCAGGATAGCGACCACGACGACCACGGTGAAAGTCAAAGCGACCGCGCCGACGCCGACGGTCGGGGCGAGCAACAGGTCCTGACGCCCGAAGCGGAAGGCCACCTTGACTGTGTTGAGCACGAAAATGACGATCAGGCTGACCGAGGTTCCGGCGGTGGCGCCGACGAGGCCAAGGAGCAGCCCCTCGCTCAGGAACAGGCCGAGGATCGTCCGCGGTTGCGTTCCAATTGCGGCGATGGTGCCGATTTCGCGGATGCGTTCGTAGACCGCCATCATCATCACGTTCATCACACTGATCAGGACGATCGAGATCAGCATGATCTGGATAAACAGCGTCATTAAGTCGATCATCCGCGCGATGTTGTAAAAGGGCGTAAGCTTTTCCCAGCTGCGAACATCGAAAACCGCCTTGCCCTTCTGGTTCTTGATCCCGTCGAGCGTGGCCGCGAGCAGGCCGGCGACCGTTGCAGCCTGCCCGGGATTCGCCACACGCACCGCAATCTCGCTGACTTCGGCCTCTTTCATGCGCAGGAGCGCCCGCGCGTCCTCAATGTGCAGGTAACCGTCGCGGCCGCCCGGGCCGGTGACGCTTTCCAGAATCCCCCCCACTCGGAAGGTCATGCCGTTGACCGATCCGTCGCGGTTGGTGGCAACCAGGACCACCTCGTCGCCGACCTTCAACTTAAGTCCGCGGGACAGCAGTTCCGGGACAAGAATTCCGCCGCGCGCGATCAGGCCGTCTTTCGGCTCGCCCGCAACGAAGCGCTTGGGAAGCAGAGGCGCCACCGCGACCTCGCGATCGGGTTCGACGGCGACGATACGGATGTTGGTCGTCTCCGAGAAATTGCTGAACATGGCGCCGAATTTGAGGCGCGGCGAGAACGCCTCGACACCTTCAAGCGCCGATAGTTCCTTGTTCAGGCGCTTCACCATCTTCGGCTTCAGATTGAGGTTCAGCGGAAGGCTGTCGACCGCGGCCAAGTATCCCGTGCGGTGCACCTGGAAATGACCGAGCATAGAGTCGGTGATCTGGCCGACCATCATCGCGCGGAACGAGCCGGCCAGCGCGACGAACAGAAGTACGGCGATCACGCCGACGGCAATTAGGGCGGTCGTCAGAACGGTTCTGCGGCGGTAGCGCAGGAGGTTCCGGATGGCGATGCGGATCACGCATCCGATGCATCCCGACGGCTTGGCGGCGGTGCTCTCATGAGCGGTCATGGTCGTTTCCTCCGTGTGCGGAACCGTTCGCGGAACCGTTTTCTATGTGGCCGTCGCGCAAGGCGAAGGTCTCCTCGGCCTCGTTGACCACCCGCGGGTCGTGGGTCGAAAAGACGAAAGTGGTGTGGAATTGGTCGCGCATATGTTTCATGAGGTCGATCACCAGCGCGGCGGTGGCGCTGTCGAGGTTCGCGGTCGGCTCGTCGGCGAGCACCAATTTCGGATTGGAAACAAGAGCGCGGGCCACCGCGACACGCTGCTTCTGGCCGCCCGACATCTGGTCGGGGCGCTTGTCGGCCTGGTCGGCCATCCCTACCGCGTCGAGGACTTCCAGAGTGCGCTTCCGTCGATCCTTCGCCGGCCACTGTTGGACGAGGAGCAGGGGATACTCGACGTTTTCGTATACGGTCAGGACGGGCAACAGATTGAAATCCTGAAAGATGAAACCAATGGTTTGGCCGCGAAACACGGCGGCGGCATGGCGGTCGAGGCCTCCAATGTCGGTGTCCGCGACGATCAGAGTTCCAGCGGTCGGCCGGTCCAGGCATCCGATCATATTGAGGAGGGTGCTTTTCCCGCTGCCCGAGGGGCCCACAAAACAGGCGAACGCCTGGGAAGGAATGCGGAAGCTTACCCCCTGCAAGGCTTCAACCGGCACCGATCCATTGGTGTATGTCTTGTTCACATCAGTCGCTTCGATCAAATCCATAACGCAAAACGCCTCCCTTGTTTCCGATCCCCTGGTTGAGGGTCGGAGATTGTGCTGTAGAGATGTCAGGTGCTGCCGATTAGGCGGAAATCATGAGATCATTGGTCTGAGAATCCCAAATCCTTGTGATCAATCCTTTGGCCTCGAGTTCGTGGAGATTTTCAGTAACGAAATCGAACCCGCCCGCCGCCTCTTCAACGATTTGCGATTGCCTCACTGCTGCTCCGTATTGGCGCACCATGCTGAGCAATTCTCTCTCGGCCCGGTCCAGGGTCCGGCACTCATTAATCGTTAGGCCGTTACCTTGACGCTCTGTTCTTCGGTACCACCAGACCAGCAGCAGAATGGCGGCGAGGATTAATCCGATCAGAATTCCGCCGTCGATCCAGTTAAATGATGAAAGAGCCCTGTTGCCGTGACCCATCGGATGATCTCCCGTCTCATCGTTCCAAATCGCGGGCGATGGTGCCACAGGTATGTTTCCCGTTGATTTCACAGAAGCTAAATAGTGTAACATAGTGTTTCACGCCGATTTGAATTGGGGTCTTGTATGGATTGGAATAGCGGCCATTTGCTCTTCTGGCGCCTCTTTCTCGCCAAAGGCACCTCCCGCGCAAAAAGGTTTTTGGTCCATATTTCGGCAAGGGGTTTTGATTGACCTGCTCAATCCCAAGGTTGCCATCTTTTTCTTAGCATTCCTCCCGCAGTTCACTACGCCGGAAGCTGGCCCGATATGGGCGCAGTTGCTTCTACACGGTACGCTAATAATAGTCGTAGCGGCTGTTATTGAGCCTCCACTCGTTATGCTTGGGGGAAGATTAACGACACGCCTTCGGGATAGCCCAAAGATTGCGGTATGGCTTGACCGAACGCTAGGTGCGTTATTGATTGGGCTTGCTGCACGTCTTGTGTATCTCGAACGATAGCAGCACTTCCCTATTTAAGTCTGCCTTGGGTCAACTCCGGCTGTCAGAGCCAGTCGATTTTGAGGTCCGCTGTAGCCCCTAAAACCGGAAGTGAAATCTGGCGACGCAGATTTTGTGCTTTGAATGTCTGGATTGCCCCCTATGAGCTGACGATAATGAGGCATGGCTGGGACTTTCGGGTGTCCCCAATTGCAGACATCCAAATCCGAAAATTGAAAGTATGATCGCATATTACTTATACTTGTCTCTTTTAAGGTCTAGGCAGACACAAACAGCTTTGGCTCGGTCATGGTTTCGCATTGGTATTGGCTGCTAGATTCCGAAACGAAGTGCAACACTCAGCTATGCTGGGTATGCAATGGAAC
>JABGRG010000155.1 GCA_018648445.1 Rhodospirillales bacterium | reverse complement strand
CGCCGTCAAGGCGGCTTTGGGCCAGGTGGCGGAGCTGTTCGAGTCGACGCCGGCGCGCCTTCTTCGCCGGAAGAGGAACGTCTGGCCCTCAAGGGGGAACGCAACCGACTGAAAGCGGAGTTGGCCCGGACGGAAGAGCGCTTGCGCGACCTCGGCCGGGAATTGCGGGAGGAATAGGACCGCTCGGGTGGGGCTCGGTTTTGCTAATTTTCCGAGATTTCGGCCCTCTTTTTCTCCGATTTCGGTTTGCTAAAAAGACTGAATGAGTGACCATTAAAATGGTCGTATGGTAAAAAAGGAACGTGAATGCCACGCCCGATGAAACACCGCCAAATCGGTCGAATGCCCGAAATCAGGGATTTCAAACCCCGGGGAGTTCCGATGCGATTGCTGCGCGAGGTCTATCTGCCCCTCGACGGCCTGGAGGCGATGCGCCTTGTCGATCTGGAAGGGCTGGATCAGGCCGAGGCAGCCGGTCGCATGGGTGTGTCGCGCCAAACACTGGGCCGCACCCTCGCCGTCGCCAGGCGCAACGTCACGCAGGCGCTGATTGAGGGCTTGGCGCTAAGGATCGAGGACGAGGCCCACCACAGGGTCGCCGAATATGCACCGGATACTGATCCGGATACTGATGACGAGTACCGGGCGCCGACGGCGACCGGCGACGAGACGATTGCAAAGGAAATGTCCATGAAGTTCGCTGTTAGCACGACGGGAACCACCCTGGACTCGCCGGTCGATCCGCATTTCGGGCGTGCCGCGGGGTTTCTGGTCGTCGACCCGGATACCCTGTCCGTTGACTTCATCCCGAATAACGGAGCCGAGACGCTTTCTCATGGTGCCGGCATTGCGTCGGCCGAACTGGTGGCCAAAGCGGGTGCCAATGTGGTGCTGACCGGCAGCGTCGGGCCGAAGGCGTTTCGGGCGCTCTGTTCGGCCGGACTGAAGATTGGCCACAAGATCGACGGCATGACGGTTCGAGAAGCGATCGAAGCGTTTCGGTGTGGCGATGTCGAAATCGCCGAACGGCCGTCCAGCGCAGGGCATACGCAGTGATCGTTGCTGTCGCCAGCGGCAAGGGCGGTACGGGCAAAACCACCGTCGCGGCCGCGTTGTCGCGCGTCTGGGATGGCCCGCGCATCGCGGTCGACATGGATGTCGAGGCGCCGAACCTGCATCTGTTCCTTCATCCCCGTTTGACAGGCGAGGCGCGGGCGAGCCTGGAAGTCCCCGTCGCCAACCCCGATCTCTGCGATGGCTGCGGTGCCTGTGCCGACTTTTGCGCCTTCAAAGCCATTGCTGTGTTTAGTGATTTCCCCGTCGTGTTCCCCGAAATGTGCCACGGCTGTGGCGGTTGCCTAGCAGTGTGTCCGCGCGGCGCTTTGACGGCTGGCGAGCGCGTTCTGGGCGAGATTGCTTGGGGCGCGGTGGACGGCGGCATCGCATTCTTGATGGGACGGCTTCGCATCGGTGAGGCGATGAGCCCGCCTCTGATGGGGGCGGTGCGCCGTCGTTTGCGCACCATGCTTGCCGAGCACCCGGTTGATGTTCTGGTGGACGCGCCGCCGGGCACCAGTTGCCCGGCGATCGAGGCGGTTCGCGACGCCGATATCGTTGTCCTGGTGACCGAGCCAACTCCTTTCGGCCTCTACGACCTGGATCTTGCGTACCGGGCGTTCGGCAGTTTAGGCAAGCCGATGGCGGTTGTCGTCAATCGGGCCGGGCGCGGCGACAAGAAAATCGAGATGTTCTGTCATGAACGGGACTTGCCGATCCTCGACGCCATTCCCTTCGAACGCGCCGTCGCCGAGGCCTACGCCCGTGGCATTCCCTTGGACGCGGTGAGTTTTTCCCACAAGGCACGAATTCAACGCTTGGCCGAAAACATCCGCGCCTTCGCCAAGGACTGCAGGATAGCGGAGGCGTTCTGTGCCTGAAATCACGATCATCAGCGGCAAGGGCGGCACGGGAAAGACGTCGGTCACAGCCGCCTTCGCGCGCCTGGCGTCCGATCACATCGTCTGCGATCTCGATGTCGATGCGCCCGATTTGCATCTATTGCTCCGGCCCGAAATCATCGAGTCGCACGAATTTCACGCCGGGAGGACGGCGACGATAGACCCCGATACCTGCATTCTTTGCGGCGATTGTGCCGAGCGGTGCCGTTTCGAGGCGATCATCGCGCAACCAAACGGATACATCATCGACGAACATGCCTGCGAAGGCTGCGGCGTGTGTGCGCACTTCTGTCCGATGGGCGCGGTGACGATGCACGAGAGATACGCCGGCAACTGGTTCCGGTCGCGCACCGATGTGGCGCCGATGATCCATGCCGAGATGTTTCCCGGGGCGGAGAACTCGGGTCTCTTGGTTTCCACTCTGCGGCGTGCCGCCAAGGCAGAAAGCGAACGCTCCGGCAGGCCACTCATCATTGCCGACGGTTCACCCGGCATCGGGTGTCCGGTCATCAGTTCGATCTCGACCGCGGATTTCGTGATCTTGGTCACCGAACCGACGCCCTCGGGCCTCCACGATCTGGAACGCGCCGCAGACCTGTGTGCTCGTTTCCCGCGGCCGGCCGGCGTCATCATCAACAAAGAGGGCCTCAATCCGGCGCGCGAGCGAGAAATCGCTGATCTGTGTACGGCGCGAGGACTGCCGCTTCTGGGCCGCATTCCCTATGACAAGATTGTCGTCGATGCGCTGATGTCCGGTTTGACGATGGCCGACTTAGGCGAACACCGCGCTTCCAAAGCCATTCGAACGGCCTGGAACAATGTTATTGCTTTGGCGGTCGAGAGTCGGAGCGTCGAGTCCATTCACTCCTAGAACAATAGTAGAGGTCCCTAAACGATGAACACAACCGTCGCCTTTCCCTGCGAGCATCCAGGCGGAATCGACGCCCGGCTGTCGGGTCATTTCGGCCATTGCGTTGCCTTCACCCTAGTCACACTCGCCGACGAGGGCGTGAAAAACGTCGAGGTCGTCCCCGCGGTCGCACACGAACACGGTGGTTGTATGGCGCCCGTGCAGTTGCTCGCCGATCATGGGGCCCAAGTTCTTGTCGCCTATGGCATGGGTGGAAGGCCGCTTCAGGGGTTCGCGCAGGTTGGGATCATGGTTCTGCAGGCCGGCGATGCCTCGGTGGTTAGCGAGGCGCTCGACGCCCTGCGCGAGGGCCGTCTGGCTCGGTTTGACCCGGGCATGGCCTGTGGCGGCGGACAACACTGAGCCGTCGCGGGGAACACCGCAATGAGCAAGGCTAGCAAGCTGGCGCTTTCCTATGTCGATTCGACGGATACGGCCGGAATAGCGCGAAATGCGCCGGCCATTCTCCCAGCCCAAAGCCGATATCAAAAATACTGGGAACTAAGAATTGTCATTGTCAGGCCCAGAATCATTGTCGTAGGTCTGCCGTTTCATCACTAGCCAAGGTCATCCGATCTATGCGTTGCAGGGGGTCGGATATCGCGACACGAGATAGTGATGGGGTTAAAAAGGATGGGAATCGACCGTGAATGCCGCAATCGCCGCAGGGGCCATCCTTGTTGTCTCGTCCATCTTCGTTATTTTGGGACTTGGTGGAGGAATTCTATTCGTTCCCATCCTGTACTGGGCAGGTTACGACCTGCAGACGGTGGCCATCCCGCTTGGGCTTCTACTGAACGGTCTGAACACCCTGCTGGCTCTTATCCCCTACGGCCGTGCCGGTCTTGTGGACTGGAACGGCGGCTGGCCGATGGCGCTGATGGCGGCGCTAACGGCGCCCATGGGGGCTCTGGTCCAACCGCACATGGCGGCGGGGCTGGTGCTCACCCTGTTCGCCGGGGCCGTAACCGTAGCAGCTCTGCTGGCTTTGCGCAGCGCCAGAGGCGGCACTAGTCAACCTGCAGCCGGACGCGCTGTGGGCGAACCCTTGGTAAGTGCCCGCATCGGTATCCGCGTCGTTTCCGGTGCGATAGTGGGTTTCGTGGGCGGCTTCCTTGGAATTGGCGCCGGTTTCATCGTCGTCCCGACTTTTCTTGCCCTCGGATATTCGCCCAAGCAGACGGCTGCAACGACGGCCTTGGTCGTCACCGTTTGCTCTTTTGCCGGTTTCGCGGGTTACACGCCCCACCTGGACCTCCCGTTTTACGCGATGATTTTGGCCGGGATTGCCGTGGTGGCCGGGTCGCAGATCGGCGCAAGGCTGATGCTTCGTGGCGCAAAACCGGCCTGGATCACCGGCGGTCAAGTCGTCGTTCTGATGGGCGTTGCCCTGAAGCTGGTTTGGGAAGCTGTTGCAGCGATATAGGGTTTGCTCGCCTTCGTCATCGGCGGCGGGAAATGAGGTAGCGATGTGGGTTGGAGGTGTTGCAGATAATGGTGCGGGCAGAGTGAAAAACTATGGTCGCAATACGAGATTTCCTACACGCCGCTAGAATAGCTGGCGATCCTTTCTAGAACCAACTTTTGACGCCATAATTTCTGTACAACGATTCTCAAACATAATCCTTTGAAATCGGGAGAAAACACTATGAAGATCAGCGCCGTAAAAGTCTTTGTCTGCTGTCCGGGGCGAAACTATGTGACGGTTCGCGTTGAAACGGACGAGGGGATTTACGGCCTGGGAGACGCGACCTTGAACGGACGGGAAAAATCCGTTGTCTCCTATCTTCAGGATCATGTGGCACCGTGTTTGATTGGCCGCGACGCGGGCCGCATCGAGGACATCTGGCAATATCTTTATCGCGGCGTCTACTGGCGTCGGGGGCCGGTCACCATGGCCGCCATTGGCGCTATTGACGTCGCGCTTTGGGATATCAAGGCGAAGGCGGCGGGTATGCCGCTCTATCAACTGCTTGGTGGGGCCTGCCGGGACCGCGTTCGGGCTTACTGTCACGCCTTCGGCGAAGACGCTTCCCGTCTTGTGGACACTGTCCAGGCGGCAATGGAGGACGGCTTCACGGCCGTTCGTCTTCAGTCCGGAATTCGCGGCCTTGAGGAAATTTACGGCGTCGTCAAAAACGGCGGACGTTATGAACCGGCAGACGCGTCGCTGCCGCGTGAAATGGTTTGGGATACGGCGGCGTACATGAACCAGATGCCGGCCGTTTTTGAATTCGTCCGTAAGGCCGTGGGCGAGGACGTCGCCCTGCTTCACGACGTTCATCATCGCCTCAGCCCCATGGAAGCGGCACGGTTCGGCAAAGACCTGGAACCCTATCGGCCGTTCTGGATGGAAGACCCCCTGCCCTGTGAGGACCAGGATGCCTTGAGCCTCGTGCGTGCGCATACAACAACGCCGATCGCCGTCGGCGAGGTTTTTAACAGCATTCACGATTGCAACCGCTTGATCGCCAATCAGCAGCTCGACTACCTGCGCGTCGCGGTTTCCCACGGCGGCGGGATAACGGCATTGCGCCGCATGGCTGCGGCGGCCGACCTGCACCACGTGCGCATGGCCTGCCATGGCCCCTCCGACGTCTCCCCCGTCGCTATGGCCGCCAGCCTTCACTTCGATCTTTCGATCCATAACTTCGGCATCCAGGAATTTATGGGCTACCCGCCTGAAACCAAGGATGCTTTCACCTGTTCCTATGCGTTGACGGACGGCTTCCTCCATCCGGGCGAGGTGCCAGGACTGGGCGTGACGTTCCATGAAGAAACCGTCGAACGCTACCCTTACAAGCGCGCTTATCTACCGGTCACGCGACTGCGCGACGGCACGCTCTGGGACTGGTGAACTTAGCCATCCCATACCTGCTGCAATTGTGACAACTTTCGATGTTAGTCGCGCGAAGTGTTGAAGAGTCGAAAATGAAAGGATTTCGTCTTGTCATATTCACCACGTCAAAGCTCTGGGTTTACTTTTGCAAAAAACCGTAGTGTTTTTGTATCTCCTCAATCCGGAATGTGTTCTTTTTGCACCGAAGATTGCAGCGGTACCTGTGAATTGGCGCAGGCGGCCATCCTAGGATCGCAAACGGTATATCCCACAACAACCGGGAACAACCAAATTGCGTCGGAAAAAGACTATCCTATTGATTTTTCACATTTTAACATCAACGGTCGTGTGTTCGGGGCGCAAGGGGTCAGTGAGACCTCCGACGATGCAACTATTTTTAATGTAAATCTTGAGTGCACCTACGGAACTGCCAATCCCATTAAGATGGCGATGCCGGTCATACTTCCTGCCCTGATAAAGCTCAATTGGCAGGACTATTTTGCCGGTGCAGCTATGGCGGGCGTTACCTGCGTAATTGGTGAAGACGCCAGAAACAATGACCCAAATTTGAAAATGGAATGCGGAACTGTAACGGACTTCCCGCTATTGGGAAAAGCGCTTGATTGCTTTCGCCAACATTACAGGGGATATGGCCAGATTGTTCTACAGTGCAATGTGGATGATAACCTCTTGGGTATTCCCAAAATCGCCATACAAAAATATGGCGCCGAAGCCATTGAAATCAAGTTCGGACAATCCGCGAAGGGAACCCAGCCGGTTAGACGGGTCAAGGATATAGAAGCCGCAATTGAGATGCAGCAGCTCGGTAATATCGTTCATCCTGATCCTGGCAATCCGGACATACAAAAGGCCTATCGTGATGGCGTTTGTCCTAATTTTTCCACCTATGGCAGGTTACCCTTGTGGACGGGGGAGTCTCTTATCGCCCACATCAAACAGTTAAGAGATTGGGGCGCAAAGAATATTTATTTTAAGATGGCGGGATATGATAGGGCTGACATCAAGCGTGTGCTT
>JABGRG010000154.1 GCA_018648445.1 Rhodospirillales bacterium | reverse complement strand
ACCCTCCGTTACGCAATTAACTCAATCTGTTCCATAGGCGCTGACGTCACACAAGGGGCAGTATTCTTGAGGCCCCGGCCCGATTCCTGCTCGCCGCCGGTTGTATCCCCATCGGTTTGCCCGGGGGGGACGTTCTGGGCATATCGAAACCGGAATTGCTGCTTGTCGGTTCCATCATGACCGTCCCGGTATTGGTTGCGGCCTTCGTTAGGAACAGGGTTCTCATAGGCCGCGGCCAAGAAGCGTAAGGATCCCCGATCAGCGTCGAAAGGAAAATCGGAAAGTGAATAAAACCGAAGAACTTCTCCAAGGGGCCGTGGACATGCACAGCCATTCCGGCCCCGGAATTTTCGACCGTCTTCTCGACCACGTGGAAGCGGCGAAGGATGCCGCCGCCGCTGGTATGAGCGCACTGGTTCTGAAGGACCAGCACAGCATGACGGCTGTTCCGGCCTATCTTATCAACAAGCACATCCTGCCTGCGGACAGTTCGCTGAAGGTTTTCGGCAGTTTGGTTCTCAATAACGCGACCGGTGGTCCGAGTGAATTCACGGTCGAGGCGGCACTTAAGTATGGCGCCAAGATTATTTGGATGCCGACGTTCTCGGCCAAGAAACACAAGGAATTCCACGCCTGGATGGCGACACAGAACATCGCTAATACCAGTCCAAAAGCATCCGTCAAATTGCTTCCCGAACCTCACCTTACGATTACCGGCGATGATGGCAAACTTCTGCCGCAAATGACGACCATCTGCGAACTTATCGCGGCGGCCGATGCGGTTCTTGGAATTGGTCACGTATCCCGGCCCGAGGTCGATGCGATTATCGCAGAGGCCAAGCGTTGCGGCGTGAAACGCATCTTGCTGCCGCATCCCGAACACATCCACATGCTCACCATCGATGAAATGCGGGACTACGCCAGTCAGGGAATTTTGCTCGAACACAGTTACACCCTGATCTATTCCAAGAAGCTGACCCATGAATATCTTTTCGAAATGATCCGGGAAGTGGGCGCCGAGCATAGCTGCCTCGGATCGGACATGGGGCAGGTCGGTCGTCCGAGGCCAATTCAGGGCTTCCGGGAATTCATCGAAGCCATGCTGAAGATGGGTCTTTCTGACGAAGAGGTGCGTTTGGTCGTCGGCGGAAACGCCCGAAAACTCCTGGGATTGGAAGAATAGTGGGAAAGGCTGAAAACTTGCGAATTGCGGTGCTGGGACCCTTGGGGGCTTCGGAAGAGCAAATCCAGACAATGACCGAGGAGATCATCGGCGAAGGGGTTTCGTTCGATTTTCATTTATCGGTCGCGGCCGAACCATCGGCGATGATCGCTTGCGCGCAAGACGCTGATGTCGTCATCATTTCCAATCTGCCATTTCCCCGTGAAGTGGTCGAGGGTTGCCCGAAACTTCGGGCCCTGTTTCTGTCGTTCACCGGCACCGATCGGATCGATCTCGTCGCTTGCAAAGAAGCAGGAATAACGGTCAGCTACGCCCCCGACTACTCGACACCGGCGGTGGCCGAGTTTGCCCTCGGTCTCATTCTGGCATTCCTGCGCAAACTTACCGAAGGTGATACGGCTGCGCGTGGCGGGCGTACCTGGCAGGGACTGGCCGGTGGCGAACTGGCGGGCCGCACCGTGGGGTTCGTCGGCACCGGCAATATTGGCCTGCGTTTGGCCGGTTTGCTCAAGGGCTTTGGCTGCCCGCTGCTCGGCTTCGATCTGAAACACCGTGATGAAGCGATCGCCCTGGGGCTGGAGTACACCGACCTGGATGATCTTTTGTCGCGCAGTGACGTGGTTTCCCTTCATTTACCACTGACCGACCAAACGAACTGCCTGCTTGACGCGCGCAGGCTGGGATTGATGAAACCTTCGGCGATCCTGGTCAACACGGCGCGCGGTCAGCTTGTCGATAACGCAGCGCTTGCCGAGGCGCTTCGTGAACAGCGGCTTGCCGGTGCCTGCCTTGATACGCTGGACGTCCGGCCACCGTTACCGCCCGAGCATCCGCTGCTCGATGCGCCCAACACGCTGCTAACCCCGCACATGGCCTTCGCGACCCGTGAAGCGTTCATGCGCAGAAGCCGGATCGTTCTGGAAAATGTGGCGGCGTGGCGTCAGGGTGCGCCGGAAAACGTGGTGAGCGTGCCGTAAAATGAAAGCCGTCGTCGCCCCAACGCCGGGAGGACCGGAAGCCCTCGAATTTGTGGATCGCCCGATCCCGCAAATCGAGGCTGACGAAGTGCTGATCCGGGTTCAGGCGGTTGGTGTGAACCGGCCCGACATCCGGCAACGTCAGGGGCTTTATCCGCCGCCGCCGGGGGTAACCGATATTTTGGGCCTTGATCTGGCGGGAACCATCGCTGCGGTTGGTGCTTCGGTAACTCGCTGGTCGGTGGGCGATGTGGTATGCGCCCTCGTCGCTGGCGGTTCCTATGCAGAGTATTGCGCCGTTCCCGAACCTCAGTGCTTGCCGGCACCCGATGGTTTGAGCATCGAGGAAGCGGCATCCCTTCCGGAAGTGTTTTTCACGGCCTGGACCAATGTGTTCGATCGCGGCGGATTGTGCGAAGGCGAGGTTCTGTTCGTTCAGGGCGGCACCAGCGGAGTGGGGCTGGCAGCCATTCAGATGGCCAAGGTGCTGCGAAATGCGGTTGTAGCGGCCACCGTCGGCGATGAGGAAAAACGCGAATTCTGCCGTCAATTCGGTGCCGATCATGTGTTCAACTACAAGACCGAGAATTGGCGAACCTTAGTCGGCGCGGCCACCGGCGGTGTTGACGTTATCCTCGATTCCCAGGCCGGTGACTATTTGGCGGACGAGTTGGCGATGCTCAATGTGGATGGGCGTCTTGTTCTGATCGCCACCCATCGGGGCAAGCACGTGGACGTCAATGTCCACGACATATTTCGCCGACGCCTGACGTTGACGGGTTCTACCTTGCGCCCGCGCACGGCCGAGCAAAAGGGCGCAGTTGCACAATCCCTGGAGCGCCACGTTTGGCCACGTCTGGCGTCGCGAGAGATAAAAACGTTCGTCCAGTCGGTATTCGATTTCACCGATGTGCGGCAAGCCCATCAGGTGCTTGATGACAACCGGCAGATCGGAAAAATCGTGCTGAAGATGGCGGACGCGTGATGGCTTTAACTCAGGTCGTTCGGATGGGCGTCGACTTGCAACAATACGACCGACTCTTCGATGTTCCGGGCCGTGGCCTGGAGCGGGCCGACGAAGCGTTTAACAGCCTCCGACCTGGACACGGCGGAGGTGAAGTAGGTCATGCAGATGGTTGCTAGAACGCGGTTCTGCGAAAAAATTGGAACAGCTATTGTGCCGGACGAATGTGGTTGGACCATGGGGTCCCGTTCGGCAAATCCCTGGCGCCTGATGGTTTGTAGCAACGCGCTAAAACGGCTAGCGTTTTTTGCGAGGCCGTCCTCGGGATCGGTCGAGCTGACGAGCATTTCCAACAGAAGTCGCCGTTCCGCAGCCGGGCAGAACGCCAAATATGCCCGGCCCATTGCCCGTGAAACCAAGCTTAAGCGCATGTTGATGGTTGCATGGAATGGAGAAATCGGGCTTTCCGCAATGGTGCTGAAACGGACCTTGACGGCATCCCGATCCAGCACGGCAATGCCCACCGGCCATAACAGGCGATTGGTCAGTTGCACCGCCCACGGCCGCGCCGCTTCCACGGCGATCACATCGCCATGAAAACCGGAACTTAACGATGTTACCAACGAGGTCACTTGATAGCCGCCGTGATGCGGATCGTTCGATACATAACCGGCGGCGACCAGCGTTTCCAAGAGGCGCACGATGGTCGGTTTTGGAAGACCCGTCGCGCCGTGCAACTGGGCGATGCTCGCAACCGGTCGGCGGTTCAGTTCCTGAAGGATAGCCAATGAGCGCATTACGGATCGCACGGGTTGAAAAGACGGCATCGGCTTTGTTTCCAACTGGTTATCGGTCGGAGCGGAGCGGATCAACGGTAAAGAAGATAAACGAACGCCGTAGCGTTTCACACAATGAAATGAAGGGGGCGTCGAATTGCCGCCGTTTCCCCCCGCAGATTACAATACGACCCGCTACATTGGCGGGTTCCACTCAGCGGTCACAAAACGAAAAACGTTTGGCCCGCGTTAGAAATGGTGAGGAAATCAAATCATGTCGGAAGCAACGCTGCGTGAGCGGCTGAATAATCTGGAGTTTCTTGTCGGTCTGTTTGTGAAAACGCCGGCTTATGAGGTCATTGAAGTTCTGGCGTTGTCGGGCATCGATTTTGTCTGCCTGGATTCCGAACATTCCGCGTTCGACCGGGCGCGTTTGGATGTGTGCCTGGCCATGGCGAAAGCGCACGGGTTGCCCAGTCTGGTCCGCATTTCCCATGCCGCTCCGGCGCCGATCCTGCAGGTTCTCGATTCGGGCGCAACGGGTATTCTCGTTCCCCATGTCGACTCGGTCGAGAAGGCGAAGCAGGTGGCGCTCTGGGCACACTTCGGCGACGGCGGAAGAGGTTACGCCGGAACCACCCGCATGGGTGCATTCGGTACTCGCCCGCGTTCCGAGATTATCGAGTACAATCGTACCCAGAACATCGTCATCGCACAAATCGAGGATCCCTCCGGTGTGGAGGCCGTCGACGAAATTGCCCAGGTGGACGGGATCGACGCGCTGTTTATCGGCAAAGCCGATCTGACCGTCGGCTTTGGTGCTTCCGATCCCAGTGACGAAATTGTCGAAAACGCATATGACAAGATCGTCGCCGCCGGGAAGAAAGCGGGCAAGCCGGTCGCCGGTTTCGTTGGTGGCACCGGGGCTATCGCCGGAGTTCGCAAGCGCGGCATTTCCATGGGGTTTGTCGGGTCCGAGCAAAGCCTGATCCTGAATGGCGCGCGCGCCATTGCCGAGACGAAGAAGGCGTAGAGAAGGATGGAGAAATTAATCATCACGGTGGCGCCGGTCGGTTCCGTTCCGCGCAAGGAACATACGCCGCACGTTCCAATCACCACGCAAGAGATCATCGACAACGCGCTTCGCTGCGAAGACGCAGGCGCCGCCCTCGTTCACATCCACGTTCGCGACGCTGCGGAAAAATCGAGTGACGATCCGGAGCTGTTCGCCGAAGTCGTTGAGACGCTTCGGAGGCGCAGCCGCTTGATCCTTCAGATCTCCACCGGCGGACGGGCCGGCACCAACCTGGACAGCCGTGCCCAGAGGCTCGATTGCGTGCCGGAGATGGCGTCTCTGACAACGGGAACGGTGAATTTCCCCGATTTCGTGTTCATGAATTCACCCGAGGTTATTGAGGGACTGGCGTCCAAGATGAAGGATCTCGACATCAAGCCGGAGATAGAACTCTTCGACGTCGCGATGATTCAAAACGCCCTCAATTTGCGCGACAAGGGTCTGATTGCCAGCCCGATGCACTTCAACTTCGTCATGGGTGTTCCGGGCGCTATTCCTTTCGGGATCGATCACATGGTCCACATGATGCGCAACCTGCCAACCGGCAGCACGTGGACGACATCCGGAATTGGCCGCGCGCAGCTTCCGATCAACACCCACGCCATCCTGATGGGCGGTCACGTCCGGGTCGGGCTGGAAGACAACATCTACTATAGCCGGGGCGTGCTGGCCACCAATGAACAGTTGGTCGAACGCATGGTCAGACTGGCCGCCGAATTTGGGCGCGAAGTGGCGACACCGGAAGAGGCCCGCGAAATCCTTAGCCTGAAGCCAAGGTAAACTACGTTTTTGATACGAACGAATGAAAAAATTGGGAGTTAATTATGGTAAATGCCGAGAATGTTCACGCCCACAGTCTGGTTGAATTCGCCGACGAAAAACCGGAAGCCCGCGAGTCTTCGGACCATTGGTTTGCCCGGGGTCAGAATTTCGCCATCGAATGGGTCGATGTAACGAAGGCCGGTGGGGCGTTCGAAATCACGGCTGACGAAGAAGCGATGGTCGTTCTGCCGGAAATCGGCGCCACGATTGAGGGGCAATCGCAAAAGGCCGTCGCCAAGGGACGTTCGGTCTGCATCGTGCCGCCGGGAACGTATCAGGTTTCCATGGCCGAAGTCGGGTCGTGCGTCTGCCTGTTTTCCGACCCGGACAAGCTGGCATCCCCCAAGATCGTCAACAGCGACGTTTACGAAACGGCTGATCCGCGTGTGGCGCCGGTTGGCAAACCCATGAAGCGGGCCGACGGCAGCACTACCATCACCGTTATCGAAATTGACGGGATCACCACTGAAGGCAAGAATTCGGCCATGAAGGTCCTGCAAAGCGCCACCATGAGCATCAACTGGGTCGAACGTCACGGCGTGCGCGACAGAAGCGATCTGACACCGCACGACCATCCGGATTTCGAGCAAGGGTCGGTGGCGATGCTGGGCGATTTCATTCATCACCTTCGTGTTCCGTGGGGAAAGAACGCAAACCTGTGGCGCGACGACGTGCACACCAGGGCCAACCGGAAATCCGTTCTCATCAGTTCCGTCGGCCTGGTCCACACGACTGAAGCCATCGAAAACGTTCAGCATGTTCTGTTGGATGTGTTTGCTCCGGCACGACAGGATTTTATCCAAAAAGGCTACGTCGCAAACTCCGACGATTACGTTATGGCTTGATGCGCCATCGCCGGGACGCGCACCAGCGGTCCCGGCGACTATCCTCTCGAGAAGGACTATCCGATGAACGTGTTTGAAGAGGGTTGCGGACCTCTGTTTCAGTCG
>JABGRG010000023.1 GCA_018648445.1 Rhodospirillales bacterium | reverse complement strand
CATCGTGGCTGTGCATGGGGAAGACCGCGCCCGGAGGGTTCTGGATGAAGCTGAGAAGGGCTCCGTCGGCGGCGACAAAACGCGTGCTCGACGTTTCGGTCAGCGGAACCAGCGGAATGTCTTCGATGGTGTAGACGTACTTGGATTTTTTGTTCGCCGCATAGGCCATTCTTCTCTCCATTGCGAAAGGTTAACGATAGGCCGGAACCGCGAAATTGATGTGACGGACCGTGCCGTCGAACAACTCCATGATCCCGCTGTTTCTTGTGTTTTCCAGGTTCTTTTCGCGGGCCGGTGAGGCCAGGGCCGCTTCAACGTCTTCGCGGGAATCAAAGGTTAATTCGATGGCCTGATAGACGTTGGGCGCGCCCTCTTCCCGCCATTCACTGCGCAGCAGCCGAACACCGCGAATGCCCGGAAACTGGTTAATCAGGGGAACGGCTTCTTCTTCAAAGAAGCGGTTGAATTTTTCGCGATTTTCGGGCGCAACATCGCCTTCGAAATATGCGCAGCGAACATACATTTTGAGTTTACCTTATTATGAGAAAACGCGGCGGCTCATCGACACGACAAACGACAAGCCGCCGGAGTCATCGTGGGAGATAATCTTCCAGCCCGAATCGACGGTACGTCTCGGGCGGTGCGTCGTTCTTGATCATCAGATCGACCATAAGCCCGCGAAGCCTTTCTTCGACCCCCTTGTCCTCGATCGGGTTCTGCTGCAACGGATCGGCTTGGACGTCATACAGCTTGGTATTGCAGTCGAACTGTGCGCCCGATCCGTGGCGGCTGTATTGCGGCGACTTCGGCGTCGACGGCACCTTGAGCAACGGCACGCCCTTGGTCCAGTCGAAGGGTGCGGCCAGGGACGATTCCTGCAGCTCATCGACGCTGAAACGCGTGACCATGTGGGTCGGCATCAATGTGTACTGGTACAGATCCCCGCAATGGATATCGTCGGGATACAGGAAGTATGTGTAGCGCCCGTCGGTGACGTTGATGGCCGCGCCGAAAACGCCGTACAGCGCACCGTCGTGGATCGTTTCGTCTTTCTCCAGCACCTTCAGCAGAGATGTTCCCTCTACCTCCTTGGGCAGATCCACATCGAACATATCCAGGAAAGTCGGCATCAGATCGATGGTTTGGGTCAGCGCCTTGCGCCGCTCGCCCGCCGCCGAACGGTATTCCGGGTGATGGACGAACAACGGAAGGTGGGCGACTTCCTCGTAGCAGGGCATGACCAGCTTTGCCCACTGATCGTGCTCGCCCATCAGGAACCCGTGGTCTGTGGAAACGACCAATGCGGTGTCTTTCCACAGATCGTGTTCGTCGAAATAGTCGAGCAGCCTTCCCAGTTGCTTGTCGCAATGAGCGAGAATGGCGGCGTAGTTTGCGCGCAACTCCTCGATCATTTCGGGGGACTCGTTCACCGGGCCGTTGGGCGGCCAATCCAAGATGGGGCCGGTCCAGCCGGTAGGATAGGCCTCGCGGAATCCCGGAGGCGCATCGAAAGGCTCATGCGGATCGAAGACTTCCAGATGCAGGAACCAGTTGTCCGCATCGTGATTGACTTCAAGGAAATCCAATGCCTCGTCGAAGCACTGCACGGTCGGATAGTCGGCTTCCTCGTTCTGGAGTTCGCGGCTGAACATGCTGCGCACGAACTTGGTGCGCGGCTTGGTGCCATTTTGTGATTCGTGATACTTGCTTTTGATCTTGTCCCAGTCTGGATCGACAATGGCCTTCCACGGGTCGCTTTCCTGCCCGCGAACCAGTTCGCAACTGTCGAAACGGGTGTGGTAAGTGGCCCCGCCGTCTTCCCAGTAATGCTGATGATCGGTGATCAGGTGCGAATAAACGCCCGCCCCCGCCGCCAGCTGTTCGGGATACGCGTTATCGAACGGCTCAACCGGCCCCCACGAGCGGTGAATGAAATTGACCCGCCCGGTCATGATTTCGCGGCGTGCCGGCATGCACGGCAAACTGCCGCAATAATGGGTATCAAAGGTTACTGTCCGTTCGGCCAAACGCTTGAAATTCGGCGTTTTGACCGTGTCCCCGCCATAACACTCCAGCGAAAGACGATTTAGCGAATCAAATAATAGAAATACGGCTTTCATTGAAAAATCACCCGCTTCGCTTGGTTTCCCTGCCCCTGCCAGCGTCGTGCGCCGAACGCGCTGATAACACTGGCGACCACGATGATCATAAATTTTCGTAGCTATGAAAAAAAATGAAAAATGATCGTAGTGCAATGAGCAAATTGCATATTAAATAGAACGCGTCAGCCCACCGTCCGCGCGCAAGTTCTGCCCGGTGATGAACCCGGAATCGGAGGACAGTAAGAACGCCACCGTCTTGGCGATTTCCTCGACCCTCCCCAACCGACGCATCGGCGTACGCTCCAGCTTCATATCGGTCACCGGCATGTTGTCGATGAAGCCCGGAAGGACGTTGTTCATGCGGATATTTTGCTCGGCGTATCGGTCGGAGAAGAGCTTGGTGAATCCCGCCAGTCCGGCACGCAACGCGGACGAAATGGGAAATAGCGGGTCCGGCTCGAAGGCGGCAAAGGTCGAGACATTGACGAAGGTGCCGCCGCCTTGCTCTTGCATGATCGGACACACCAGCCGCGTCATGCGAACGACATTGAGAACAACCATGTCCAAACCTGCGTGCCAATCATCATCGGTGAGGTCCAGCAGCGGCCCCTTGGGCGGGTGTCCTGTGTTGTTAACAACACCGTCGATCCTGCCGTACCGGTCCATGGCGCAAGCGACCACTTCGGCCAAGGCGTCCGGATCCGTGACAGAGCCCACAAGACCGACGGCACCCAGTTCGTTGGCCAGGTTTTCTGCATTTTCCGAGCGTGACATCAGAGCAAGACGCCACCCGCGAGCATGCAGTTCGCGGGCGATTGCTGCGCCGATTCCCTGGCCGGATGCTGTGACAATAGCGACGGGTTGTTCGGTCATGCGAGGAGTTCCTTTTTCAAAAAAATATCAGCCGAGCGCAAATAAGGCCATAAGGGAGGCGACGAGCAGGGTCGCCAACAGGCCATAAAGGCCGTTCCAGCGCCAGCACATGGTAAATGGATCAATTTCCGCCAACCGCGCCGCGACCAAAACGCAAACGTTGAATGGGGAAGTTATGGAAACGATCCCCCATGCCAAAAAATAAGTCGCATAGAGGACCGCCGGCGTAAGGCCCAAGGCGTCTGCATCGGGCAAAACCGCTGCAATAATGATGAAAATCATCACCGGTTGAAAGGCCAGTTGTCCGGCCAGGCCAAATATGAGCGTGATGGCAACCGGTATCAGGAATGGCGGAATGGAAACAGCCTGCACCGCATGCATCATCGCTTCGGCAGGGAGCAGATGGCTGATGGACACCCCGGCCACCCCCGCGGCGAAAAGGATCGCCAGTTCGTTGCGGCTCTCGGCCATGCCCACGACAATACTGCGAACGGCGAACCCTGCGGACGGCCCAACCCCACCTTTCCATCTTCGTGCGATCAACCAAGCCAGCGCAAACACCGGGGCGGAAAAGATAACGCAGTACCCCAAAGCGAAGCCCGACACCTGCTTCAAAGCTACAACCGCCACCACGAGGGCACCAATCAGCGCTATCATGCGCAGATAGTCGGTCCAGTCCCCGTCGGGCGTTGTCTCAGGGACCGGAACCGTATCGGCTGCCTTGCCACCCACAAAATCCAGCACCCAGCCCAACGCCCACAGCGCAACCATACCAACCACGATCATGGGCGCGGCGGCGGACCAGCTCAGGTCGGCATAGGTTGTTGAAATGGCGGCAAAGGGAATCGCCAGCGGGGAAAGACTTGGGGTCAGGGCAAACCCTCTTAATATGGCCAGGATGCTTCGGCGCACGGCGGTTGAGCCCGATTTTCCAGCGCTGGCAACCATGGTGCCGAAAAGGTTAATAACACCAAACAAAAGAACAATGGCGACCACGGAACAACCCAAACTTAACAGGGTATAGCGTCGCCCCGCCGGCTGATTGGTGAGCAGCACCCCACAACGGCGGATAAGCGGTGATTGCGCCGCCGCCGTTCGCAGCATGTTAACGCAGGAAACAAACACGGCCAGAAACAGGCCGGGACGCAAGGCTTCAATGGCCACATCAAGCGGATCGTCCGCGACGACCATAGCGGCAGCGGCAAGAACGGCGGCCAACGCCAACATGCGCCGGGCAATCGGCGACAGATCGGCGCGACGCAAAACAAAGTACGCAATCAGACAAGCCGCGGCGAAAAGCCGAAACAACGGCCGCGCGCCCACATCGGCAACCACAGTCCCAACAATTGCCCCGACAAGCACCAGCGCAGTAAGTACCGGAGTTTCGCGCGCGGACATGGCTTCGCGCTTATTCGTCGCCGAAGCTGGTTCCGCCCAGTTTGGCCAGCGCCGTGGCGATACGGGTAACGTTTTCCTCGCCATACCCCATGCCGCAGGCAAGCTGGTAGAGCGCGCGCGTCGCGTCACCCACCAACGAAGGAACGCCCAGCGCCGTCGTCATGCCCGAATACAAAACCACGTCCTTGGTCGCGGTGGAAACGGCAAAGGTTTTGGTATGATCATTTTTCATCAGGGCCGGCGCAATCACATGCAGGCGTTTGCTTGACGCCATGGACGCATCCATGACCTTGAAAAGCGTCTCCAAATCGACGCCCATCTTCTGCGCCACGGTAAAAGACTCGTACAGGATCGCCGAATTGGTCAGCGTTACCGCGTTGTTGATTAGTTTGGCGGTGTGCCCGCTGCCGGCACCGCCCGCGTGGAAGACGCTGGCGGCGAAGGCCCCAAGCACACTGCTGCAGGCTGCCATGGCCGCTTCGTCACCGCCGACGACGATGCTGATGGTTCCTTCCCAGGTCATCTTTGGCCCGCCCAGAAGCGGCGCATCGACCAGATGCAGGCCCTTCTCTGCAGCCTGCGCGGCCAATACCTGTGTCAGTTCCGGATCGCTGGTGGTGGTGTCAATAATGGCCGTACCCGAGGCCGCGTTTTCCAGGATACCGTCCGGCCCCTCGAACACCGCGTGTACGGAGGGAATGCTGGGCAGGCAGGTGATGATGACCTGCGCGGCGGCGGCCAGTTCGGCGACGGTTGCGGCTTCGGTGGCCCCGCGCTCGATCAAATCGTCAATCGGTCCCCGGTTGGAGTGAGCCACGACGGCCACGGAGTAACCTTTCTCCAACAGAATCTTGCCGATCCCCTTGCCCATCAGCCCCGCGCCGATTAGCCCGATTTTTTGCAATTCGCTCATCGTTAATCCCCTTCCCCCAATGCCGCCCGTTCGTCATCACGTTTGCGGTGTCTGTATATCGAGAAACCCAGGAACAGTGCCGCGAACACCAGGAAGGTGGCCGAAATCGGCCGCGTCAGCATATCCCAGGCATGCCCCTGCATTTCCACCAATTGCCGGATATTGCCCTCAACCAGTGGTCCCAAAAGATAGCCCAGAATAAACGGCGCCAGCGGATAACGATAGCGCTCAAAGATATAACCAAGAACACCGAAGCAGCACATGGTAAAGACGTCAAACACCCGGCTGTTCATGCTGTAGATGCCGGTTGCGGCAACCACGAACAACAACGGAAGCAGAATGTTCTTGGGCACCTCGACCACCCGTGAGAGCGGTTTGGCCGCGAACAGCATGATCATCATCATGGCCAAGCTGCCGAAAAAGACCGAGAAATAAATCCCGTAGACGACCTCGGGATTGTTCATGAACAACTGCGGTCCCGGCTGCAATCCGTGGATCATCAAGCCGCCAATCAGAATGGCAGTCACCGGGTCACCGGGAATGCCTAGCGTCAGCGCAATGATCAGCGCGCCGCCGATGGTGGCGTTATTGGCCGTTTCAGCAGCGATCACGCCATCGACAATTCCCTTGCCGAACTTCTCGGGCGTTTTCGATGCACTCTTGGCTTGCGAGTACGAAATCAGCGCCGCAGGCGCGCCGCCGACGGCCGGCAAAATTCCGATAAAGGTGCCGATAACGCCGGACCGGAGATAATTGACAATGTTGGCCCGAATGTTTTCCAGCGAAGGAAGCACCCTTCCCAGTACGCTGATATCGGCCTTGGTGGTGGAAATTCCCTTGGCCGCCTCTTGCATCATTTGCGAAACGGCGAACAGGCCGATCAGAACCGGCATCAACCCAAATCCGCCGAGCAACTTTTCAGTTCCCAGGTCAAACCGGACCAATCCGTCGACTTCCGAAATTCCAAACGTTGCCGCCAACAGTCCGAACAGGGCGGTTACGGCGCCGCGTGTCAGGGTCGAACCGGTAATGGAAACCACGGCGCACAAAGCAAAAATGCACACCGCAGCATACTCGGCATAAAAGAACTTAAGCGCAAATTCAGCCAGGAACGGGGCCATGATCACCAGGAAAATGCCGCTGATCACGGTTCCGAAGAAAGATGCGACCACGGCGTTTCCGATGGCCGAACCACCCTTGCCCTGCTGGGTCATGGGAAAGCCGTCCAGCAACGTCGCGACCGAAGCCGGGGTCCCCGGCATGCGGATCAGGATGGCCGTCATGCAGCCCCCTGATATGCCGCCCACGTAGACGACAACGAGCAAAGCCATGGCCACTTCGGCAGGCATGTTGAAGGTAAACGGGATCAACAACGCCACGGCCATTGTCGCAGTCAGGCCCGGAACCACACCGATCATGATGCCGCCAAGGACGCCCAGCACGATCATGACCAGGGTCCAGGGTTGCAATACCAGGTTCAGGCCCTGCATAACGACGCCGATATCGAAACTCATGTCTTACGTATCCCCGAGCCTGTTTTCTAGTAAAGGAGTCCTTCGGGCAGTTGCACGTATAGCCCGTCATGGAAAACCAAATAGGTGATGCCGGTGCCAAGCACGGCGACGATGGTCGCAGTCACGATTTGTTTGCGGTCGATTTTGCCCGCCAAAATGCAACTGCCGACAAAAAGAAAGACCGGCGTTAAAAGCAAATAACCAATGGCATCCAGCAGCACGACGTAGACCATAGCAATCCCGACCGCAATGAACGCCTTCGGGTTCAAGCGATCGAACGGCCCCGCATCAAGGCTGCCGCGAATAACAAGAAACACCCCACAGCCGGCCAGAAAGCCAAGAAGAAGGCGGGGCCAGAAAGCCACCCCAAGCGGCACGTACATGCGCGTGGGGAAGTACAGGGTCTCAATAAATAGTGGCACACAAATCGCTAGGATCAGGATGCCGAATTTTCTGTCTTGTGGCATCGGGGTTCTTTCAGTAAGGGCCCCCGCCCACCGGGCCTAACCGGCGAGCGGGGGTCTCTGAGGTCTTCTAGCAGCACATCTGCTTGGCTACTTTAGTAGCCCATCTGCTTGGCTACTTTTTTCACGTCTTGGCGAATGCCGTCGATGTATTTGACATAGGCATCGCCGGATTTGCAGCTCCACACGACCGCGAGCTTGGCCAGCTTGGCCTGCATTTCCGTGTTGTCGTTAAGTGAACACATGGCGTCGGCGATCACTTTTTTCACGCTATCAGGCGTACCCTTGGGAACAAAGAAACCCTTGGTCTGATAAGCCAGAAGATCGACGCCCTGTTCACGCGCCGTCGGCACGTCGGGAAGCGCGTCAAGACGCTTGGTGTCGAACACCGCAATCATCTTCAACTGACCGGCCTTATGCGCACCCATGGCGCCCGGAGGCGGATCGATCATGGCTTCGACGTGACCACCCAGAACCGCGGCCTTCTTTTTGGCGCCGCCACCAGCATTGACCAGCTTCAGCGGAGTTCCGAGGCTGTTTTCCATCATCTTGGCGACGAAATGGGCCAATGTGCCCACACCCATGGCAACACCGACTTTGCCGGGGTTCTTCTCAGCCAGGGCTTTGTAGGCTTTGAGATCGGCAATTTTGCCATCGCCATTAACCGTCACGGCCAAAGGCATATCGCCGATGGAAACCGTGGGGACGTATTCGTCATCGGCGTACTTGCCGAGGCCCACTTCCTGGGCAACCATGGTGTTGGTCTGCAAGGTGCCGATGGTGTAGCCGTCGGGTTTCGCCCGAATGGCTTCGATGGTTCCGACCGAACCGCCGCCACCCTTGGTGTTGACGATAACGACCGTCTGGCCAATGGCTTTTTGGAAGTAAGGCTGCACGGTACGGAAAACCGTATCGGTGGTGCCGCCGGGCGGGAACGGAATGATGATACGGATCGGTTTTTCAGGATAACCGGCCATCGCCGCCGTCGTCACAACCGCCAAACCGGCTGCTGCAACGCTGGTAACTAACAGACGCTTGATAGATGTTTTCATCGTTGGTCTCCCTTAGTGGTTAATTCTAGAACACCCCGCACCCGGAATGTCCATGGTATTCACGTCGCGCTAATTGAAGTCATACGCGTTCACCGCGTTCTTCTTGATGAAGTCCCAATCATATTCGACGCCCAATCCCGGCCCGTCGGGGACAGGAACAAAACCATCGTTGCCGATGGCATCCAGTTGGTCCGAGTAGCCGCAGGTGAAAACGGGCGGGGAAAGGAAGTTCCCGACCTCGGGGCCAATCAGACAAAGTTCGTAGAAATTCGTATTGCGGATGGCCGACATACACGCCCGGTGCGCAGGTCCGGATCCGTGGATTTCCACATCAAGGCCGAACGCCTCGGCCAGATGGGCGATTTTCATGCAGCCGGTAATTCCCAAATCCAGCTCGGGATCGGCGCGCACGAAATCGGTGGCTTCCGCCGTTATCCATGAGGCCTTTTGCTCTAAGCCCCTGACATGTTCGGAAATCAAAAGCGGCGTTCGGATGAATTGGCGCAGCTTGCGATGCGCCATTTGCGCGGTGCCGGTATCGCGGAACGGATCTTCGTACCAGAAGAACCCGGCTTCGTCGCAGGCCCGGCCCACGAACAACGCATCAGCAAATGTCCTTAGATCTCCGCCCGGATCGATCATCAGCGACATGTCGCCGTTGAAACGAACGGCCAGCGCTTCCACACAATCCGTGGTTTCGCGCGGGTCGCCCTCGCTCCATCCCCGAAATTTGAATGCCCGATAGCCGCGCGATTCGGAATCTTCCGCAAACTCAACCACCGCCTCGGGAGATGACAAACCGCCGTTGCGGTCGCACCGCATGGCGCTGACGTACGGCTTCAGGCGATCCCGGTAGCGCCCCAGCAGACGCGAGACCGAGGTGTTCGTCCGTTTTCCCGCCAAATCCCAAAGGCAGATATCGATGGGACCGACGCCAACAAAGGCCACTGCCTGCAAGGCGTGTTTGAAATCATCGTAAATTTGTTCGCGGCAGTCAGGGTCCCTTCCGACCAACGCAGGTGCCAACCGAAGAACCTGCGCCAGATGGATCTGCTTGACGCACATCATGGCGCAGTATTCGCCGCGCGATCCATCGTCCGTCGAAATAACGATTGCGTAATTGTGCAGGTTGGCCTTGGTCCCGGGGTCGAATACACGGGCGAAACCGGACGAGTCGACGCCGAGGTTCTCGACCTCGTGTCTGAATTCGATAATCTCGACCCGATCAATCTTGGCCATTTCTCGCCCTACACACGGCTTTCCCAAAATCCGTGGAGGAGAATAGCGGCTACAATCTATGAAAAAAAATGAGAAATTATTGTTAGTCGATGATAGATTGTCATAGCTCAGCGAGGGGAATTGAACCGTGAAGCTACGCCAACTGGAAGCCATACGCGCGGTGATCGCGACGGGCACGACAACCCACGCGGCCGAGATGCTGCACCTGACCCAATCGGCAATCAGCCGCTTGATTACGGAATTGGAACGCGAACTGGACTTCAAGCTGTTCGACCGTCGCCACGGGCGGCTGGCCCTGACCAGCGACGGCGAGCTTTTCTTTCATGAAGCCGAGACGGTGCTGGCCGGAATGGACCGGATGAGCGCAACCGCCGACGACATCCGCTCCCAGCAGGCGGGATCGGTGCGGGTCGTATCCATGCCCGCGTTATCTTACGGACTTCTTTCTCCCGCAGTTGCCGCCTTTTCCAAGGCCCACCCAAAGGTTCGTGTGTCGGTCGATGTAGTGGGACAACGCGAGCAAATTCAAAAACGGGTCGCCGGCGGCCAGTTTGATATTGGGCTGGTGACCCTTCCTATCGAGCAGGAAGACGTTCACGTCGAACACCTGTTTTCGGTGAACGGCGTGTGCATCACGCCGCCGGGCCACCCCCTCGCGCAACGGGCCAAGGTCATGGCGCAGGATCTTGCGGGCGAACCCTTTGTATCGGTCGATGCGGGCACCAGTCTGCGTAGCCGGGTCGACAACCTGTTTCACGGAATGGGCGTGAAGCGGCTTCTTTCGGTCGAGGCGCAAACGTCGGTTATGGTTTGTCACCTTGTCGCCGATGGGGTTGGCGTTTCGCTGGTTCACCCCTTCGTCGCCACGGCCCTTCGCGGGAAACTGATCGCGATCCCGTTTGAACCGGCATTGCGGTTCGATTACGGCCTGGTGTTTCCGCGTTCGCGCTCACGGCCTAAAATCACGCAAACGCTAACCGATATTTTGAAGAAACAAGCGGGCGAACTCGTCGCCTAATATGCAACACCAAGGACCTAGAAAAATGACGAAGACGATCCTGATCGTCGAAGACAACGAGCTAAACATGAGGCTCATCAACGACGTGCTTCAGGCGGCTGACTATTCGACCGTCTGCGCGCGTTCCGGCGAGGAAGCACTTGAGAAATTTCAGGATCGGCGGCCCGATCTGATTTTGATGGATATTCGCCTGCCCGGAATGTCGGGACTGGAGGCGGTCGCCCGTATTCGCGAGACCGATTCGCTCAAGCTGACGCCGGTGATCGCGGTTACGGCCTACGCCATGAACGGCGACGAGACCGAAATTCGCGCCGCCGGGTGTGACGGCTTTATCGAAAAGCCGTTTTCCGTGGAGACACTGCTGGGAACGATCGCCAAATTATTGACGTAAAAAGGCCGCGCGCTTGTAACGCACGGCCACAAATGCGCCCGGAATGGCTCCGGATGCGCCGTTCTTACTTGATCTTAGCTTCCTTGAAGATCACGTGCTTGCGGGCGACCGGATCGTATTTACGGAATTGCATCTTCTCGGTTTGGTTACGCGGATTCTTTTTGGTTACGTAAAAGAACCCGGTGTCCGCCGAGCTAACCAGTCTCACAAGAATTGTCGCGGGCTTCGCCATCTTCCCAATATCCGTCCGGTTGGAGTGTTTCGTCTCAGGCGGCGCAAAATACTACGCGCGGCGCGCCTGTCAAGGATTATAGCACGGTTCGGCTGGATTACGGATGGGCAGCGGCCGCAGCCGTGTTGGAAAGGCCCAAAAATCGTGAATACAAATCCGCGTTTTCAATTAGGCGGCGGGCGAATTTGACATCCCGCGAAATCTTGCGCCGTTCGGCCGGACACGAGGCGCGCAACTCGTTGCGGCGTGTCTCGTCGGCAAACGCAACGCTGCGCCACGCCGATATCACGTCCGCCTCTTCACTTTTCTGCTTCAACAATCGGTCGATAGGGTCATCGCTTTTTGCGCTGATTCCGCTTGTGCAAATGGTCGGATGCACGCCTAGTCGATGCAAAATATAGCCGGACGGAGCTACGAATCGCGACCAGGTGAGAGTAATTTCGCCATCGTTTGGCAGGCGAACAACGGTTTGCACCGAACCTTTTCCGAACGACGTCGTACCGATCACAACGGCGCGGCCCCGGTCCTGAAGGGCCGCAGCGGTAATCTCTGCTGCCGAGGCCGACTTCCCGTCGATCAGCACGACCACCGGAAGCCCCCGCGACACATCGCTGCCACGGGCCTGATAAAATTGAATGCTGTCGCGATGCCGGCCATGGGTCCGGACGATTTCGCCCTGGGTAAGAAACAGGTCGGCGGCGAGGATCGCCTGTTTGAGAAGCCCGCCCGGATTTCCCCGGAGATCAAGCACGACACCCTTCAGTTCCCTGCCGTGGGTTATGCGAGCATTTTTTATTTTGCGGCTGAGCGAGCGGGATGTCGCCTGATTGAAGCGCGCGACTTTCAGGACCAAAATACCGTTGTCGGTGGTTTGCGTCACCGTACTGGGAATCACATGGGCGCGCTCGATTTCGAACCTCAAGGGCTCGGTTGTTTGGGCTCGCCGAACCATAAGAACGACCCGGGTTTCGACCGGACCGCGCAGACGGACAACCAAATCCTTGGAATCCAGGCCCTCTATCGACACGCCGTCGACGGAAATCACCAGATCGTCTACCTTCAGGCCCGCGCGCTGTGCCGGAGTTTCCTCCATGATTTCGGTTATGCGGACCTCGCCTTCGGCCGCTTTAAATCGGATTCCGATACCACCGAAACCCTGACGCCGCGCCCGATTGCGCTTGGCGTCGTCGCGTCCGGCATAGCGCGAAAAGCGATCCAGCCTCGAAAGAACCCCGTCGAATACGGCTTCGTAGATGTCTTCGACGGAAGCATCATTTAGTTCCGTGGACACCGTTCGTCCCATGCGCGACATCTCTACCGTCACACTCGCCCACGCGTCGGTGTCGGCATCATCCGGCACATCGAAACGCGCGACTTCGCCACCTAGGGAAGCCAATCGAATGCTGCCTCCCGAACGACGAACAGTCAGTGCAGGGTCGATTGAACCGAGGCCCCGCATGCCCTCGACGGCCAGATCACCCAGGGAAACCGGATCGATATATTTCTTGACGATATTGGAATATCCGACCGAGAACGTTTCCGTTGCCGCTTGAACCGGGAAGGTGTCGTCATCGGCTTGTGGCGAGATTACGCGAGCGGGCGCGCAACCGGCCATCGCGATCGCAGCCACGACAATCAAAAATCGAATTTTCCGACACAACGTCATTGTTTCTCGATCCGCGTTTCACCGGGATTGTCGGATATTTTGCCTCCGCCGTCACGATTATTACGAGCGGTTCTTACGATTGCGTTTACGCCGCTTTCTCCACGGTTCCGAAGCGGCGCCATCCATCAGGTGAAAAATCAGGCCACCGCTAATTGGCGTGGCTTCCGCCAGCATCACCTCGACAACCTCGCCCAGACGATACTCCTTGCGGGTTCGCTTGCCGACGAGACACTGCCGGCGTTCATCATGAATATAGGTATCGCGCGGCAAATTTCTCTTGGGAATTAGCCCGTCAGCCCCGGTTTCGTCCAAACGCACGAACAGCCCGGCGCGATGAACCCCGACTATTCTGCCGGTGAACACAGCGCCTTCACTGCTGGCCAGCCAGGCGGCGGTAAAGCGATCGACGGAGTCGCGTTCGGCTGCCGCCGCGCGGCGTTCAGTCATGGAAACGTGTTCGGCTGCTTTCTCGAAATCCGGCGGGTTGTCGCCCAACCCGTCATCACCCAGTTTGCATGCGCTTATCAACGCGCGATGGACCAGAAGGTCCGCATAGCGGCGAATGGGCGAAGTGAAGTGGCAGTATTTGTGCAAAGCCAAACCGAAATGGCCGATGTTTTCGGGGCTGTAAGCGGCCTGCGCTTGCGTGCGCAGGATCATCTCATTTACCAGCGGCGCTTCGGGCGTATTCACCACCCGGTCCAGTAACGCGTTGAAGGCCGCAGGCTTGATAACCTGTCCGCGCGGCAGTTTCAGTCCAATGCCGTCCAGAACCTGACGCAGGGATTCCAGTTTTTCCGTTCCCGGCGCGTCATGGACGCGGAACATGCAGGGCTTTTTCTTTTTGCTTAGGGTCTCGGCGGCGGCCACATTGGCCGCGATCATGAATTCCTCGATCAGGCGGTGACTGTCGTAACGCGCAGCAACCTCGATACCGGAAACGTTGCCCTCGGCGTCCACGCGCACCTTGCGCTCGGGCAGATCCAACTCAAGCACGCCACGCATCTCGCGGCCCGCAACCAACGCGCCGTATGCGCCATACAACGGCCCGATGACGGTTTTCAGAAGCGGCCTTGTCGTCTTGTCCGCTTTGCCGTCATGCGCGGTCTGCGCCTGCTCGTAAGTCAGGCGCGCCACCGAGCGCATGATCCCGCGCACAAACTCGTGGCGCAGCAGCTTGCCTTGCGCATCGATCCACAGGTGGGCGGCAAGGCAGGGTCGGTCCTCATCGGGGTTTAGCGAACACCAGCCGTTGGACAGGGCCTCGGGCAGCATGGGAACCACGCGGTCGGGGAAGTATACGGAATTGCCGCGCTCGAAGGCCGAACGGTCCAGCGCATCGCCCGCGCGCACGTACCAGGACACATCGGCGATGGCGACCACGAGATGCCAGCCGCCGGGGTTCTTCTTGTCGGTGTCAGCCTCGGCCCAAACCGCATCGTCGAAGTCGCGCGCATCGGCACCGTCGATGGTGACAAGCGGAAGTTTGCGCAGGTCTGTCCGCCCCTCGGGAGACGCGGGACCGGCGGCGTCGGCTTGAGCGACGGCTTCGGGCGAAAGGTCGATGGGAATTTCATGATCGTGCAGCGCGATCAGGCTGAACGATTGGACTTCCTTTTCCAGCCGCTCAACCACCTTGGCCTTGCGCAGACCCAGGCGCTTCCCGTCCATGACTTCAACGCGAACCAGGTCACCGGCAGATGCACCCGCCGCCTCGCCGGTCGCTACGATAAAGTCGTGGCGCGCGCCGCGCTCAATGGGACAGACCCGCATTTCGCCGCGTACGATCTCGACCATCCCCAGCACCGAACGCGGAGCCTCGGTGATGCGACGGATGATTTTTCCCCGGTATTCATCGCCGCCCAATGGCGTCAATCGGGCCAGAAGGCGATCACCGGGCGTAAGGCCGCGCCGGTCGCGCTTTTCCGGCGGGATATGAATAACCGGCGCATCCACTTGATCGCGCATGTTCAGCGGTCGGGCCAGAACATCGCCATTTTCATCAATTCCTGTAACTTCCAGAACCGCCACGTTGGGCAGGGATAGCCGCGCCCGATAGGTTCGGCGACGGCCCTTTTCGATCAATCCGGCCACGCACATATCGGCCAGAACATGACGCAATTCGGAGCGCTGGTTCATGTCCAGATTGAAGGCCTGGGCGATCTCGCGCCGCGAAACCTGCTCGTCGCTTTGGCGCACGAAATCCGTGATGGCTTCGTGGCTGGGAAATTCAGTCTTTGTTTTGCGGGACTTCGCCAAAACTATTTAGCTGCCTTTGGCTTAGCCTTGGCCTTGGCTTTCGGCTTGGCTTTCGCTTTCGCCTTGGGTTTGGCCTTGGCTTTCGGTTTGGCCTTGCCCTTGGCGCGCACTTCCTTGGCGGCGAGAATTTCGATGGCCGCTTCAAGGGTCAGGCCGTCGGCATCCGTTCCCTTGGGCAGGGTCGCTCGCAGGGCTCCATGCTGCACGTAGGGGCCGAAGCGGCCCGAACGCTGGGTGACCGGCTTCTTGTCCTTGGGATGATCGCCAAGCGTCTTCGCCGGTTCTTTTTTCGGCGCGTCGGCAATCAATGCCGTGGCGCGGTTCAGGCCAATGGTCAGAACGTCATCCTCGCCCTTGAGCGAAAGGTAATTTCCGGTGTAGCGGATATAGGGGCCATAGCGGCCGATACCGGCGCTGATCATTTCACCCGTTTCAGGATGCGGCCCGATGTCGCGCGGCAAACTCAGCAATGCCAACCCACGGTCCAAATCAATGCTGTCCGGCGTCATGTTCTTGGCCAGCGAGGCGCGCTTTGGTTTGGTCTTGGCCTTGCCCTCTCCCTCGGCCTCGCCCAATTGCACGTAGTGGCCGTAGGGGCCTTGGCGCAACGTCACCTCAAGGCCGGTTTCAGGATCGGTTCCAAGAACGCGCGGACCGTTGTCGCCGTTTTCAGCCGCTTCATCGCCGTTACCCGCCGCGACCAGCCGCCGCGTATAGCGGCATTCCGGATAGTTCGAGCACCCGATGAAAGCGCCGTAGCGGCCAATTTTGAGGCTAAGCTCGCCTGCCTCGCAGGTCGGGCAGGCCCGCGCCGGTTTGCCGTCTTCCCCCTCGCCAAAGAAATGGCGACCCAGCGTTTCGTTCAGCGCGTCCAGCACTTGTGAGGTACGCAGATCCTTGGTGGCATCCACCGCCTCATGGAATTTTCCCCAGAACTGGGTCAGCAATCCCTTCCAATCGACCTTGCCGTCAGACACTTCATCAAGACTGCCTTCGAGATCGGCGGTGAAGTCGTATTCGACATAGCGCGCAAAGAAGTTGGACAGGAATGCCGTGACCAGACGGCCCCGGTCCTCAGGCAGAAAGCGGCGCTTTTCCAGCCGCACGTAGTCGCGATCCTGCAAAACCGAAAGGATCGTCGCGTAGGTGGATGGGCGACCGATTCCCAGTTCCTCCAGGCGTTTGACGAGGCTGGCTTCGGAGTAGCGCGGCGGCGGTTGGGTGAAGTGCTGCTCGGGCAGAACCTTGCGCCGGTCCAGCGTCTCGCCTTCGCGTAAATCGGGAAGAATCCGTTCCCCGTCGTCGTCCGAACGCTTGTCACCATTACTTTCTGCGTCGTCTCGCCCTTCGCGGTACAGCTTGAAGAAGCCATCGAACGCGATGACCGAACCGGTGGCGCGCAAAACGGCGGAACCATCGCTTGCCGCGATATCGGCCCCGACCTGATCAAGAACCGCCGACGCCATCTGGCTGGCGATGGTGCGTTGCCAAATCAGGGTATAAAGACGCAACTGTTCGCCCGAAAGAAGCGGCGCAACCTGTTCGGGCGTGCGCGTAACGTCGGTGGGACGAATGGCTTCGTGGGCTTCCTGCGCATTCTTAGCGCGGGTCTTGTACATGCGCGGTTTCTCGGGCACGTAATTTTGGCCGTAACGCCCGCCGATCAGCCCGCGACTGGCGTGAATGGCCTCGTTGGCCATCTGCACGCCATCGGTTCGCATGTAGGTGATCAGGCCGGTCGTATCGCCATCAATGGTGACACCTTCATAAAGACGTTGCGCCACCTGCATGGTTTGGCGCGCAGCGAAATGCAGCTTGCGGGCCGCTTCCTGCTGCAGGGTCGAGGTGGTGAATGGCGGCGCCGGATTGCGCCGCGACTGCTTGCGTTCGACCTTGGCGACACTAAAAGACGCAGCCTCGATGGTGCGAACCGCGTAATCGGCGGCAGCCTGGTTGCCCAAGGCCAGCTTGTCCAGCTTCTTGCCATCCAATTGTGTCAGGTTCGCGGTTAATTTTGCTCCGTCGGCTTTGGCGAATTCGCCTTTGACGGTCCAGTATTCGTCCGCGTTAAAAACCTCGATCTCGGCCTCGCGCTCGCAAACCAGACGAAGCGCGACCGACTGCACCCGTCCAGCCGACCGGCTGCCGGGAAGTTTCCGCCACAGGACCGGCGACAGGGTAAAGCCTACCAGAAAGTCCAGCGCCCGGCGGGCGAGGTAGGCGTTGACCAGATGGTCATCCAATTCGCGCGGAGATTCAAAGGCGCCCTGAACCGCCGACTTCGTAATCTCGTTGAAAACGACCCGCTTGATCTCTACGCCCTCCAGTACGCCGCGCTCATCAAGGACCTGTCGCATATGCCAGGAAATGGCCTCTCCCTCGCGATCCGGATCAGTAGCGAGATAGAGTCGTTGGGCGCCACGGCAAGCCTTGGCGATTTCCTTGATGTGTTTCTCGGCCTTGGAGTCGACCTGCCAGTCCATGGCAAAGTCGTTGTCCGGCTGTACCGAGCCGTCCTTGGGAGACAGATCGCGCACATGCCCGAAACTGGCAAGCACCTTGTACGCGTTGCCAAGGTACTTGTTGATGGTCTTGGCCTTGGCGGGCGATTCAACGACGACGACGTTCTCTGGCATGGACGGCTTTCTAAATGAGGTTTCATCTCTGGAGTATCAATGACACTTGGTTCCCCGGATGGCGCTCCAGCCGACCTGCCAACTCCAGTTCCAGCAGAATGACCGACGCCACAGCAGGGGAGAATTGGCAACTTCGAAGCAATTCGTCAACAGTTACTGGCACAGGCCCGAGACTTTCGATGATTTCCCTACGCGCGGAATTGAGCTCGGATTCATTGGGGCGGGGCCTTGGAACACCGCTGAATTCTGCCGTTCGTCGCTCCTTCAGCGGGCGGTTTTGTTCGTTCAAAACGCGCAGAACGTCTTCGGCGCTCTCAGCCATGGTCGCGCCGTCGCGGATCAATTTGTTGGCGCCTTTGGCCCGAGGATCAAGCGGCGAACCGGGAACAGCGAACACCTCGCGTCCCTGTTCGAGGGCGAGACGCGCGGTAATGAGCGAGCCAGATCGCGGGTTGGCCTCGACCACCACGACGCCGCGCGAAATCCCCGAAATGATCCGATTGCGCCTGGGGAAATGACGGGCCTGGGGCTTGGTTCCGCAGCTGACCTCTGAAACAAGGACGCCGCGTTCAATGATCGATTCGTAAAGAGCCTCGTTTTCCCGCGGGTACACAACATCCACACCACCACCCAGCACGGCGGCCGTCCCCGAGGCGAGCGCGCCATCGTGAGCAGCCGCATCAATGCCGCGCGCCATTCCCGACACCACCAACAAACCGCCCGCGCCTAGATCGGCTGCCAGATCGTGCGCAAACCGCCGCCCCACAACCGAGGAGTTCCGCGCACCGATAACGGCCACGGCGGCTTTGGCAAGCAGATGCATATGACCAAGAGCGAATATCAGCGGTGGCGCATCCTCAATGTGGGACAGAAGCGGCGGATACTCGGGCTCGCCACGGGCCACGACGTGCACGCCGATTCGCCCACATTCCTCCATCTCGCGTTCGGCCTCGGCGCGGGGGGCAATGCGTATCTTGCCGGCCCGCCCGCCGCTTTTCGCCAAATCGGGAATCGCCTGCAACGCCGCCGCCGCCGAACCGTAGTGGTCCAGCAATTTGAAAAAGGTGATGGGGCCGATGTTCTCGCTACGGATCAGCCGAAGCCAATCCCGCTTCTCGGAAATCGGCAAAGGTCGGGTGGATGTTTCACGCATGACGAGAGAGTTTGCGGCAAGTGCGACTTTAGGTCAAGCCCCAAAAAACAATAAATCGCGCGCGAAGCATTGACATTTTTCACCGGTGATATTATTTAACAATCTGGTTAAATAAAAATGGTTCTCATTTGGACCGAGGTTCCTGATGCTGGTTTCCGATTCCCTCGACGCGACTTTTTCAGCGCTGGCCGATCCGACCCGCCGGGCCATCCTTGCCCGGTTGGCACGCAGCGAAGCGTCGGTCGGGGAACTTGCCGAACCGTTCACCATTTCCCTTCCCGCCGTGTCGCGGCACCTGAAGGTTCTGGAAACGGCGCATCTGATTTCCCGCGAAAAAGACGGGCAATGGCGGCGCTGCCGACTTGCGGCCGACCCGCTTCACGAGGCTTCGGATTGGATAGAGACCTATCGACGGTTCTGGGAGGGACAGTTCGATCGTTTGACCGAATATCTGGAAAAGACTGGACACTCCCATGACCAAAGCAGCGACGATTGAGACCCTGGCCGTTTCGAAACTTACGATCTCGCGCACCTTCGCCGCCACGCGCGAGCGCGTGTTCAAGGCGTTTACGGACCCCGATGTGCTGAAGGAATGGTTCGGCCCCGAGGGGTTTTCGGTGCCGTCGGCCACCGTGGATTTTCGTGTGGGCGGGAAATACCGCATCACCATGCGCTCCCCCGAGGCTACCGATCACACCGTCGTTGGTATCTACCGCGAGATTGATGAGCCGAACCGACTTGTCTTTACATGGTCGTGGGAAACCGGTGACATGCCGGACGCCGACACCCTCGTCACTCTTGATTTCGCCGACGACGGTTCGGGAACAGCCATGACCCTGACCCACGAAGGCTTCCCTAGCGAGGAACTGCGCGACCGCCACGACGAGGGCTGGTGTTCGTCCTTCAATTGCCTTGAAGGCGTGCTCTAAGTCGCTCCAAACACCCGCTTGAAGATAGTGTCCACGTGCTTGGTGTGGTAGCTGATCGAATCTTCGTCCAGCAGTGCTGACAGTTTTTCGACGTCGAGCACCTTGGCCAGATCGGCATCTTTGGACAGGAAAAAGAACAGGCGGTTGTCGTGCTTGGCCGCTTCGATATCCTGTGCGTCGCGCGTCGCTTCGCGGTCCGGATCGTCGGGGTCGATACCAAAACTTTTCCAAACCCGCATGGCGTTGCGCTGAACGATCTTGTAGGCGTCTTCACGCGAAACATCGTTTTGCGTCAGGAACAGAAGAACCCGCTGGGCATCATGAATGCCGCCAAAGGAATTTAGCTGGGTCATCATGTTCTCGGGGTAAACCACCAGCTTTTCGATGACGCCTGCCATGCGGTTAAGGGCGAAATCCAGCGTGATGGTGGCGTCCGGTCCGATCATGCGTTCAACGGAAGAATGCGAGATATCGCGCTCGTGCCACAGAGCCACGTTTTCCAGCGCCGGAACCACAGCGGCGCGCACCGTGCGCGCCAGTCCGGTCAGGTTCTCCGTCAGGATCGGGTTGCGCTTGTGCGGCATGGCGCTTGAGCCCTTTTGCCCCGGCGCGAAATATTCCTGGGCCTCGCGCACTTCGGTGCGCTGCATGTGGCGAATTTCGGTGGCCACGTTTTCGATGGAACTGGCGATGACCGCAAGGACCGCGAAAAATGCAGCGTGACGGTCGCGCGGAATGACCTGGCTGGAAACCGGCTCAGGCATCAGACCCATTTTATCGGCCACATGTTCCTCGACCTGCGGGTCGACGTTGGCAAAGGTGCCGACGGCTCCCGAAATGGCGCAGGTGGCGACTTCTTCGCGGGCACGCACAAGGCGCTCACGGTTGCGCGCAAACTCGGCGTAAAAGCGGGCGAACTTGATGCCCATGGATGTCGGCTCGGCGTGAATGCCATGGGACCGCCCGATCACCGGCATGTCCTTGGTGTCGAACGCACGTTTTTTCAGCGCCGCCAGAACCTTGTCCACATCGGCCAGCAAAATATCTGCGGCCTGGGTCAATTGCGCATTGAAGCAGGTGTCCAGCACGTCCGATGACGTCATGCCCTGATGCACGAAGCGCGATTCCTCGCCCACCTGTTCGGCCAGTTCGGTCAAAAAGGCAATCACGTCGTGGCGGGTTTCGGCCTCGATATCGTCAATGCGCTGAATGCGCGCGGGCGTGTATTCCTTGTTTCCCTTTTCCCACACAGCCTTGGCGGATTCTTTGGGAATCACCCCCAGATCGGCAAGAGCGTCACAGGCATGGGCCTCGATCAGATACCAGATGTGGAAGCGGTTGGCGGCTTCCCAGATGGCGACCATATCGGGGCGGGAATAGCGCGGGATCATCAGACGTCTCCGGTCATTTTTTTGAGGAAGCGCGATTTTACTCATCAATGGCCGTTTGCATAGTCGTGATATGATAAACGGCGATGAAATCTTGGTGGGCGAAACGGTGTTACGAACAATTCCCTTGATCGACGTGGGAACGGAAGGCGCTCCCGGGGCGTTGGCGGGCGCACCCGAGCTGTTGTCCGAGATCATGCAAACGGCCCGGCAGCGCTATGGCACGCCCGTCTTGTGGACAGCCGATGCCGTGTCCCGGCGCTGGATGGAACGCACGAACGACCCTTATCTTACCGAAATCACCAAGGTTGCCGAACACACCGGAGCGCCAGGCATCTTCATGCTGAACCTGTCTTTCGAGTGGGGCTGCACCACGGGCCTTGCGCCCGATCCGATCACGCCCGGAAACCGAATGTTGCGAACCCTCGATTGGCCGCTGGACGGTCTGGGCCGCACCCTTGCCGTGACCCGTCACGAAAGCCGCGCGGGCGAGTATTTCAACGTCACCTGGCCGGGGTTTGCCGGGATCACCACGGCCATGGCACCGGGCCGGTTCAGCGCCGCCCTCAATCAGCCGCCCATGCGCTGGACATCGCCGATCATGGCCCTGGACTGGATCGCCAACCGGGCTGCCATATGGAAAAATGGCGGATTGCCGCCGGCGCACCTGCTGCGCAAGGTCTTCGACGAATGCGCGACCTATGACGAAGCAAAACGCATGCTCAGCGAAACGCCGGTCTGCATCCCGGTGTTCTATACCCTGAGCGGAGTGGACGCGGACGAAAGCTGCGCCATCGAACGGCTGGAAACCCAATCTGATATTCGCGAAGGATCGGTCAGCACCGCCAATCACTGGATCGGCTTCGGCGTGCCGGGCCGCGCCCGTGGCATCGACAGCGTCGGGCGGTGGCAGTGCATGGAACAGGTACGTGAACGAGACGTGGCCGACGACTTCGCCTGGGTCGCCCCGCCGATCCTGAATGCGACAACGCGGCTCGCTGCCATCGCCAATGCGCGAGCGGGAAAATTGATTGTCCAGGGATGGGAGGAAGACGGCCCCGCGACAGAGATCTTTACACTTTGAGAGGCAAAGGCCCCTTGCGATAGAAGACCATCCACAGCAAGGCCATCACCTCAAGTGCCAGCACTACGCCAATGCCGGTTTGATAGGCCTGCGGCAGATATCCGCCCGTTTGCGCAAGCGGGAACTGGTCGATAACCACCCCGACCCCCCATTGAAAGCCGAAGCTGGCCACGAACACCAGCAGGTTCATGCCGGTGTTCACCCGTCCGGCCAGGTGGCGCGGGAACGTTTGCGAAAGGCCTGCGTAAACAAGGATACCGTTGGTGCCGAACAGGGCCAACACGCACCAAAGAACCAGCGGCGGAACGGGAAGCCCCAAAACCAGCACCAACTGCATGGCCATGGAACCGACCATTGATACGATGGCCACCGCAATAGGAGTAACGCCCAGCCGTCCCAACCGTTCGGCCACCACGCCAGCCAAGATGAACCCGACCGTCATGGCGCCTGCGATCGTCAAAAGAGCGAATGCCACTTCGTCCCGGCCCAGTCCGCCAACGTCGCGCAGCCACGGACCCGACCACAGGCTTTGCAATGACAGAAAGGCCGCCTGTGTGGTGAACGTTATGGGCGCGATCCGCCAGAACATCGGGCTTGTCATTACTTGTTTGACGCCGCCGAACTGATCGGCCATGCGGCTGGGTTCGGCCTCGCCTTCCTTGTCGGGAACCACCGTAAACAAAAGAATCGCGGCAACGACCGTCATTCCGCCAAGAGCCATGAAAATGCCGCGCCAGTCAGTGAAAGAAAGAGCCGCCTCGATGGGAACCGTCGCGCTCAGTGCGCCAAGTCCGCCCACGGCCATCTGCATCCCGTTGACCAGCGGAAGGCGTCCAGCCGGGAACCACAGCACGAACCCCTTGAAGGCCGCCATCAGGCAGGCCGAAACGCCGAAGCCGATAAGCCCGCGACCGATAATCAGCGTCGTCGTATTGGGGGCCAGCGCGAACACGAAAGCCCCGGCGGCGGCGAACAAGAGCAAGACGGATTCGGTGCGCCGGGGGCCATAGCGGTCCAGCAACATGCCCAGCGGAATCTGAAAGGCGGCGAAGGTCAGGAAGTATGTGCTGGTCAACAAACCAAGATCGGAGGCGTCCAGCCCCATTTCCGCAACCAAGTCGGGCGCGATCACCGCGTTGACGACACGATAAATGTAGGAAAGAAAATAGCCCAGGGCGAACGGGATGAAAACGCGAAGAATGATATTCAAAGCCGGGGTTTCCCTTGGGCGCGGTTAGGCATCGTATATATCATAGGGTGATCGGGTATTGCCAAGCATCCAACGCCTGCCCACATTGGAACGCGAGACAAACACCGTATTTTTTATGAGGTTTTTGATGAGTTATTCACCATCGGCCGACCGTTATAACGTTATTGATTACCGCCGCTGCGGACGCAGCGGATTGCAGCTTCCGGCCCTTTCGCTGGGTTTGTGGAACAATTTCGGCGGCAACGACTCATTTGAGGGTGCGCGTGAGCTTTTCCGCGCCGCCTTCGATCACGGCATCACACATTTCGACATCGCCAACAACTACGGCCCGCCGCCGGGCTCGGCGGAAGAGACGCTTCGCAAGATCATTAACAAGGACTTCGCGCCGTACCGCGATGAAATCATCATCGCATCCAAGGCGGGCTACCCCATGTGGGATGGCCCCTACGGCATGTTCGGCTCGAAAAAACACTTGCTCGCCAGCCTCGACCAAAGCCTGAAACGCACCGGACTGGAATATTTCGATATTTTCTATTCCCACCGGTTCGATCCCGATACGCCGCTGGAGGAAACCCTGGGCGCGCTTGATCTGGCGGTGCGTCAGGGCAAGGCCCTTTACGTCGGCATTTCGTCGTATTCGCCCGGCAAGACCCGCGAGGCGGCAAAAATCCTGCGCGACATGGGCACGCCGTGCCTGATCCACCAACCCAGCTACAACATGTTCAACCGCTGGATCGAAACCGACGGCCTTCTGGATGCGCTGGAAGATGAAGGCATTGGCTGCATCGCCTTTTCGCCGCTGGCTCAGGGCCTGCTGACCGACAAGTACCTGAACGGAATTCCGGGGGATTCCCGCGCTGCCCAAGACAAGCCTTGGCTGCCCGGCGAATATCTCAGCGAACAGGCCATAAAAAACGTGCGCGCGCTCAACGAAATCGCCAAGCGGCGCGGCCAGACCCTGGCCCAGATGGCCATCGCCTGGGCCCTGCGCGACCCGCGCGTGACCACGGCGCTGATCGGTGCGACGCGCCCCGAACAGATCACCGAAAACGTCAAGGCCTTGGGTTCCGCCGCCTTCACCCGCGAAGAACTGGCCGAAATCGATAAATACGCCACCGAACAAAGCATCAACCGCTGGGCGGCATCGAGCAGCCATCAATAATCGTGCCACACCCGCGCACATTGAACAAGCCGGAGGACGGGAAACCGACCTCCGGTTTTTTTCGTTCTTTCCTTCGATCGGTCAAAAGAAACGGGCTGACTGGCGCGGGACTTGCAGTGTTTCCCCGGGGCGCGGAGGAGATTTAGATAGTGGAGTGCCTTGTGGCAAAAGATACGATTGTTAGATACGTGATGTTGGGCGGCGATGTTTGGGTTTATCTGGGCAATGACGATGTTCGTCTGGCCACCGCACCGGAAGTTGAGAAGATCATCAACGACGATCCCGATTTCGCTTCGCAATTTTCAGTGCAAAAAGCGAATTACGCTCCCATTCCCTGATACCGCGATCGCGACTGGGAAAGCCTAGATCAATCCCATCGTTTTGAAGGAATTGTTGCCGTGCTTGGAAATGATCACGTGATCATGCAGCGCGATGCCCAGTTTTTCCCCGGCTTCACGGACTTCCTCGGTCATTTCGATATCGGCCTGCGACGGGGTCGGGTCGCCGCTGGGATGGTTGTGAACCATAATCAGGGCGCTGGCCCCCAACTCTAGGGCTCGCTTGACCACCTCGCGCGGATAGACCGGCGTATGGTCGACGGTTCCGCGTTGTTGCACCTCGTCGGCAATCAACATGTTCCGGTGATTAAGGAAAAGAACGCGGAACTGCTCGGTCGCCTCGTGGGCCATGCTGGCCCGGCAATAGGACATGAGTTTCTGCCACGATGCGATGACCGGTTTTTCCATGACCTCGTCGCGCGCCATTCGCAGGGCGGCGGCCTGAACGGTTTTTAAAGCTGCGATCACGGCGTCGCCCGCGCCTTCAATTTCGGCGAGCAATTTCGCATCGGCCGAGACCACTTCGGCGAAGGTGCCGAACCGGTCCAGCAGGGCCTTGGCCAGCGGTTTGGTGTCGCGCCGGGGCAGCGCGCTGAACAAAACCAGTTCCAGAAGTTCATAGTCGGGAAGCGCGTCAGCACCTGCGTTCATCAGCCTTTCGCGCAACCGCTTGCGGTGTCCGGCGTAATGGGGCTGATCGGCCATCGGTTCCGCGGCCTCAGATATCGTAGGGCGGCTGGTGCAGACCGCCGGGCGAAAGGGTGAACACCTCGTATCCGTCCTCGGTAACGGCGATGGAATGCTCGAACTGGGCCGAAAGGGAACGATCCTTGGTCACCGCCGTCCATCCGTCCTGCAGGACCTTCACTTCCAGACGCCCGGCGTTGATCATCGGTTCGATGGTAAAGATCATCCCGGCCCGAAGTTCCTCGCCCGCGCCCTTGTCGCCGAAGTGCATGACGTTGGGCGCATCGTGAAAGACCCGGCCCAGACCATGCCCACAGAAATCCCGCACCACCGAGTAGCGATGGGCTTCGGCGTGCGACTGGATGGCGTTGCCGATATCGCCGAACCGCGCACCGGGACGAACCGCCTCGATGCCCCGCCACATGGCTTCGAAGGTAATGTCGACCAGACGCATGGCCTTCACGCTGGGTCTGCCCGCCACGAACATGCGGCTGGTGTCGCCGTGCCATCCGTCGAGAATGACGGTGACATCGATGTTGACGATATCGCCATCGCGAAGGCGCTTGTCGCCGGGAATGCCGTGACAGACCACATGATTGATGGACGTACATATGGATTTGGGAAAGCCCCGATAATTCAAAGGCGCAGGGACGGCCCCACGGGCGACGATAAATTCATGGCACAGGCGGTCGATTTCTTCCGTCATCGCCCCCGGCACAACATAAGGGGCGATCATGTCCAGCGTCTCGGCGGCCAGACGACCGGCGGCGCGCATTCCGGCGAAAGCATCCGGACCGTGTAATTTGATTCGGCGACCTGAATTCATAAACGCAATAACCCGATGTTCTTAAACCCTATGGGTTCTTATTAACGATCCTTGGCGTTTTTTCCAGAGGGATTGGCCGATCAACCAATATTTCCTCGGGTGAAATTCTCGCGCCGTAGCAAATGGCCTCGACCTCGGCCTTGCGCGCAGCGGTGAAACGTTCCGCGTAAACCGGGTCGATATCGCTGGCCAGAGCGAAGCCCATGCCGTCTGTTCGTTGGACGAAATAGAACATGACCGCGCGGCAACCTTCCCGAACCATCTCGCTCAATTCGTCCAAATGCTTGGCCCCGCGCGCCGTCACTGAATCCGGGAACTCAACTGCAGTTCCGGCCGATAGATCACGCCGCATGGTGACGTTCTTGACCTCCACATAACAAGGCCGCCGCCCCTCCCCCTCCAGCAACAAATCGATGCGCGAGTTGCGCCCGTACTTCACCTCGCGGCGGATCTGGGTATATCCCGTCAACTCGTCAATGATGCCGTCGGCCACGGCCTCAGCAACCAGTGCGTTGGGGTGTCCGGTATTGATGCCGACCAGGGCTTCGCCGATTTGAATGAGCTCCCAGGTGTAACGTAACTTGCGGTTTGGATTGCGCGCCGGAGAAAGCCACACTTCCGATCCGGGCTCATTGACGCTCAGCATCGAGCCCGAGTTGGCGCAATGGGCGGTAACGGTTTCGCCGCTATCAAGCTCCACATCCGCCAGGAAGCGTTTGTAGCGCTTGATCAGCCGCCCGTGCAGCAAGGGGTCGGGAAATTTCATAGAATGTCCGCCAGTCTCGTTTGGGCGCTTCCCGGCGCCAGCGGTTTGGGTTGCGATGGATGGGGTGCCCATGCTGTCAGGAAGACGACCTCGAAGGTGGCTGGGATACGGCCGTCGGCGTCGGCGAATTGTTCGGCGTATTTCGCCGCCGACAAAGCCAGGGTTTCGCGGCGGGGGAAATTCTTTCGCCGCTCGGCAACGGCGTTGGTCTCGCCCATGGCGCGCAAATCGCTCATCAGTTTCATGGGATCGGGGTACGAAACCCGCAGGGTGTCGGAATCCGCCACCGGCAGGGCAAAGCCGGCGCGCTGCAAAAGATTGCCCGCATCACGCACCTCGGCGAAAGGGGAAACGCGGGGGCTCATTCCGCCTTCGACTTCCAACTCCGCCGCACTCAGGGCCTGACGCAATTCCGTGCAGGTTCCGCCCGCGAACACGGCGGCCAGAAAAAGCCCATCTGGTTTTAGCGCACGGCGGATTTGCACCAGCGTGCCGGGCAGGTCGTTGACCCAGTGAAGGTTCAGGCAACTCAGCACCAGATCAAAGCGCGCGTTGGCGAAGGGCAAGGCCTCTTCATCGGCGACGGCGCGAAGTCCGCCAGCCCGCTCAACCATGCGCGGCGATAGATCGCATTGGACCAGCGTCTCGATGCCGCCCTCGCCGCTCAGCATTCGCCCCAGCGTTCCCGTCGCACAGCCCAGATCAAGGGCTGTGGGGAAGCTGCGCTTGATATCACCCAGCCGATCCAACAGACGCTCGGCCACCTCGCGGCGCAGAAAATCGTTGGCGTCCAGATGCGCCGCCGCGCGGTCACGGTGAAGGCGCACGATGCGACGGTCGAATATTTGGGTGGGATTGTTCATTTAATCCGCGCGGGTTTATCCATTTCACAAGATCATATGGTATCAATACCAACTTCGCAGCATTGGCTTTTGGAAAAAAATAAATGCCGCAAGAAACGGGACGGGCGATCCAAGCCCTGCACCGACTGGTAACGCCGGTGCTCGATACCCTGCTTCCCCATTCATGCCTTGCCTGCGGCACGCTTGTCGATGCCGCCGGCGTCCTTTGTCCAACCTGTTGGGAGGGGATTGAACTGATCGGGCCGCCGTGTTGTGACGCCTGCGGCCTACCCTTCGAATACGAAGTCGGACACGGCGCGGTTTGCGGCGCGTGCGCCAAATATCGCCCGCCATTTGGCCGGGCGCGCGCGCCGATGCTTTATTCGGCAGCCAGCCGCAAGCTCGTGCTTTCCTTCAAGCATGGGGACCGGACCTACGCTGCGCCCGCTTACGCGGGTTGGATGGTACGGGCCGGAGCCGACCTGATCGCCGGGGCCGACCTGCTGGTTCCCGTGCCGCTGCATTGGACGCGACTTTTCGCGCGGCGTTACAATCAGGCCGCCCTGCTGGCCCACGAGATCGGAAAACTTTCGGGCTTGTCGGTAGATGCAACGACCCTGGTCCGCCGCCGCCGAACCCCTTCGCAGGGCGCAATGGGGCGCTCGGCAAGGCGGCGAAATGTTGCCGGAGCATTTTCCATATCGAAGCGCCACACAGCGAAAATCAACGGTCGCAAGGTGCTCCTGATTGACGATGTGATGACCACGGGGGCGACCGTATCAATGTGCACGAAAGCTCTGCTGCGCGCGGGTGCCGTTTCGGTTGACGTACTGACCCTGGCCAGGGTTCCCGCCCCGGCAATTTAGGACTATATAAGCGACGATGAAAATACCAAGGAGCGCACGACCCGTGACCAGGATCGATATCTATACGACCCCGTTTTGCCCGTTTTGCCATCGCGCCAAGGCGCTGCTGAAATCGAAAGGCGTCGAATTCAACGACATCGACGTGATGATGAGCCCTTCAAAGCGGCGCGATATGAGCGAAAAAGCCGGTGGCAACACATCCGTTCCGCAAATATTTGTCGATGACGAACACATCGGCGATTGTAACGGAATTTATGAGATGGAATCTGCCGGAACCCTCGACGCCGCGCTGAAAATCGTTCCAGCCGCTTAAACCGGACTGGGTCCCGCCCCACCGTTAACCGCGCAAATTCGTTGGATAACCCCGGGAAGCGGCCCCTTTTCCACAAGGCCCTGCTCGAAACAAACGATTCGGAAGCGATCTTTCACAAGATCGATCAGTTCGCCGTCCATTAACAGATGGTCGGGGTTCCGGGGGCGCCGGTATTTCTCGTTGCCCCGCGCGAACGTCTCGTAAATGAGCACGCCACCGTCGGCCACTGCATCCAGAATATACGGGAATAGTGGCCGGTAGAGATAATTGACAACGACGATGCCCGCAAATGAGCGCCCCGCAAGAGGCCAGTTACAACCATCCTCCGGGTGGCCGCCGTCTTCCAAATCGACGCCGATGATTTCGGCGTTCGCGTTGGCGGTCAGATCGTCCAGCGGCTCGACGTTGCGGTCCAGCGCGACCACGCTATGTCCGCGCGCCAGAAAAAGCCTCGCGTGCCGCGCGTTGCCGCAGGCCAGATCGAGCACCGGTTGGTTCTTCGGAACCAGCGGCGCAAACCGCGTCACCCACAGCGACGGTTCGGTGATTTCCAAATACCGTCGGAGTTGGCTTTTTTTATCGGGTTTAACCATTTCTTTGGAAGGTTCCGTTAAACTTGGTAAAGTGAGCAAGTTGGTATAAACCACTGCGTCCCTAGATGAGATTGCCAGATTGCTATGATCCTGTACCAGCTAAAATGCGCCGATGAACACCAGTTCGAAGCATGGTTCAAAGACGCCGCCTCCTTTGACGAGCAAAGCGCCTTGGGTGATATCTTGTGCCCCTATTGCGGCAGCACCCATGTTCGCAAAGCACCCATGGCCCCGCATCTGGCAAAAGGCGAGGCCAAGGCCGAAGCCGTCGAATCAAGGGCAAGCGAGGTCGCCACGCAGATTTTTCAGGCTTCCGAGAAACTTCGCAAGCACGTCGAGGAAAATTGTGACAACGTCGGCGACGAATTTGCCGAGGAAGCGCGCAAAATCCATTATGGCGAATCCGATGAACGCGGCATCTACGGCTCGGCGACCGAGGAAGAAGCGGCCGACCTGAACGAAGAGGGAATCGAGTACTATCAAATTCCGCGATTCCCCCGCCGCAATCACTAGAGCGCTCTAGTCCTTTACCCCCAACGCCATGTAGTTGACCGTCAAATCTCTCGACGGCCCCCATTCGTCACGAAGCGGGTTGTAGGCGACTCCGCTCAGTTGAGTAATCTCGATTCCCCTTGGACGCAGCCCCTCCTCCAGTTCCGACGGGCGAACGAATTTGCGCCAGTCGTGGGTGCCCGCCGGCAGCCAACGAAGAACGTACTCCGCGCCGACCTTGGCCAGGGCAAGGGACTTCAACGTCCGGTTAATGGTTGAAATCACCATGATTCCACCGCGCTTGACCATGCCGGCGCTGACCGAGAAAAACGCGTCAAGATCGGCAACGTGTTCCAGCACCTCCATATTCAGAACGATATCGAAGTCTCCGCCTGCGGCTTGAACGAAGTCTTCGGGCGGGGCACAGCGGTAATCAATGTCCAATCCGTTCCGTTCGGCGTGCAGGCGCGCCACCTGGATTGATTTCTCGGCGGCATCGATACCGACGACTCGCGCGCCCAGGCGCGTCACCGGTTCGCTCAACAAGCCGCCGCCGCATCCGATATCCAGAACGCGCAGGCCGTCCAGGGGTCTGTCGGCGCGAGAATCGCACCCGAATCGAGCGCATCCGTGATCTCGAATGAAAGCCAGACGAACCGGATTTAACCGGTGAAGAGGCTTGAAATCACCCTCGGGGTCCCACCACGCGTCGGCCATGGCGGAAAAACGGGCGATCTCGTCCGGCGATGCCGTTTTAGATGCCGTCGGGGGGTTTTGATCGGTCAAAATACATTCCCTTGGAAAGGATGAAAGTGGTGCACTTGCTTCGTTGGGTCATTATGAATATAAAATCGCCCGCCGCGCAGCAAATAGCTTTGTTGCAATCTTATAAAACGACTGCGTGCCGATATTTCTTCCGCAAGGAAGGCCGTTGGGTGCGGCAAGACGGTTTGGCATGCACCAGAGGAGCGTCGTGAATGGCCCGAATCGTTAAAAAATTCGGCGGGACTTCGGTCGCCGATGTGGAAAAGATCCAATCCGTGGCCCGGCGAATCAAGAAAGAGGTCGATGCCGGGCATCAGGTTGCCGTCGTCGTCTCGGCGATGGCCGGTGTAACCAATCAGCTTGTCGGCTACGTCGACGAAATCAGCCGCCTGTACGATGCCCGCGAGTACGACGCCGTCGTCGCTTCGGGCGAGCAGGTCACGGCCGGTCTGACCGCACTGGCCCTGCAGGAAATGGGGGTTGCCGCGCGTTCGTGGCTGGGGTGGCAAATCCAGGTCAAAACCGACGATGTGCACGGCAAGGCGCGGATTCACTCGATAGACGGCAAGGAAATGATTGAGAGCATGGCGAAGGGCGAGGTCGCCGTTGTCGCCGGTTTTCAGGGCGTCGCGCCCACCGGCCGCATTTCGACCCTTGGCCGTGGCGGCTCGGACACCAGCGCCGTGGCGCTGGCAGCAGCGCTGGAGGCGGATCGTTGCGACATCCACACCGATGTAGACGGCGTTTACACCACCGACCCCCGGATTGTCTCCAAGGCGCGCAAACTTGACAAGATCACCTATGAGGAAATGCTCGAGATGGCGTCGCTCGGCGCCAAGGTACTGCAGACCCGTTCGGTCGAACTGGCCATGAAGCACAATGTCAGACTGCAAGTCGTTTCGAGTTTTTCCGATGAACCAGGCACAATGGTCGTAAATGAGGACGAGATCGTGGAAAAAGAGCTTATTAGTGGAATCGCCTACAGCCGGGACGAAGCCAAAATCACCCTGACCCAGGTGGCGGACAAGCCCGGCGTCGCCGCAGGCATATTCGGCCCCCTCGCCGACGCCAGCATCAACGTCGATATGATCGTTCAGAACATCTCGGACGACGGGAAGAGGACCGATATTACCTTTACCGTCGGCAAGGTCGATCTGGAACGGGCCATCAGCACCGTCGAAGCCCGCAAGAAAGAGCTCGGGTACGTTGCCTTGGTATCGGACTCCGACGTGGTGAAAGTCTCGGTTATCGGCGTCGGCATGCGCAGCCACGCTGGCATCGCCCAGACCATGTTCGGCGCACTGGCCGAAAAGGGCATCAATATTCAGGTGATCTCGACATCCGAAATTAAAGTCAGCGTCCTCGTCGGTGAAGAATATACCGAACTGGCCCTGCGCGCGCTTCACGAGGCTTACGGTCTGGACGCCGAATAGGCCCGGATACCAAATAGGTAAGATCAATCATGGCAAACAGGATTTCGCGACCGCGATTAGACCGCCTTTGGCAACAGGGGCGTGAGTTCCTGGGATGCGAAATCGCGATCATGGGCGGGGCCATGTCGTGGCTGTCGGAGCGCTATCTCGTTTCGGCGCTCTCCAACGCCGGGGCATTCGGCGTCATCGCCTGCGGTTCCATGCCGCCCGATTTGCTAAGCACCGAAATCGCCGCGACCTCGGCCCTTACCGACCGACCGTTCGGCGTCAACCTGATCACCATGCATCCCGAGCTTGATGCCCTGATCGACGTGTGTATCGAGCACAAGGTCGGCCATATCGTTCTGGCGGGAGGCCTGCCTCCGGCGACCGCCATTCGCCGAATCAAAGATGCGGGAGCCAAGGTCATTTGCTTTGCACCGGCGTTGGCATTGGCCAAAAGGCTGATCCGCAACGGCGTCGACGCGCTGGTGATCGAAGGGTCCGAGGCTGGCGGGCATATCGGCCCTGTGGTAACCAGCGTGCTGGCGCAAGAAATTTTGCCCAACATCACCGACGTCCCGGTGTTTGTCGCGGGCGGCATCGGTCGTGGCGAGGCGATGGTCTCCTATCTGGAAATGGGGGCAGCCGGATGTCAGTTGGGAACCCGCTTCGTTTGCGCAACAGAGTCCATCGCGCATCCGAATTTCAAAAAGGCCTTTATCCGCGCGTCGTCGCGCGACGCATTGCCCACGGTTCAGCTGGACCCACGATTTCCGGTCATTCCCGTGCGTGCCTTGGTTAACAAGGGAACCGATCATTTCATGGAAACCCAGCGCAAATTGATCAGCCGGGTGGACAACGGCGAGCTGGATCAAAAGGAAGCACAGCTCGAAATCGAGCATTTTTGGGCCGGAGCCCTGAAACGCGCGGTTATCGACGGCGATGTGGAAAATGGATCGATCATGGCCGGGCAGATTGTCGGTATGGTAAAATCCGAGCAATCGGTTGGCGAAATTCTCGACGAGCTGATATTGCAGGGCGAGGCCCTTCTGGATGCCAGGGAGAAAGCCGGAGCGGCTTAAAAAAACGGCCATGGACAAGGCGGCGAGAGTCTCTCCGCGTCGGCTTCTTGCGCTGGTGCGCGATGTTATGGCGGGGGCCGGAACCGCTCAGGACCGGCTTGACCGAATCGTTTCGGCAATCGCCGGAAACATGGGTTCCGATGTTTGCTCCGTTTATGTCCGCCGCGCCGGAGACCTTCTTGAACTTTTCGCCACCGAGGGCCTCAAGAAAACCGCCGTCCACCTGACCCGCCTTCGCGTCGGCGAGGGACTGGTCGGCGTCATCGCCGCCCGGGCGCGGCCGTTGAAGTTGTCCGACGCCCAGCACCATCCCAGCTTTGTCTTCCGCCCGGAAACGGGGGAAGAAAAATTCCACTCGCTCATGGGTGTTCCGATCCTGCGCGGTGGGCGTGTTCTGGGCGTTCTCGTGGTTCAGAACCGGACCCTGCGCCGCTATGTCGCAGAAGAAATCGAAACCATGCAAACGGTGGCCATGGTCCTGGCCGAGATGGTCGCGGGCGGCGAACTGATCGGCGGGCAGGAACTGTTCCCGGCAGACGGCATCGCCAAGGCCCCGTTGCAAATTCCGGCGGCCCGCTTCCACGCCGGAATGGGCATGGGAATCGCCGTTCTCAATCAGCCCCATGCCCAGGTCAGCCAATTGGTCGCCGAGGACGCCGAGGAAGAACATTCGCGGGTCCGCGCGGCGGTATCTGAGATGCACGGGGCGCTGGACGCTTTGCTCGATGACGAAAGTCTGGCCGGGGACGACGAACACCGCGGCATTCTCGAAAGTTATCGGATGATCTCGGAAGACGCAGGGTGGCTGGCCCGCATCGGCGAGGCCATCGACGGCGGCCTTACGGCTGAAGCCGCCGTCATGAAGGTTCAAAACGATATTCGTGCCCGATTCAGCCGCGTATCCGACCGCTATTTGCGCGAACGGGTCCACGACATGGACGATCTGGCCGATCGCCTGTTGAAACATCTTATCGGGCCGTCCGCCGATATCGGCGTGGACGCCGGACTTCCGGACGACGTGGTCCTCTTCGCGCGCAACATGGGACCGGCCCAATTGCTTGAATTGGACCGCACGCGTCTGCGCGCCATCGTTCTTGAAGAGGGCTCGCCCACCGCCCACGCAGCGATCATCGCCCGCGCGCTGGACATTCCCATGGTCGGGCAGGCAAAAGGGGTAATGGGCCGCGTCGAGGAAGGCGATCCCGTTATCGTCGACGCCGATCACGGCAACGTCCTGATACGTCCCGGCGAAAACGTCACCCAGTCCTTTGTCGACAGCATCGAGGACCGCGACCGGCAAAAAGCCCAATATGCAGCGTTGCGAAGCCTTCCGGCCATCACCTCGGACGGCACCAAAGTCAGCATCAACATTAACGCTGGTTTGCGCATTGATATGCCGCAGGTGGATGCGTCGGGCGCCGATGGTGTGGGCCTTTACCGCACAGAAATCCCGTTTATGGCGCGTTCGGACTTTCCCGACGTCGCAAGTCAGGAAAAACTCTATGGCGACGTTGCCCGAGAGGCGGGTGACAAACCGGTCGTTTTCCGGACGGTCGATGTGGGCGGTGACAAGATTCTTCCCTATTGGCAGGAATCATCCAGCGCCAATCCGGCCATGGGCTGGCGCGCAATCCGCATCTGCCTGGACCATCCGGCGATCCTGCGCCATCAGTTGCGCGCTTTGATCAGATCAACCAAGGGACGTGAACTCAGATTGATGTTCCCGATGATCGCCGAAGTCGCCGAATATGATGCCGCCTGTCATCTACTCGACATGGAAATCGAGCGCGCCCAAAAAGAGCGCCGGAAACTGCCAACGAAAATGTTGGTTGGCGCTATGCTGGAAGTGCCGTCTTTGGTGTTCCAGCTCCCCACCCTGCTAAAGCGTGTGGATTTCCTTTCCATTGGAAGCAACGACCTGTTTCAATTCCTGTTCGCCAGCGATCGAGGCGATTCCCGGCTGGCGGAGCGCTACGACCCAATATCGCCTTCAACCCTGTCCATACTGCGCACGATCATAAGCCAATGTGACGAAGCATCGGTGCCAGTAAGCCTTTGTGGGGAAATGGCCGGCAGCCCCCTTGACGCCATGGCCCTTGTCGGGCTGGGATTGCGCAGTCTTTCGATGAACCCGTCGTCGGTCGGCCCGGTCAAGGCCATGATCCGCAGCCTCGATCTCGATCCACTGCGCAAATACATGGAATCCCTCGTTCAGCTTCCTGATCACAGTGTGCGGGAAAAGCTGCGTGATTACGCACGTGATCATGGAGTGATGATTTAGGGCAAAATACCAAGTTGCATATAGGATAACCCATTGAGACGGCCATTCAAGGCTTTCGGCTAGGAGCGCACGGCGCGGCGATGCCTTTGCATCGTAAGGCGTGTGCGACGACGTCCGAAAGCCTTGAATGGCCGCCGGTACGGTCGTCACCGCGCCCCGTCGGAGGGCGTCGCAAAGCCTTACCGATGCACGCGCATCGCCTGCAGCTTTGCTCCTACCCGACGGGGCGCGGTGACGATCTCAACGGGTTATCCTATATGCAATTTGGTATTACGGTTTAGCGCTTGAGTTTTCTTAATATTTGGGCAGAATACCCGCGTCTGATTTTGGGGGATTTCGGGCCTTTTCTGGATGCCCCGGTTTATTCTTCTCAAGGATATTTTAACTAAACGGCGCGATAGTTTCTCGATAGCGGTTTCCCGACAGGCGCGATTATGAAATCTGAAGACGAACAAAGCCTAGAACCCGGAGTGGGCGCGCTTCTAAGGGCTTCGCGCCTGCGCCTCGGTGAAGAATTGCAGGACGTTTCGGCGATTCTGCGAATCCGCTATCCGTACCTTGAAGCTATCGAGGAAGGACGCTACGAAGATCTGCCCGGCGCCTCTTACGCGGTCGGTTTTGTTCGCACCTACGCTGAACATCTCGGTCTAGATTCCGAAGAAGTGGTGCGACGCTTCAAAGTCGAGGCGGAAAATCTGGAAGGCCGGCCGGCCCTCGTCTTTCCATCTCCCATTGCGGAACGCGGAACGCCCGGCGCGGCCATTGTCTTCATTGGAATTCTGCTGGTCGGGGTCGCCTACGGCGCGTGGTACGTCGGATCATCGAAGGATTCCGTATTCGACAACATCGTCCCGGCACTTCCCGAACGTCTGGCGACACTTCTGTCAGATGATCCGGCGAAACCTGCCGACCCAGTTAGCGCAACGCCGACCCCGGTCGAAATGCCGCAAACGCCCCAGCAATCACCCATAGAGGCTCCGCCTTTGGTGGCTCCGCCCGCGGAAAGCATGCCCGTCGAAAACGCGCCAGCGGAAAGCGCACCTGAGACTCCGCCCACGCCCCCCACCGTAACCCAATCAACACCACCTGCCCCGGCCCCGGCACCAGTTATCGTCGAACCGCCCGTCGCCGAAGTTACGGCTGCGCCGGCGGTTGAGCCGGTGGTCGTACCGACACCTGTCGCAACGCCCACCCCCGAACCGCAAATCGCGTCGGAGCCCGCGCCGCCCGCAACGCCTGAAGTCGTACCTGTGGTCGAACCCGTCCAGAGCGTTCCTACGCCAGCGCCGGAAATCCCGCAGCCTACCCCGCAAGTAGCGGAGACACCCGTTGAGCCCGTTCCTGAAACCCCGGTGGAGAGTGCGCCGCAGGTTGCCGAAGTGCCCAGCGCGCCCGCGCCCGAAGTTCCGGCCCCACCAGCTCCCCCGGTCGCGCCGGCACCCACTCCGCGCGACACCTTAACGGCGGCTGACTTGGCGGTTGCGGAAACCCGAGCGCTTCGCGAGGCTCCCGCACCCGCACAACCGGAGACCCCGGTTACACCCGAGCCAACGGTTGCCGAAACGGTTGTCGCCCAACCGGAACCCGAACCCGTCGCTCCGGTCGAAGAACCCGTGACGCCCCCTGAGCCAGCTGCGTCGGTGGAACCGGCGGCTCCGGCTGAGGAACCTACGGCACAGACGGAACCAGCGGCTCCGGCAACACCAGCGGCTCCCATCGAAGCCGCAACGGTTGCCGAAACGCCCGCACCGGCGAGCCAGATCGCGGCCATCCCGGCAGCCCCCGAAGTGACCGAGCCACCTGCTCCCGCCGAACCGGCACCAGCTGTTGCCGATAGTGCTGCCGATATCGTCGTTCGCGCCAAATCCGACAGTTGGATACAGGTTCGCGACGGCGTCGCCCGCCGTCTTCTGGTGACACGCCTTTTGCGCGCCGGTGACAGTTACCGCGTTCCCGACAGGCCGGGCCTGTCGCTTTTGACCGGAAATGCCGGAGCGTTGGAAATTCTGGTCGGTGGCAAGGCCGTAGCTCCTATTGGCGGTGTTGGCGCGGTGCGCCGGAACGTGGCGCTCGACGCCGAACGTCTGCGGTCCGGCACGGCGGTGCTTGATTGATCCGGCGACCAAGGGTTTCCATATAGCTTTGAAATGGTTTACCACCTGATCGGTGGCGCCACCGGTGGCGCGCCCAATTGACGAAAGACACGCGGAATGCCCGCAGGAACATTTCAAATCACCCGCCGGAAAAGCGTTCCGGTAAAAGTCGGCTCGGTAATCATCGGCGGTGACGCGCCGATTGTGGTTCAATCCATGACCAACACCGACACCGCCGACGTCGATGGAACCACGGCTCAGGTCGCGGCGCTGGCCCAGGCGGGTTCTGAAATCGTTCGCATTACAGTGGACCGCGCGGAATCGGCGGCTGCCGTACCGCGCATTCGGGATCGACTGGCGGCAATGGGGCTGGACGTTCCGCTGGTTGGTGATTTCCATTACGTCGGACACAAACTGTTGGCGGACCACCCCGATTGCGCCGAAGCCCTCGCCAAGTACCGGATCAATCCGGGAAATGTCGGTTTTCGCGAAAAGCGTGACAGCCGCTATTCGGCTATGATCGAAACCGCCCTGAAATATGACCGGCCGGTGCGCATCGGCGTCAACTGGGGCAGCCTGGATCAGGAACAACTGTCCCGGCGGATGGATGAAAACGCGCGCTTGGCTCAACCGAAAGACCTGGCCGAAATCACCCGCGAAGCGCTCGTCGCCTCGGCGGTGGACAGCGCAGCCCGGGCCGAAGAGTTAGGACTGGGGCGCGACAAAATCGTACTTTCGTGCAAGGTCAGCGACGTACAGAGCCTGATCGACGTTTACCGGGATTTAGCCGCACACGGCGATTACGCGCTGCATCTGGGCCTGACCGAAGCGGGTATGGGATCGAAGGGCATCGTCGCCTCAAGTGCGGCGATGGCGGTGCTTTTGCAAGAAGGGATCGGCGACACCATCCGCGTATCCCTGACCCCCGAACCGGGCGGCGACCGCACGCGCGAGGTCATCGTCGCCCAGGAAATCCTGCAAACCATGGGCTTTCGCTCATTTGCGCCGTTGGTAACGTCATGTCCGGGATGCGGGCGGACGACCAGCACCGTTTTCCAGGAATTGGCCGATAGTATCCAGACCCATGTACGCGCGCGCATGCCCGAATGGCGTGAGCTTTACCCCGGCGCCGAAACCATGAACTTGGCGGTCATGGGCTGTATCGTGAACGGTCCCGGCGAAAGCAAACACGCCGATATCGGCATTAGCCTGCCGGGAATCGGCGAGGACCCCGTCGCACCGGTTTATGTGGACGGTCGCAAGACGGTAACGCTTCGGGGTTCGAAAATCGCCGAGGAATTTCAGGAAATCGTCGAGATTTATGTAAAAAAGCGCTATGGAACAGCTAACTCGTAGCGAGAAGTAAACGGACCAAGGAAGAAATGGCCTCTCTGAAGCCGGTACGCGGCACCCACGACCTGTTAGACGACGATATCCTGCGCCACCGCCATGTCGAACAAACGGCGTTCGCGGTCGCTTCGCGCTATGGATATTCGGAAATTGTCACCCCGATCTTTGAATCGACCGAGGTTTTCGCGCGCACCCTGGGTGATACCTCCGATATCGTCACCAAGGAAATGTATACTTTCGAGGACAAGGGCAAGGAACGCATCACCCTTCGCCCCGAAGGTACAGCGGGTGTGGCCCGGGCATTCATTTCGGGCGGACTGGCACAAAAGCTACCGCTTAAATTGTTTTATCGCGGCCCCATGTTTCGCTACGAACGCCCGCAAAAGGGCCGCCAGCGGCAATTCAATCAGATCGGAGCCGAGCTTCTGGGTGTGCCCGGCGCGCAAGCCGATGTCGAGATCATTGCGCTGGGCGCGCAGATTCTGGATGAACTGGGCCTCAGCGAACATGTGGTTTGCGAGTTGAACAGCCTCGGCGATGCCGAAAGCCGAAATGCCTATCGGACACGCCTTGTCGAATATCTAGAAGGCCAGAATTTGTCGGAAGACAGCCGAGAAAGGCTGCACCGCAATCCGTTACGAATCCTCGATTCGAAGGACGAAAAAGATAAAGCAATCGTTGCCGATGCGCCTTTGATGTCGGACAGCCTGAATGACGAATCGCGCCGTTTTTTCGATGACCTGCTGAATGGGTTGGAAATTGCGGGGGTAAAGTACACGCTCAACCCCCGCATGGTGCGCGGGCTGGATTATTATTGTCATTCGGCCTTTGAATTCACGACCACCGCCCTGGGTGCCCAAGGAACGGTGCTGGGCGGCGGACGCTACGACGGTCTGGTCAAGCAAATGGGCGGACCGGCGACGCCGGGCATCGGCTGGGCGGCGGGTGTGGAGCGGCTGGCCATGCTGGTCGAGGGCGGCCTCGAAAAGGAGCGCCCCGTCGTTATCATTCCTGTCGGAGCCGAGGCTGCAGATACCGCGCTGGCGATTACCCAGCAATTGCGCCGCGCCGGTTTTGCGGTTGATCTCGGGTTTAGCGGGAACCTGGGAAAGCGAATGAAGCGCGCAAACGCCGCGAACGCCTGCGCCACGGTCATCTTGGGCGAAGACGAAATCGCACGCCAGGCGGCCACGGTGCGCGACATGGACTCCGGTGAGCAGGCCGAGGTGCCTCTGACGGCTTTGGAGACACACCTCGACCGCTTCCGCTAGGCAGGCCGCATGGCGGCAGAACCTTCCCCCACCAAGCGCGCAATCATTGTCGGCGCCAACCATAGGTCCGGTTCGCTGGCCTTGCGCGACCGTTTGTTCATCGAGGACCCGGCGGTAGGGCCGTTTTTTGATCGCTTGCGCGCCGAAGGCGTCGACGAGGCCCTGGTGTTGTCGACGTGTGATCGGGTCGAGGTTCAGGCCGCCCATACCGAGCGTGACGTTGCCGTTCGCGCTGTAACGGCGGCGCTGGCCGGACATGCGGGCATGGACCCGGCGGAACTGGCGGGCAGCCTTTACGTTTATTGGGACACGGACGCCGTTCGCCATATTTTCAGCGTCACCGCGTCGCTCGACAGCCAGGTGGTCGGCGAGCCGCAGGTGCTGGGTCAGGTCAAGGCGTGTCACCGCATGGCGCGCTCGGCCGATATGGTCGGAGCTACACTGGAGCCCCTGCTGCAAGCGGCTTACGGGGCAGCCAAGCGGGTGCGTACGCAAACCGCCATCGGCGAACGTCCGGTCTCCATCGCCGCCGCCGCCGTTCAGTTGGCGAGAGATCTTCATGGCGATCTTTCACGCTGTACGGGCCTGTTGATCGGGGCCGGCGAAATGGGTGAACTGGTGGCCGGTGAAATGCTGGCCGGCGGCGTCACCGCTCTTACCGTTATACATCCGACCGAGGCCCGGGCCCAGGCGGCAGCGCGAAGCATGGATTGCCACTTCGCCGCCTATGACGACATGCCGCGCCTTCTGGCGGAAGCGGATGTGACGGTCGCTGCATTGGGCCGCCACAAGCATGTCCTTAGCTCCGACATGGTATCGGCTGCTTTGCGCGGTCGTCGCCGCAAGCCGGTGTTTTTGATCGATACGGGAATTCCCGGCGATGTGGAGCCTGCGGTCAACCGGCTGGATGGCGCTTTTCTGTACGATCTGAACGATCTGGAACAGGTCGCTCTCGAAGGGCTGGCCAACCGCGAAGCCGAGGCCAAGGCGGCATGGAAAATTGTCGACGCCGAGGCGGCGGCGTACCTGCATGGCCGGGCGGAGCGTGCCGCCGTCCCCGCTTTGACGAACCTGCGGACCTACTTCGAGGACGTTCGAACGAGAACGCTGGAAGAATCGCCCGACAACGCCGAGCGGGCAACGCGGCTATTGGTCAACCGGTTGCTTCACGGTCCATCGCGGGCCATGCGCGATATCGCCTCACAGCAATCGGCCACAGAGCTTGAAGATGCGGAACAGGCGCTCAATCACCTGTTCGGCCTTGACGATGAAACGAAAGGATAAGGGCAAGTGAGTCTCGACGAAAAACTGGATCGCGTGGTTGCCCGATTTGACGAACTGGGTGCGTTGATGGCCAGCCCGGACACCGCCGGATCGGCGGATTTCGCCCGTATGTCCAAGGAATATTCCGATCTTGGCCCGGTGGTGGAATGTATTTCCCAGGTGCGAAAGGCACGCGAAGAAATGGCCGAACTGGAGGCCATGGCGGCGGACCCGGACAGCGATGCCGAAATGCGCGAACTGGCCGAGGCCGAATCGCGGGACATCAAGGAGCGGCTTCCCGAGATGGAGCGACAACTCCAAGTCATGTTACTGCCCAAGGATGAAGCCGATGCGAAAAACGCCATCCTCGAACTTCGCGCCGGCACCGGCGGCGAGGAAGCGGCGTTGTTTGCGGCCAACCTTTTCAGAATGTATCAACGCTATGCCGAAGAACGCGGCTGGAAGTTTGAGCTGATGCATGTGAGCGAAACGGGCATCGGCGGATACAAGGAAGCCGCCGTTTCTGTTTCGGGACGCAACGTCTTCGCCAAGTTGAAGTACGAAAGCGGTGTTCATCGCGTCCAGCGCGTGCCGGAGACCGAATCGAGCGGGCGCATCCATACCTCGGCAGCCACCGTCGCCGTTCTTCCCGAAGCCGAAGAGGTGGATGTTCAAATTGCCGACAAGGATCTTCGCATAGACGTTTTCAGGGCCAGTGGCCCTGGCGGACAATCGGTCAACACCACCGACAGCGCCGTTCGCATCACCCATATTCCCAGCGGCATCGTGGTTTCCCAACAGGACGAAAAATCGCAGCACAAAAACAAGGCCAAGGCCATGCGGGTTCTGCGCTCCCGAATTTACGAAGCCGAACGCGCCAAGGTCGATGCCGAACGTTCGGCCGCCAGGCGCGGGCAGGTCGGATCGGGGGATCGCTCCGAGCGAATTCGCACCTACAACTTCCCGCAGGGGCGCGTCACCGACCATCGCATCAACCTGACCCTGCACAAACTGGACCGGGTGATGGACGGCGATCTCGACGAAATCGTTGAGGCGTTGACGGCGGAGGATCAGGCATCGCGTCTGTCCGAAGTCGATTGAGCCAAAGCCTCATCCTCGGAGATATGTTCGACGACGCCGTGCGGACGCTGAAAGCGGCTGGGATAGATGGCGCGCGTTTGGATGCCCGCGTGCTTGCGGGCGTGGCGTTTGGCCTGGATGCGGCCCAGGTGCTGACCCGACGCGACCATCAAATGGATGCGGAACAGGCTGACAGGTTTTCGCAACTGGTGGCGCGGCGGGCCGCCCGTGAACCCATGGCCCATATTCTGGGGATGCGCGAATTCTGGAGTCTGTCCTTCGATGTCACCGCCGACACCTTAATCCCGCGCCCCGATACCGAAACCCTGGTTCTGGCGGCGTTGGACTGGGCGAAAGGGCGTGATGGCAAACTTCGGGTGCTTGATCTGGGAACCGGAACCGGGTGCATCCTGCTGGCGCTATTGAGCGAATGGTCAGACGCCTGCGGCATTGGCGTCGATATCAACCCGGGGGCCGTGGAAGTGGCGCAGGCCAATGCGCAAAAACTCGACTTGGGTGGGCGCACGGAATTTATCGAGGGCAACTGGGCAGCGGGCCTGGAGCATAAGTTCGACGTGATTGTCGCCAACCCGCCATATATCCCCGAGGAAGATGTGGCCGGGCTTGACCCCGAGGTTTCGCAATTCGAACCCACGGGCGCGCTTGCCGGCGGACCCGACGGCCTGGACGCCTACCGCATCATCGCCCCGCAAATAGCCGCCCTGCTTGATGATCACGGCGCGGCTTTCATTGAAATCGGATATGGCCAATCAGATGCAGTGACGGAAATCGTTCGGTCCGCTTCGATGGATGTCGCCCAAACCCATCGCGATCTAGGCGGCATCGTGCGCTGTCTGACCCTCAAGCACGGAATTAAACCGGATTGTTGAAAAAAAGAGTTGGAATAAGCGGAAAACCTGACTACGTTGGCTTCCGCAGGTGGTCTATAGGGCCACGGGGGTTCGAGCCACGAGGCCGAACCGGTTTCCACTCCAAACACGCTGTTGCCGATTGTGTTTTCGGCCGACGGTCGCGCGCATCGTGGTGCTCTGCACTGTGATGCATTGACTGGGCGTAATTTGGGATATGGTTGTGCAACCAAAAAAATAGGCATGATGAAACATTCGAGTGGCCCCAGACGTGGGCGTCCCCGCGGTAACGGTAAACGGTTTTCCTCGGGTAAACATGGCGGTGGCGATAATTCCGGTTCCGACGCGAAAATCCGCGGATCGGCGCAACAGGTTCACGAGAAGTACCTCGCGCTGGCACGTGACGCGGTTTCAGCTGGCGATAGAATCGGAGCGGAGAATTTTTTCCAGTTCGCCGATCACTATTACCGGGTCTTTAACGCATCCAACGCAAACGCCAATTCCGGCGGTGGCAATGGCGGCAATGGCCGTGGCGATCGCA
>JABGRG010000153.1 GCA_018648445.1 Rhodospirillales bacterium | reverse complement strand
GGTAGGCGCTGAGGGATTCGAACCCACGACCCGCTGATTAAGAGTCAGCTGCTCTGCCAACTGAGCTATGCGCCCCAAAGGTCAGAGCGGTCGTATACCAAAGCATGCTTCGCTTGTCGATACGTTCCGTCGGCTTTTCGTCCGGTTTTATGAAAATCCTTTTTGCGCCCTACGAGTCCTCGCCGCCGCGCCGTCCGATGGTGACGTCTCGGTGGACGTAGACGCCCATCAAAAGCCCAAACCCAAACAGCAGCGAGACCATCGCCGTTCCGCCGTAGGAAATAAGCGGCAACGGCGCGCCGACCACGGGGATCAGGCCCATAACCATGGCGATGTTGATGAAGATATAGAGGAAGAAGATGGTGGTGATGCCCATGCCGACGATACGGCCGAACTGGTTGCGCGAGCGCAGCGAGATGGCGAAACCATAAATCAACAACAGCAGATACAAGCCGATCAGCACCAACCCGCCGACCAAACCGAATTCCTCGGCCAGCATGGTGAAAATGAAATCGGTTTGTTTTTCGGGAAGGAAACTCAGGTGCGACTGGGTGCCTTGCAAAAATCCCTTGCCGAACAGGCCGCCGGAGCCTAAGGCGATTTTCGACTGGATAATGTGATAGCCGGAGCCCAGCGGATCGCTTTCGGGATTTAGAAAGAACAACACACGCTTCTTCTGATATTCGAACAAAAACTGCCAGATAACGGGTATAGCCGCCAGCCCCGCCACGGCGACCACCGCGAATTTCCAAACCCGGACGCCCGCCAGGAAAAAGAGGGCGCCCGACGCCATAATCAGAATTCCGGCTGTTCCCAAATCCGGTTGTCGCAGCACCAGAGCCACCGGCGCAATTACCAGAAGCAGCGGCACAATCAGATAAACCGGATTTCCCACTTCTTCGACCGACCGCCCGTGGAAAAACCGCGCGAGCGCCAGGATGAGGCCAATCTTCATGACTTCCGAGGGCTGAACGTTGGCCGGACCAAGGCTGATCCAGCGCTGTGCCCCCATGCCGATGGACCCGGCGACCTCGACGGCCGCCAACAAAACCAGCGCCAGAAAATAGAATGCGTAGGCATACTTGAACCAGAACCTAACATCGATCAGGGCGACGACGATCAAAACCCCCACGCCGACCCCGAAACGAAGGGTCTGGCGCGAGGCCCACGGATCGAAACTGCCGTTGGCGGCGGAATACAGCATGGCGATGCCGATGGCTGCCGTGGCGCAAACCAGCAATACGAACAGCCAATGGATCTGCCACAGTTTGCGGCCGATCGACAAATGCCCACGACCGAAGCCTTCTTCGCCCATCGCCATCTCTCTCAGCCCTCCGGTCCGCCCGGACCAGCAATCCGGGCGCTTTTTTCGGATACCGGCGGATCGGCAATCCTGGCGCTCTTTTCAGACACCGCAGGATCGCGCTCCAACCCACGCCGTTGCACTTCTTTCAATACATCCCGGGCGATGGGAGCCGCCACACTGGAGCCGCCGCCGCCGTGCCCGACAACCACAGAAACCGCGTAGCGCGGCTTTTCCACCGGAGCAAACCCCACGAACAAGGCATGATCGCGCTCCAGCCACGGAAGATCCTTGTTTTTGACAACGCCCACCTCGCGTTCGCTTTTGCTGATGCGGCGAACCTGGGCGGTGCCGGTCTTGCCGCCCATTTCGAAACCTTTCTCGGTAATCGCCGAAGAACGCGCAGTTCCGCGCGGCCCGTTGACCACCTCGACCATGGCGTTGCGCACGAAATCCAAGTGGCGGGGCGCCACCTTGATACGTGCCAATTCATGGGGTTTGCGTACCGAAACGCCGTTTTCGTCAATCATGTCGCGGGTCAGATAAGGTGTTACCGCAAATCCGCCGTTGGCGAGTCTGGCGGTCATCACCGCGAGCTGCAGCGGCGTCGTCAGCACAAAGCCCTGTCCGATGCCCGAAATCAGGGTCTCGCCCACCTGCCAGGGCACGCCGATGGTGGCGTTCTTCCAGTCGCGGGTCGGCATCAGCCCCCCCTTCTCGCCGGGCAAATCAATCCCCAGCCTTTGCCCCAAACCAAAACGCCTGGCCATTGCCGAAATGGTATCAATACCCGTGCGCTTGGCAATTTCGTAAAAATAGACATCGCAGGACTGGGCAATCGCTTGTTTCAAATCCATCCAGCCGTGTCCGTGTTTTTTCCAGCAATGGAACGTCGCGTTGCCGAGATCGACAGACCCCTTGCAAAAAATCTTCTGGCCCGGCGAAACCACACCCTTTTCCAGCGCAGCCAGGGCTACCACCATCTTGAAGGTCGATCCCGGCGCGTATTGACCGGCGATCGCCTTGTTGCTGAGCGGCGATTTGGGGTTGGACGTCAACGCGCGCCATTCCTCGACGCTAAGCCCCCTGTTGAAGGCGTTGGGGTCGAAACTGGGCGTCGACACCATGGCCAGAATTTCGCCGGAATGAACGTCGATGACGACCACGGACGCACTTTCATCGGCCAATCTGCGGGTGATCATTTCCTGCAATTGAAGGTCGATGGTTAAGGCGATTTCCTGTCCCGGCTGGCCTTCGGTTCGCGCCAACTCGCGAATAACCCGACCGAAGGCGTTGACCTCCACCTGACTGTTTCCGCCGGTTCCGCGAAGGGCAAGATCGTAGACCCTTTCAATACCAGCCTTGCCGATGCGAAAGCCCGGAAGCTCCAGCAGCGGGTCACCGGACAACTCTTTTTCCGAGACTGCCGCCACATAGCCGAGAATATGGGCCGTCGATTCCGGGTATGGGTAATGTCGGCTCTGACCTTCGTCGATAGATATGCCGGGCAGGTCCGGCGCGTTGACCTCAATGCGCGCGACCTCCTCCCAATTGAGGTTTTCGCGCACCGTAACCGGCACGAAGCTACGTTTGCGCCGGACTTCGCGAAGGATACGGCGTTTTTCGCCCTCGCCGACCTCGATAACCTCGCGCAGGCGCTCCAGCGTGGCCTCGACGTCGCCGGCCTGTTCGCGGACCACCAGAACCCGATAGTTCTGACGGTTCTCGGCCACCGGCAGGCCACGGCGGTCGATGACATACCCGCGCGGCGGGGGAAGAAGTTTCAGGTTGATCCGGTTCTCGTCGGCCAGCGTTTTGTACTTATCGGCCTCGATAACCTGAAGATAGTACATTCGCCCGACCAGCGCCGAGAGCAGCAGGGCCTTGCCGCCCGCCAATATGGCCATGCGCCGATTGAAGAATTTCTGGCGATCCTGATCCCGGTGCATGGTCGTCATTCCGCTTTCAGGAAAGCCTGCTGCCAGCGAAGAAACGCCCACGCCAGGATTGGGTAAAACCCGAAGGTCAGCGCGTATTGATAAACAAGCGCGCGCGGATCAACCAGGGTCCCGTTAAAAGCCGAAATCAGCACCCAGCTCTGGACCGCAGCCCCGGTGCCGACGATGGCGAACCCCAGCCAGGCAATGATGAACGACTTGCCAACCAGAAACCTGCGTTGCCAGATGACGACGCCGTAGACGCTGAGAAACACCAGCGCATGGATCCCCATGGGAACGCCGGAAAGCAAATCGTGCAAAAATCCGATAACGAATACGGCGTAGGCGGGCATCAAATCCGGCCGGTAGATCGCCCAATGGTAGACCGCGATCATGGCCAGGATCGGCGACACCCGCGCAAAACTCGGTATGTGCAGGGGAAGGACGTTGATCACGACCAGCAGCAACGAAAGCCCGAACGGCGTCAGCCTGCGTGCCCAATGATCAAGCCGCAGCCAGATCGAGGGTTTCATACTGATTAGTCCTCTTGAACGGCGGGCCTTGCCGCAGCCGTCCGACCCGAGGGGACCCCGGCGTCGGCGCCGTAGTCGACGACCCGAACATATTCAACGCGGTCGGAAGCAACAAAAGGCTGAACGCCGATACCGCGATCACTGACGGATACGACCACCCCGACCGGCAGTCCGGCCGGAAAAGCGCCGCCGTCTCCCGAAGTAACGATGCGTTCTCCGGGCACGACGAATATTCCCGCAGGCAGATGCTTCAAGACCGGTCTGACCGAGTTGTTGCCCGCCAGCACGGCCCGTGTGCGGCTTTGTTCGGTAATCACGGGGATGCGCGAGTTAAGATCGGTAATCAGCAAAACCCGCGATGAGCGCGACCCCACACCGATAACCCGCCCGATCAGTCCGTCGCCGGAAACCACCGCCTGACCGCGACGAACGCCGTCGCGTTCGCCCGAATTCAGAATTAGGCTATGGGCGAATGCGCCGCCGGAATCGGCGATCACGCGGGCCGAAATGAAGGCCTTGGCCTCGCGCGGAATGAAATTCAAAAGATCGCGCAGGGCCGCATTCTGCGCCTCGAGTTTGCGTCCAGCCGCCTGCCATTGCAAAAGCCGCGCGCGTTCCTCGCGCAGGCGGGCGTTTTCGACCCGCAGCGCGGCCAACTCCCGGGCTTCGGTAACGATTTCGTTGACGGTGGCGATGGGCCGCGAGACGGCATCAAGAATAGGCGCGAAAGCATCGGTCGCCTGGGCGCGAAAACGTTCGACCGTCACGGTATCCGCCTTGCCAAGCATCATCAGGCCGAACGCGGCTACGATGAGGCCCAGATAGGCGAACCGGTGAGCAAGCCCCTTGATCGGCGCCGCGATCCGGTTAACTGGGCGTAAATTCTCGTTCAACGCACTGCTCTCGATACCTCAGCGGTGAATACTCCAATAGCGGAGCCCCAACCATCCAAGGGTTGCCAGAAAAAACCTTAAGATATACTTTAACTCGCGCCTATGGAAGCTTCGAAACGTTGAATACCGACCTGTACTAATACCCAGTATTAATACATCGTCATTAAGACATTTCTGAGGCGCTTTATTTCTTCCAATGCTCTTCCTGTGCCAAGGGCGACACAAGTCATCGGATCGTCGGCGATGGATACGGGCAGGCCCGTCGCGTGCCGAAGCACGAAATCCATGTTGCCCAACAACGCGCCGCCACCGGTCAAAACGATGCCCTTGTCGACGATATCGGCCGCCAGTTCCGGCGCCGTGTGCTCAAGCGCCACCTTCACGGTCTCGATAATGGCACCCACCGGTTCGGCCAGACTTTCGGCGATCTGGGCCTCGGTCATGAGCAGTTCCTTGGGCACGCCGTTCATCAGGTCGCGGCCCTTGATTTCCATGGTGCGCCCTTCGCCGTCTTCGGGCGGGCAGGCCGATCCGATGGATTCCTTGATGCGCTCCGCGCTTCCCTCGCCGACCAAAAGGTTATGGTTGCGGCGAATGTAGGAAATGATGGCTTCGTCCAGCTTGTCGCCGCCAACGCGCACGCTTCTGGCGTAAACGATGCCGCCCAGGGACAGAACGGCCACCTCGGTGGTTCCGCCGCCGATATCGACGACCAGCGATCCGGTCGGTTCGGTCACGGGCAGGCCGGCGCCGATGGCAGCCGCCATGGGTTCTTCGATCAGGAACACCTTGCGCGCGCCCGCGCTTTCGGCTGATTCCTGAATGGCGCGGCGTTCAACCGCCGTCGATCCCGACGGCACGCAGATCACCACCAGCGGGCTGGCAAAGCTGCGCCGATTGTGGACCTTGCGGATGAAATACTTGATCATCTCCTCGGCCACTTCGAAATCGGCGATGACGCCGTCGCGCAGGGGCCGGATCGCAGTGACGTTGCCGGGCGTTCGGCCCAGCATCATCTTTGCCTCCTCGCCCACGGCGAGAACCTGCTTTTTGCCTTTTACCTCTTGGATCGCCACGACCGAAGGCTCGTTCAGAACGATGCCCTTACCCTTCACGTAAACAAGGGTGTTGGCGGTTCCCAGGTCGATGGCCATGTCGGCCGACAGGAAGCCAAACAGACTGGAAAACATTGATCCTCACAACCTGATAAACAAAATCCCCAACCGATACCGGCGCGCCATACGCCGATACCGTTGGGGACCTTTATAATGTACACGTTCCAAGGCCGCTAGCCCGGATTTACTTTCAATCCTCAACTCTACATGGAAACTGCGGCCGGTTCCGTTTTTTCGCGTTTAACCAGAAGTTTGTTCAGGGCGTTCACATAGGCCTTGACGGAAGCCACCATGGTGTCGGTATCGGCTCCCTGACCGTTGACCGTCTTGCCCCCTTCGGCAAGGCGCACGGTCACTTCGGCCTGGGCGTCGGTGCCGTGGGTGACCGCGTGAACCTGATAGAGTTGCAGCCGCGCCTCATGCGGGAACAACTCTTTCACACAGTTGAAAGCGGCATCGACGGGTCCGTCGCCGGTCGAGTCGCACGATTTCAACTCGCCATCGATTTCCATTTCCATCCCGGCCTTGGGCGGGCGGTGCTTGGTTCCGCACATGATTTCCATGGAAATCATGCGCAAACGGTCATTGGTGCGCACGACCTCGTCATCGACCAAAGCGACCAGATCGTCGTCAAAGACCTCCTTCTTCATGTCGGCCAGGTCCTTGAACCGCTTGAAGGCAACTTGCACGGCGTTGTCGCCCAAGTCGTAACCCAGCTCCTTCAGCTTTTCGCGGAACGCATGGCGGCCCGAATGCTTGCCGAGAACGATTTTCGAGGCGCTGAGACCGACGGATTCCGGGGTCATGATTTCGTAAGTCTGGGCGTTCTTGAGCATGCCGTCCTGATGAATGCCCGATTCATGGGCAAACGCGTTGGCCCCGACGATGGCCTTGTTGGGCTGAACCACGAACCCCGTGACCGTGGACACCAGTCGAGAAGCCTTGATGATGTGCTCGCTGGTCACGTTGGTGCTGAAGG
>JABGRG010000022.1 GCA_018648445.1 Rhodospirillales bacterium | reverse complement strand
GAGCCGTAATAAGTGGGCAAGACGTCCAACACGATCTTCGACCTTCCGACCATCTCGGCAACAACGGGGGAATCGACCGGACCAAGGAAACTTGCTTTTGCCCTTTTTTCCGCTGGGTAACCGTCCCAATTCCCAACCACCGTCACCGGCAAATCCGGAATCGCATCCAAAAGCCGTTTTCGGCAAACGCTTCGATTGTACCGATCAAACAGGACCAACAGATTCAGGAAGCTTCTCATGTCGACTTGATGTTGTATTTCGCGACGCAGAGCCTCGGCCCCGACCTCTTCAAGGGCGATCAGCGGGTTCTCGCGATAAACGATTTCCATTTCCCTCAAAACCCGCGCCACGTCGTTGCCTTGCTCTTTCCAGCGGTGTTTCATCGCCGCCGGATTTTCCTCAAGATTGCCGACGAGAAAGATTGGAATGTCCCGTTCATCCCAGGACCGCACGGTGCGTTCGTGCGATGCGTGAAGGATATGATGAAACGCCACATCCTTTCGCAGGCCGTTTTGCGCCAGCGGAATGTTTGATTTGGTCGGAAAGCTCACCCCGGCTCCAGCCGGAATTTCCATAATCAAATCAACGACGTAACTGGGATGATCCAGCGACATGAAAAATAGTTTCACGTCGTTCTTGGCAAACAAGTCCTGTGACTGGTGCGGAAATCCGAGTGCGTTGACGGTTACATACAGGCGGACCCTGCCGGTCGACACCCATTCGATGATGGCATCCACCGCCGGCGCCATGCCGTCTCGCATGTCGATGAAAACCGGATCCAGGCCAATTTGGGAAAACCCCTCGCCCAGATGGCGGGACAACTCGTTAATATTGCCGTGGTCGACGTGCGAAATCGGCAGAAGCACAATACCTTTTTCGCCGTCAGACTGGCTCATAGCTAGCCTCCGCGTAGCCCTTTTCCAAAAGCCTAATCGGAAACACGGGCCTTCAGCATCTGAAGGAACGCCGCCTCCATCGCTTGGGCAAAAGCGCGTCGATCGCATAGGGCCGAATTCGCCATATCTTTCGGCAACGACGTTCGTTGCTCGGACAATCCGGTCGGGTTTGCCGCAAGCCCCGCTGCGATTTGAATGAACGCCTCTTCGGTTGGCGCCGCCCATTCGGCTTTACCCGCCGCATGAAGGATGCTCGCGCTGGACACTGCGGTCTTTCGCGCAGCTTCAATGGTCACCACGGGAATACCCACCAGCATGGCTTCGCACGTCTCCACCGCCGCCGATACCGGGAAGGTATCGAGAAAAATATCAACCTGCGAAAAGAAGACGTGTTGCGCCGAGACCTCCGGCGGTGTCACTTGGAACGTTACCCGATCAATCAGGCCGAAATGGGAAAACAGCTCCTTCGCACGCGCCTTTACCGCCAAGGAAACAAAGCCGACATAGCCCAGCAGAAGGCGGCTTGCGGGAACAGCGTGCAACACACCCGACCACGCCCGTACAACTGACGGCGTCAGCCTCGCCAAATCGCAAATGCCGCCGAAGGTGATAAGACCCGCCTCAAAGGCTGGAAAGACACGCAGTTTTTCAACGTCCATGGCAACGGAACCGGCGTTAAACGCGACCAACCCGCTGTCCAAGGGAACCCTCTTGGCCCCACCGGGGAACGCCTCTTCATTGTTCGACGTCACCGCGTCGGTCAATTGAAAGTCGATGGTGTCCAGACCCTCGCCGCGCGGCCAACCCAGCCATCCAACCTGTACGCCTGCAGCGCGCCGGGCAAAAAGCGCCAGGCTGCGACCTTCCGCATTCCCACATGCATCGACCAGAATATCGACGCTGTCGCGCGAAATAATGTTGGCGGCGGTATCATCGTCCAAATCAAAAATGGAAAGCCATTTGTCGGCAAGCGACTTGAAACGGGTCGTTGTCGTATCCTGGTAGTTATTCTGCTGATAACCGTAGACCTCGAAGCGGCTCTTATCGTGGCCTTCGAAGGCCGCCTCCAGGAATTGTGATACCGGGCTGTCCCAGAATCCGTCCGAGACGTATCCGATTCTAATCTTCTTCTTGTCCGGGTCCGCAGGCAAATCCGCCAGATCAATCTGTTCCGCGTCCGCACCGACAAGCTTGTTCAATTCGTTAAGTTCGTCGGCCGCGTCCCGCCACTTCCCATCCGGAGAATAGGCCAGCGAAGCCAACACATCCGCCGCCAGGCGATAATCATCCGGCGCCAGCGATAGGGCCTCTTGCTTGCAGGCAATTCCTTCGTCGAACCGGCCCAAGCGTATCAAACTATCGCCCAGGCATTCGTAAAGTTTAGGCGTGGTCAGGTCGATATGAACCGCCGCGTGACACGCATCCACCGCGTGCTCGAATTTCCCAAGGGCGGCGTAAGAACGCGCCAGCACGACATAACACGCGGCGTGGCGATCATTGATCCGAAGTTCCTTGTGGCAGGAATCCACCGCCTTTTCGTACTCGTGCATGTTGAAGTTGATGACGCCATTGACGTAGTGCGGTGACGGCGTCGCGGTATTCAAAGCGTCCTGATAGTTACGGAATACCGCGGGGATGATCTGTCTCAGTTCCGGGTGCGGCTCCAGGGTCAGCGAAAGCTTGGCATAGTAGAGGCTATCGGCCAGCTTTCCGGCTTTCGCGTAGATCACGGCCAGGGCGTCCGTGTAATCCTGGCATCCCTGATCCATCTGATGAGCGCGTTCCAGCAATTCGACCGCGCGTCCGGCATCTTCCATCTGCATCGCCACGAGACCAAGGATAGCGTACCCTTCGGCCCTGTCAGGCGCTGCGGAAATGGCCTCGTTACAGAATTCGATCGCCGCGTCCAAATCCTTGGCAACGATGGAATCGACCGCGTCCTCCAACTGTTCGAAGTATTTGGAACTATCCGTCATCTGGAACACTCCGTCCCTATTTCCTTAGTTTTCCACGGCATCTTCACTCGGCCCATGCCGGTTTTGAACCTTCCCACAAGCCGCGCAGAAAATCGCCGGCTTCCTTTTTCATATCCTTGATGATCTGGACAACCTCACCGCGAACGATGGCTTCCATTTCAGAAAGCTTTTCGGGATCGGTTACGCGGCTCAGATAAAACGATGCCGAGATAAGGACCATCTGCATGCTGCCGCGAATCATCAGGTGTTGGGCGCCGATATTGCCGTCAGGCGGAATGATGACCCTGGCAATCTCCATCAAATAACGGTTTGGATAGCTTTCATCCTCGATTTCGCATCGCTTGAGAAGTTCGTCACAAAGCCCATCCACGTTTTCGGCCCAGTCTTCGGCGAACCACGAATCCTCAAACTTTTCGGCGGAGTACCTAGGGAAGCCGTCCATGATCGCCTTGAGTTCCGCGACCTTGTCGACATCGGAGGAAAGGGAAAGCGTTTTCGGCATTTTAGGCAACGCGCCGTCAATGGCGATCCCGTCACTGCAATTGAAATAGGTCCGCCCGCGCCGGTATCGACGGATACTTTGCTCGATGGTGGCCCGCGCCCACAGGAAAACGTGATGCGTATGCACATTTCCCCCGAAATTCCCGGGGCGTTGGGCGCCCCATTCGTTGGTGTTTTCCGCCTTGCCGCCGTCTTTGTAATCGGAGTCCGCTGCGTGATGGCGATCAAGGCGGGTGGAGCCATAATCCACACCAACCAAATACACTTCGCGGCACCCTATTTCCTGGGCGAAGGAAAAACCGGCGTTGGTAACGGTCGGGCCAACATCCTGCAACCCGCTTTCCGGGCCCTGATTGAACACCTCCCAACTGCCGAGAGAATGCCTGAAGAAGAGCGCCTTTTTCGGAAATAAATTGGCAACACCGGGTTCAATCGTTGTTGACGCCACCAGGCAAATATCGCTGAGATCGTGTTTCGCCGCCTTGTCGGTCATTAGCTCGAAAACAAGGTCCACGTTTTCCATCTCAATCTGGAAATCAGGGACAATTCCGTTCGCCAGCAGCACGCCAAGGGTCGTCCCGCACGACACCAATATGGCCCTGTCGCGGTTTTGTTTGATGACGTCCAGGCTCTTGTCCAGCGAAGGCCCGCAGCCGATAACCATCGCCGGAAGCGAACTGATTCGATCCGCTCGTGCATAGGTATGCGAGTCATACTCCTTCAGGTTTTCAAAGGAGTTTTTGATCATCAGGATTTCGTCTTCCAGAAAGCCCAAACCCGACAGGAACAGGCCCGCATCGTCACGAAGGTCCCGCTGTGCCACGTCCATGATCGAGTTGTTATAATGGGTATAAATCTGGGTGCCGTCGAAGAACGCCGCGCACGTGGTTCGAACGAAGTTCCGAATTTCCAGGTGAATTCCCTCATGGTGCTGGGCCGAACAGACGTATATTTGCATCCCGGCTTGATCGAAACGTTCAAACAGACCGACCCAATCGAAGACAAAAAGCGAGTGGTAGAGAAATTCCCGGTTCGGCTCGACCAGAACCAATCCCCTGCATTCGGTCATTTCGACCAATTCGTCGATATGGGGGCCCAGACCCACTCCGAAAACGATCAGATAAAAGCTCTTCCTATTCACCGGACCGCCCGCAAATTCGATACCCGAATCCACCGCTTTTCGCAGCATTCGGAAATTGAATTCCGATCCGACATCGTCAAGCGAGGTGTTCTGGGGCGGGTTAAAGCGAATACGTAGGGGATTTTTCCAATAATCTTCCAACTGCGCTTCGGCGTACTTTTTCGCGCCCTGCGAATAAAGGCCCGTTCCGCGAAATTCGATATCGGGCTCACCGTCCTCGTCGAACACCAGTTCGGAATGCACCTCGTCGATGGCAGCAAGCTCCTTGTGAAGCCCCGGGTAAGGCGCTTCAAAAGCTTTCAGATTCCGTTTGAAAAGTTCGTCCCGATCCACTGTAGGAACCATTCCTGCCTCTTCACCCGCCATTTTCGATTTCCTGGTGTTCATATCCCTGCTCTCGTTCGCGGTTCCGGTGGCCAAACATGGGGCCCAAAACGGGCGATATCATGCCAGATGATGTCCGGGAATGGAAACTCCCTCGCCAATCAAACCGAGCGCGCACCGGATACCGGCCATCGCTTTCGGCAGACGGCAATCGTCTGACGTTATGCGACACTAGACCCCAAAAAATTAAGAAAAAGAAAAGGAAGGCCTTGCGGCCTTCCTTCCCCTTATTCGTCTTATGAAATTCCGGCTTACCTGAAGAGCGCCAGAATCCCCTGTTCCGCCTGACCGGCGAACGAAAGGGCGGAAATACCCAACTGCTGGCGAGTCTGCAACGCCAACAGGTTCGCGCCTTCCTCGTTGAGGTCGGCCAGGGTCAGCTTGTCCGCACCACCTTGCAGCGTGTTCACGTAGCTTTCGGTGAAGTCAAGGCGGGTCTGCAACAAGGCAACGTTGGAACCCAGGGTCTGTGACTTGGTCCGCAGCGTGGTCAGGGCCGAGTCAAGACTGTTAACCAGGGTGTTGATCTGGTTGGTGAGGGTAGAGTCAACGATGTACTGCCCCGTAACGGTGCCAACGGTGGCGCTCACACCAACCGAATCGGCGCCCGAAAGAAGGACGTCGTTTTCTTGGACGTCGAGCGCGGAGCCAATGGTAAGCGTCAACGTCGTACCGGCGGCAAGCACCTGGGTCAGGGCGAAGGTCGAGGCAGATGCCGCGCCCCCGACCGAACCAACACTGATGCCCACGTCAACGGTGCCGTAAGCAAAGGTGTAAAGGCCCTGAGACCCGAAGGTGAAGGCGCTTTGGTTGGCAAAGGTGATCGACATCGTGTCGGCAATCGTAAGGCTCGTGGTCGTGCCGAAAGCGTACGACACGTTGACCACCGCGCCGCTCTGCTCGGCCTGGGTCAAGACCTGGCGAATGGCAAGGCCGTCGCCGCCCTCGCTGATGTCAACCGAGGCCACCGCCAGGGTCGACGTCGTGTCCGTGCTGAAGTTGACCGTCAGCGTAGTGCCGGTGCCGTTGACCAGATTTTGGCCCTGATAGGTGGTATCCGACGCCAGGTTGGCGATCTGCGTGCGAAGGTCGTTAAACTGACTAACTAGCTCGGCAATCGTGCTCGACGTCGCCGACTTGGCGCTCAGCGCAAGACCCTTCATCTGCGAAACGATGTTTTCAATACCTTCGGCGCCGTCAATGGCCGCCGTCAAGGTGCTGATGCCCTGATCAATGCCCGACTTCTTGTCGTCGAAATCCGTGGCACGGTCCGAAAGCGTTTTCGCCTGGAAGAACTTGACCGGATCATCAATCGGCCCCGCAACCTCAAGACCCGTCGACAAACGGTTCTGCGTCCGGTTGATCAGCTGAGTCGTGTTTTGGAGCGAGAGAAGACTGCTTCGAACAGCATTCGAAAGTGTAATATCAGCCACAGTGATAACTCCTTTCTAGAGTTCAATAATGTGGAGGAATGCTTCCTCCCGGAGGGCTGTCCTCCGTCACGCGCAGGCGACATTCTGCACACTGCTACGCATACTTAACGTACCCAACCTAACCAAATAAATCAATCGGAAAATTTTTCCCGTCCCAAAACCGGGCGTGTTTTGCTAGCTGAACGGCACTAAAACGCCGCCAACGCTACAGCAATTTCGTCGAAAACATGATCCCAATCACCACGATTACGTTCACGAAACAGCCGCATATTTGGGTACCACGGACTGTCGTTTCGGCCAAGTTGCCAGCGCCAACAGGGATTAGCCATTAGGGAAACCCAAACCGGCTTGGCCATGGCGCCGGCAAGATGGACCATTACGGAATCGATGGAAATCACCAGATCAACGGCGGCCACCAATCCCGCTGGATAGCGAAGCCCTTGGTTGCAAACTAAATCGTCGCCAAAGTCCATGATCTTTACATCGTCCGGCAAACCTTCCAGTTGCTCAACGCCATGAAACGCCTGAAGACTAACGAGCTGAACGCCGGGCACCCGCGCCAGCGCAAAAAACTGCGACAATGGCACCGAACGCCGGGCATCGGCCGGATTATCCGGGTTTCCCTGCCAGGCTATTCCCACCTTCAGGCCAAAAACTGATTCGAGGCGCTGCCGCCAATGGGCGACAACGTCGTCATCGGCCTTCACATAGGGCGTATTGCAGGGAATGTCCAAATCGATGCGGTCGGACAGCAGGTACGGCAAGCTCAGGAGGGTGACGTGACAATCGACCGGTGGAATGGGGTCGCCGTGGACGATTACGCTTTCGATTCCCGGCGCCGTCGAAACCAGTTCGGCCACCGCCCCTTGCGCTAGAACGATGACGCGCGCGCCTTCAGCGGCGAGAGCCGGCAAATAGCGAATAAACTGGATCGTATCACCCAGCCCTTGTTCCCAGGCGACCAGAACGGTTTTGCCGTCCAGCGACGAGCCGTCCCACCGGGGCGCAAGCGCGTTCAGGTTTTCCGACCACTCGCGAAGCGGGCCGCGCAGACGCCATTCGAACTCCCGCCACCCTCCGGCAAATTCGCCCTGCGCCAGTAAAACCTGACCGAGGACGTGGTGCGCCAACGCGTTGTCCGGCGACAATTCGATGGCCTTTTGTATTTCGGACACGGCTTCGGCCGGTTTTTCAAATGATTTAAAAAGGCCCCCCACCAGGATGTGGTTCTCCGGATTTTCGGGCTCCAATCGGCAGGTTTGGCGAAAACACGCCAAAGCCTCGTCAAATCGCCCGGCGTCGGAATGCGCCTCGCCAAGGGCCGCGTGCAGGGCCACCATCCCGGGATGCTTTGTCAGCGCATTTTCAAGGTGCGATATCGCCTCGTCGCCCCGCCCGGACGCCTTGAGAATTTCAGCCATCTTCAGCCGGAACTGCGGCTCCGCCGGCACCAATTCGATTGCACGTTCAATATTAGAAGCAGCCAGATCCATGTTCCCGGACATCTGGGAAACAACACCAAGATTGAACAATACGAGCGCATTGTCCGGATCGGTTCGAAGAATGCGGCGATAAAGGGCGGCCGCTTCGGCGTTCCGCCCGGTCCGCTGATATTCGATGGCGCGTTTCAGGCTGTCACCGGTTGCCGCCATTTGCCCTGAAATCCCCGTTGCCGTCCAATCATACGTATAGCGCATGACCGGGTTCGTGATACAAATCCATTCAACACGACTTTCTCACATCCATCGGGAATCATGCAACATGACGACAAAGCGGATCGGAATTACATGGCCGTTATCCGATGGCGCCGGCTGGGGCGTTTTCGGGATGAATTTGACGATTCAGCTTTTAAACCGTAGCGGTCCCAATCCCCTGCTGCTGTCGCCGCCCAACATTGGGCAGTGCCCGCAATGGCTCAAAGAAGCCCTGGAACCGCTGGTCGCCGAGCAACAAGCCCTGATGGCGCAAATTCAAAACGTCGGTCGGCAAGCAACCCTTAATGACGTGGTTGTCCTTCACGCGTTGGGAAACATGTTCGCGCCGGGGCAGGTCAGCCAGATGGTGACCGGCGAAAAAAACGTCGGTTTTATTTTTTTCGAGGATACCGGTTTTGACGAGGACGCCCTCAACCGGGCGCGCCAGTTTGACCGCATGATGGTGGGATCAACTTGGAACCACCAGGTTCTGACCGGCCTGGGCCTGGAAAACGTCGCCTGCGTCCTTCAAGGGATCGACGATCAGATATTCCATCCCGGCCCGAGGACCGGAATGTTCGGTGACCGGTTCGTGGTGTTTTCCGGCGGCAAACTGGAGTTCAGAAAAGCGCAGGATATCGTGCTGGCCGCCTTCCGCATCTTTCACGAGCGGCACCCCGAGGCCCTGCTTGTTGCCGCATGGCATAACCCGTGGCCCGAATCCGCGCGCTCGATGGAGGCCTCGCCACATGCGAAAAGCGCCCCTGCGATCGACGGCAACGGAGAACTTCTTGTCGCCGAGTGGATCCGCGAATTCGGCATACCGGACGATGCCGTGGTTCACGTCGGCTGGGCCTCGAACCTTCAAATGCCCAGACTGTTGCGCGAAGCCCATGTCGGGCTGTTCCCCAACCGGTGCGAGGGCGGCACCAATCTGGTCGCCATGGAGGCCATGGCCTGCGGCGTTCCCTGCATCCTTTCGGCCAACACCGGACACCTCGACTTGATCCGGGATGGAATTTGCTACCCGCTTTCCGACCAAATACCCTGCAAATGCGAGAACGACGCGACAGGCGGGTGGGGCGAATCATCGGTGGAAGAAGCCGTTGAGCAACTGGAAAAAGTTTACGCCGAACGGTCAAAGGCCGAATTGTGCGGACGCCTTGGCGCTGATTTTTTGAAAACGCTGAGCTGGCGCAATCAGACCATCAAGCTGCTCGACGCCGTTTCCGATATGGCCTAACGCAGGGTTTAGCGCGGTGCGCTTTCCCACACGGCAAGCGAGGTCGGGTTGAGAAGATCGTCATTGCCACAAATTTCCGGCACCACGAAAGGCTCCTTGATGGCACCTGAGCGATAGGCGGAAATTAGCGTCTCAGCGAAATTGACATTCCATTTTCGCGATACCGCGTGGCTTTGGTGCTCTTGGGTCATACTCCCCAGATCGGGCTGGAACTGAAAACCCACAGGCTCGAAATGCACTCCTACGACCCGTCCCCCCAAACCAGCCATCTTTTCGATCAGATCCGACGGAAGCCTATGCACCTGTTCGATGGCATGAACCGAGAAAATCAGAATTTTGTCGTAGGGCTCCAATATTGAAAAATCCGGATCAAGAAAATCAAACTTGAAGCCCCGGATGTCCGCCGCCGGTTCCAGTTCAGCCAGAACCTCCAACGCGGCGAGGCCACTATCGGCGATTTCGCCACCCAAATAGGGAAGGTTTCCATTTCCCGTACCAAGAAATATCTCAAATAAATTGCGCCCGAATCCACAACCAAGTTCGACCACACAATCGAAGGTCTCAACAGCCAGCAAATCGACGATGTAGTTATAGTTTCGAGCGTCCATATATTGGGGAACGGGCGCACCCTCTCCACGGAATGTCATTCCTTTCAAGGCGGGAACCCCATTTGGTAACAGCTCTCCCATTCCCGAAAAGTCATGCGGTCGCCACGTCACGCCCTCGTCCGAAACAAGCAACTCATTGCGGCGTTCGCGTGACTCTAGCTTGCGGATAATCCCATAGGGGTTGTCGGCACCCTCGCCAATCCACTGTCGAAACAATTGCAAACGTGCCGCCCACGCATCGTCGTAGAATTTGAGGGAATTTCTGCTAATCGGTTCGATTTCTGCTGTCAAAAGACCGCTTCCTTCCTTTTCCCATGGCTTAATTCTAGGGCTTTGCCAGCCCGACCAGGCGCAGCATGGGACGCAACGCCGGCAGCAAGTGGTCACGTTCAGCCTCCAAAAACGCCGCCACGTCTTCACGTTTTACAATCGCCAACCCTGAATATTCATCGGTTCCCAATGCCTTGTGGATGGCGAGGATATCGTCCGCCGAGGCGTCCGATTGCAGTCGAAGCACGATATCGATGACACCGCTGGCGACGTCTTCAACCATGCCGCAAGCCACCGGCGGGGGAACGCGCGACGCATCCAGCCCCAGTTCTTCGCGAAGCTCTCCCAGAATTTGGGCTGTCGGATCGGGATGGTCCAGCCCGCCCGCCGGCGCGGCCTCCCACAGGCCGGCGTCCGATGCGACCGGATCACCGCGCCGACCCAGCACCAGACCGTCGGCGCATGAAAGAACACCGGTCACGCCAACGGGTCTAATCGCCAGCCCCGCCCTGGCCAGATCGGGCGCGCGGCGGCGCGCCAGCACATGACGGTATTCGATCGGTTGAAGGGTCAGGCAATCAGGCGCATGGCCGCAAAGCGAGTATGCCCGGCCGTTGGTAAGCTGCGCGCCCCGTTCCTGTTTTTCCCATGCCCAGATTTCATCGACGCGGGCCGCAATCCCCTGCGGTGTCGCAAACGCATCGACAACGCGAATTTCAAAACCGGGATCAAGGGCGAGGACGTTTATGGCTGTCATGTCGAGACTCGCAGATAATCCGCCACGGCATAAAGGCCGCCGACCAGACCGGCAATTCCCACAGGCGCGTCAGCCTTCTCGCCCGCCACGAACAGGGTTGGAATTCCGGCAGCAATGGCGGCACCGGCGCCCATCACGCTGTCTTCAACGGCAAGCGAGGCCGAGGCTTTGCAACCGGTGCGCTCCAGCATGGTCAGGTAAGGTTCGGGATCGGGTTTGCCACGCGTCACATCATCGCCGCCGACAACATCATCGACCAAGGCATCAAGACCGACCGTGCGCAACCATTTGCGGGTCAGAGCGGCATTGTTGGACGTGACCACGCCGACCGGCATTGCGCGCGACCGGGCAAGGCGCAGTAATTCCTCGGCTCCGGCAAACGGAGCAACATCGGAATACGTCTCTGCGATCAGCCCCCGATAGATTTCGATTGCGTCATCCACCTGCTGATTGATTGCGTGGTTTCGGATCAGGCAGGCAACAACCTCGGCCATGGGCGGACCATTGAGGCTGTCAAATTCCGCATCACCGCCGATTTTGCCAAACCTTTCCAGAAAGCGATCATAGACGGTGCGAATGACGCCCAGACTGTCGGCCAGGGTTCCGTCCAGATCGAGGAATAGTCCGGCCCCTATCATTTATCCGCGTCTCCGGGGCGAAGCCCCTCCCCGGTTGCGATGGCGCGAGTCGCACGACGGCCTTCAATGGTTTCCAGATGACGCGGGTGGACACCCAGCGGCTGATTGCCGGGCCGCAGGACGGCGATGTTTTCGCCTTCGCAAAAAACTTCACCCTTGGCGATGTCTCGGGTGGCCTGAACGCCGCGCCGGGCGTAGTCCGCAAGTTCGGCTTCCGCGTTCAACACCGTCTTGACGCCGGAGCCAAGCGTTTGTTCGGCAGCGCGAATGGCGCTCACCATTTGCCTCAATTCATCGGCCGTAAGGGCGAAGGCGTGGTCGGGGCCGGGCAACCGGTTGTCGATGGTGAAGTGCTTTTCAATGACGCTCGCCCCCAGCGCCACCGCCGCCAGCGGGGCTCGTAACGGATCGCGGCTGTGATCCGACAAACCGGCGGCGACGCCGAACCGGGCCTTGAGCCACGGGATCGCCCGCAAGTTCATGGAATTTAGGGGGGCTGGATATTTCGCCGTGCACTGAAGCACACACAAATCCCGGCCTCCGGCGGCGCGGTAGGCGTCAACCGCCCACGCGATGTCTGCTTCAATGCTGGCGCCGGTGGAAAGCAACAACGGTTTGCCGCATTCACCCGCCAGGCGCAGTAAATGAGGATGACTGATTTCGTAGGACGCGATCTTGTGGGCCCCGACATAGGGGTCAATGGCGGCGAAATCTTCGGGCGAGAACGGCGTGCTCATGAAGCCGATGTTTGAGCCCGCACAATGGGCGGCCAGTTCGGCGATCATCTCGTAGGGCATGGCAAGGTCGGAAAAGATATCGCGGATGCTTTGCCGGATGCCGGTTTTCGACAAATAATCGCTTGATCCCGCGTTTTCGACATAGACCGATTCTGCGCGGTAGGTCTGGAACTTGACCGCATCGGCCCCGGCTTCCACGGCGATATCGATCAGCGTGCGGGCCATGGCCAGATCACGCTCGGGCGCGCCCATGCACCAGTTCGATCCGGCCTCGGCAACCACCTTCACACCACCCGCACGCCAATAAGGTGGCGTCAGGTCATGGAGGTAACGTGCAATGCGGCAGCGTTCGCCCGTGTCATCAACCGTTTTGTCGGTTTCGTCGAATAGGCGGTATCCGGCGGACTCGAACGCGCGCCGGGATCCCTCGTTTTCGATACGGATTTCCGCAAGGACACAATCCACGCCCGCGCTTCGGCGTATGTGCTCGGAACCCAGTTCAAGTGCTACGCGGCCCAATCCGTTCCCACGCGCCTGCGGCGCGACGTTGATTGCAGCTACCGCGGTAATCCCGCCTGCGTGTTCGGGATGCGACGCCGGAAGGTAGCGCAGGAACGCGACCCGCTCTCCGCCCGCGCGAAGGAACATCGGCGGCAAAGCGGGAAAGCTGAAATACGTGTCTTGGAATTCCGGCCAGAAGGCGTCCCATACCTTCGGTTCGCGATGGTAGGACATGGCTAGGGTGTGAGGATCGTTGCGCCACTCCATTATCAGACGGGCGTGTTCCTCTACGGGGCGACAGACTTCCAGCGACATAGAGGGATCAGACATAGCGTGGCCACCTTGCCTAACACGAATGAGTTAGTATGATACCCGCAAAAGACAAACGGGCAAGAACAAGCCGAAAAAGGCACCATCTGTCATTCATACAAAGTTTTGGTTAACGAAATTCGTTTATGTACGATCATTCGGACCAAAAAAGGGGTATGTCTTTTGTGGCTCTCTAATTTTTATGACCTTTCTATCAATCCGAAGGACAAGTCGATCCTCATCACCGGGGGAACGGGTTCGTTCGGCAAACGGTTGGTGCGCACCATTCTGGAACGCTATGACGTTCGCAGGCTGATCATTTACTCACGCGATGAGTTGAAGCAGCATGAAATGCAGCAGGAATTCAATCCGCGCGACTATCCGTGCCTGCGCTATTTCATCGGCGACGTGCGCGACCGCGACCGTCTGGCCATGGCCACCCGCGAGGTCGATATCATTGTTCATGCGGCGGCGCTAAAGCACGTTCCGGTGGCCGAATACAATCCGACCGAATGCATACGCACCAATATTAACGGCGCCGAAAATGTCGTTGAATGCGCGCTGAAAAACGGCATCGAAAAGGTCATAGCACTTTCCACCGACAAGGCCGTGAACCCGATAAATCTGTACGGAGCGAGCAAGTTGGCCTCGGACAAAATCTTTGTCGCCGCCAACAACTTGGCCGGAAGCACCGGCACTACTTTCTCGGTGGTTCGCTACGGAAACGTTGTCGGATCGCGCGGCAGCGTCGTGCCGCTGTTTGAACGGCTGGTCCGCGAGGGGGCCAAAACCATACCCATTACCGATCCCGACATGACGCGGTTCTGGATCACCCTGCAGCAGGGCGTCGATTTCGTCATCTCGTGTCTGGCCAATATGCAGGGCGGCGAAATCTATGTGCCGAAGATTCCGAGCATGAAACTCACCGATTTCGCCAGCGCACTGGCTCCCGATACTCCGCAGGAGACCGTGGGAATTAGACCCGGCGAAAAGCTTCACGAGGTCATGGTCACAGAAGACGATGCGCCCAATACGTTCGAATTGCCGGACCGCTACGTCATTGAGCCGTCGTTCCCATTCTGGAGCCGCGAACGGTCTGCGGACGGCAACAAGAATGTTGAGGCAAAGCCGGTCCCCAAGGGTTTTCGTTACGCCAGTGACAACAACGTCGACTGGCTGGACGCCGAAGGGTTGCTGTCGCTGCTCGCGGAACCACGTTAATGCCCTCGTCCCCGCCTTTCCTGCCATACGGGCGGCAATCGATTGAAGACGACGATATTGCCGCCGTCTCCCAGGCATTGCGCGGGGATTTTCTGACTACGGGGCCATTGGTCGACAAATTTGAAGATGCTTTCGCCAAGCACGTGGGGGCGCGATTCGCCGTCGTCTGCACCAGCGGCACGGCAGCGCAACACCTCACCACACTGGCCATGGAGCTGAAACCGGGGGCCAAGGCCATTGTCCCGGCCGTCACCTTCCTGTCGACCGCCAACGCGGCCCGCTATGTGGGGGCCGAGGTCATCTTTGCCGATGTCGCACCCGACACCGGCCTGATGGAGGCGGAACATCTGCGCGCGGCCCTGGCCACGGCGGAAAAGAAAGACGCATCGGCGGTGTTTCCCGTCCATCTGGGTGGCCAGTGTGCGGATATGCAGTCCATCCACGATCTTGCCCGGCACCATGGCCTAATCATCGCCGAAGACGCCTGCCATGCCATAGGAACGACGTACAAGTCACGTGCCGGGGGAACTCTCTCGGTGGGGGCCTGCGCACACAGCGACATGGCGGTATTTTCACTGCATCCGGTCAAGACCATCACCATGGGCGAAGGCGGCGTCATCACGACCAACGATGCTGGGTTGGCCGCTCGCCTGAAACGACTGCGCAGCCACGGAATGACCCGCGACGCCGCCCTGTTTGTCAATTCCGATCTGGCTCTGGACGGCGCAAGTGAAGCCAACCCGTGGTACTACGAAATGGGGGAAATCGGTTTTAATTACCGCGCGCCCGACATCAACTGCGCCCTCGGCCTAAGCCAGCTTTCAAAGCTTGATCGGTTCGTCACTGCCCGCCGGGCGCTGGTCGGTCAATACGACCAGCGGCTTGCATCCCTAGCGCCATTGGTCAAGCCGCTGTCGCGTATGCCTTGTGAAGCGGGATGGCATCTTTACGTGGCGCTCATAGATTTCGCCTCGGCTGGGATGGAGCGCGCTGAACTTATGGCCAAGCTTCGCGAACGGGGCATCGGAACGCAGGTCCACTACATTCCGGTGCATCTGCAACCCTACTATCGCGAACGCTACGGCGACGTCGAATTGCCCGGCGCCATGGCCTATTACAATCGCTGCCTGAGCCTGCCGCTGTTCCCCGCAATGGGCGAAGACGACGTATCGCGCGTCGTCGACGCGCTCATCGATCTGCTGGATTCGTAATATGCCGTTGACCGCCATTATCGTTCAGGCGCGCATGGGATCGACGCGCTTGCCGAAGAAGGTCATGATGCCGCTCGCCGGGCAAACCGTGCTTGCCCACGTTCTGGATCGGTGCCGGGCAGTTGACGGCGTTGATGTGGTTTGCTGCGCGACCACGGTTGCCCCCGAAGACGAGGCCATCGTGGCCGAGGCCGAACGATGTGGCGCCGCCGTTTTCCGGGGCTCACCCACCGATGTTCTGGATCGCTACGCGCGCGCCGCGCAAATGGTGGGCGCCGATGTGGTCATGCGCGTCACCAGTGATTGTCCGTTGATCGACCCCGAAATTTGCGCCGCCGTTCTTCGCCTGCGCGCCGAAGAGGGGGTCGAATACGCCGCCAACAACATGCCGCCCAGTTGGCCCCACGGACTGGATTGCGAGGCATTCGGCGCTGACGCTTTGGCGTTGGCCGCCGCAACCGCAAATGAGGACTTTGAGCGCGAACACGTGACCCCGTGGCTGCGAAACCACCCGTCCATCAGCCGGGCAAATCTGGAAGGGCCGGGCGGATTGCCAGCCACCCTGCGCTGGACCCTCGATTATCCCGAGGACATGCGTTTCTTCGAGGCGCTATTCGCAAAACTTCCCAAAGGTGCATCATCGGTCGGAATGGATGAGGTTCTGGCGATCCTGCAACGGCATCCCGAAGTATCCGCTATCAACCAACAGCGGCGCGATACGTCCCGCTAGGGCACTTTCAGTGGGTTTGCGTCGGAGGTTGGTTTTTGTTGGCGTCGGTCCACTGCGCGGGTTCGAATACCGGCTCGCCCGCGATCCACATTTCCATGGCCGACGGCGTGTCCAGAACGATCTTGAGCGCGGTCACGAACTCAAGGCTTTCGCTACCGGGAAGACCGGCCTCGGCAAACCCCGCCTTGATCCCTTCCAGCATAACCGCCCAAAGCCTCAACGGGACATCGTGAGCCAGCACCATGTCAAGTTCGCCGCGGTACTTTTCCTCGCACTCGGACAGCCGCAATGAGTTTTGCGCCCGGCAAACCAGGGGCCGCGCGTCGTAGGCCATGCAAAGGCCGTCGGCCAGAACCGGACATGGCGGCCTGGGAACCTGGGTTACGCCATAGTCGTTGTCGATGAATTCGCCCAGGCGGGACTTGAGAGCCGCAAGCGCGTCGGCAGAACAGGTCTTTTGCAAACGATCCGCGACAAGAAATACGGTCAGGGCGTCGGTGAAAAACAACAGGTGGCAGCAATACGTGCACCCCTGCTTGCACGCGATGGATTCCGCGGGCGGGAACATCTCGGACATTTTTCCCTGCGTGAAATCGAAAATATTCTGAATTCGTTCGGCGTTTTCCAGAATATTTTGGGGCGTTCGCGACGCGCCCTCAAGCGAGGCAACCATTTTGCGAACGTTCTCACGCAGGTCGTTGGTGAAACCGTCAACGATATTTTCGACATCATCGGTCATGGTTTTTTTCCGAAACAGCGGTTCGCGGCAATGATCGGTAACACTATCGGTTTGACCCGGAAACGGCAATCGGGGTTTACCATGACGCCTGATCAACCTATCTTTTCATAAAAGATGCTGCGCACTTCCAATGGAGAAACACCGTGCCGCTAAAAATTGAGATCAAAACCGGCGACAAAATTATCATCAACGGCGCGGTCATGGAGAATGACGGGCCGACGGCGAAATTCCTGGTTCATAACAGGTGCGCGATCCTTCGCGAAAAGGAGGTTATGGCCGAGGAGGAGAGCAACACACCGGCCTCGCGAATTTATTTCGCGTTGCAATGCGCCTACATCTTTCCGCACAAGAAAAACGAATACCTGGAATTGTTCGGAAAATATGTCCAGGACTATTTGACCGCGAGCCCGAGTTCGGGACCGATCCTCGATAAAATCCTCGAAGAAGTCACCCATGACCGCCTTTATCAGGGGTTGCGTGCGGCACAGAAATTGCTTGAGCATGAAGGCCAGTTGATGGCCAAGGTACAGGACACGATCGAACCCTTGGAACCGTCCGGGACGCCCGATCCCGAGTAATCTCAGTCGGTCGGTATCCCGGATAAAACAGGATCGGGTGGCGTGAAGCCGTCTGAAGTGTTATATTAAAAAGTTCGATGCCGGGGGTGTTTGCCTCCTTGGCGTTCTGGAAACGAAGCAGTCATAGGAAGAGGCCGTCGTTTTGGCGCTTGGATTTGTAAGCAGCGATTTTTCGGTGGGGAAGGCATTAGCCGACCTTAATACCATATCGGCGCGCCCGAATTTTGAACTTCAGTTTTCGATCCTCCAGAACAGCCTTCTGGACCGGATGTCCGAAAAAATCGACGCCTACGCCGATGATACCACTGTCAATAATGTCGACGCATTCCTTACCCTCGAGAGCAAACGACTTAATCGCATTATTCCATTCATCGACACATACGATAAAGAAACCACAAGAAATTACTTGATTACCAATGGCCTCGTCGATGATCTGAATTCACTTGAGGCGCTCGCCTCGGGCGGCAGCGCGGCCGAGTTCGACGACCTTGTCAACCAGATCGATGCCGATTTGCAGAAAGTCAAAACGGTTAACGGATTGGTCATTGGCCTTAATGTCAAAGACGGCCTGACAGCCATTCAAGCTGATGGCCTCGGCATTTCCAATTATGCGTCTTACGGTGACGATGCCAGTCGTGAAACAGCTGTATCAGACGCCCGCGCAAAAATCGAAATTGCGTTGTCCGTCTTGACTCTCAACCTCGAAAGCGCTCGCGACTTCAAATCCTCGGTTCAGACGAATATTGTGGGCGTCACCCTTCAAATCGAGGCTGTCCAAATTGCGGATCAAACGGAAAAACTGGCCGAGATTGAAAAACTTCGCACCGAGAGCGGACGCCTGCTAGAGGCCCTGTCGCTGGCCTTTGAAGTCAACGCCGCGCGCGCCGAAACGCTTTCCGATGCGCTGCTCAATCCACCGACCTTCAATAACGGGACCGTGCTCGACCTGTTGGTCTGACCGCTTACCTACAACTTCCCGCATGAAGACCGCACCGTCTGCAAGGGCGGTTTTTTTGTGCCTTGCCGTCTTCGCCAGATCGGCATTTCGTGCCGCCGGAAGCTGGTCATTTTCTGCCGGGCGGAACTGTTTTTCACCCCTTCCAGCCTAATCTCAATATTTTTTATTGTTTTTTTTCAAATACTTGTCTGCATTTCGGCAAGTTGGCCCGGCAATTGCTGAATAAGGGCCAACCGAACTTATGCAGGCAGGATATGCAATGGACGTTTTTGCAGTTCCCCAAAAGAATTCCGTAAAACCGGATTCCGGCGCACAGGCATCGAACGCCAGTGCGTCCGGCGAGATTCTGGCCGCATCGTTCAACGACATATTGCGTAGTGCAGGTGGCCGTCTCGACACGGATGCGGCCAGTCTTATGGCCAGGGTTGATCAATCGATCGCCAGCCAGCAGCCCGCGCCGACGGAACGTTCCGACACTTCCGATTTTGAAAGACGCGACGGCAACGGCGCGGAAGAATCGGATTACGGAAACAGAGGAACCGATGGGTCCGATAAATTCGGGGAAGACGATACCCAGCGGGCGGCCATTTACGATGATCGCAGCAATGACGCGGGCGATTCGTATAGCTCGTCCGACTACAACGAAAATGGTTCGGCCAGCGCGGCCAGCTCAAACACGGAAGATCGAAACACCAACCAGCGAACCAAAGGTGATGGCGCAGAGAATGCCGCCGACGCCGACAACGCGAACGCGTACGATAAGGCGGCGGACAGCGCGTCCGGCTCTGAAAAACCGGTGGAAAGTTCTGCGTCAAACGCGGTTGCGGGAAATACGGGCGACGATCAGACGACCACCGAATTCACAGCCAATGTTCTCGCCACGCAACTATTTACCACCCGCGACGTTTCCGGGGGCGCCCCCACCCAATCGACCGGCCAGAATGCTGGCGCCGGGGAAGTTCGCGCAGCGGCGGTTTCGGCAGGATCCGACACGGCGCGCGGACCGGCAAACCAATTCGGCCCGGAACTACGGGCGCAAACCCAGACTCAAAGTCAAACGAGTGGAAACCCGTTTGGCAGCCAGACATCCAATCAGATTGCCAGTAACGTTTCAGCTAACACATCGGACGGCCAGACACAGCCCACGACCGACCCCGCGGCCATTGTCGGCGATGTCGCCAAGGCCATGGACGGGAAATCGCAGCAGGCGGCGACCCTGTCACGCATGGTTGGCGAGGGCAATCCGGTATCTGTGCGCGCGGCCGCCGACGCCGTCGCCGATACTCTGGTATCGCGCCCCAGCGCCGCGCTAAGCGCGTCGGCGGCAACGGCGGGCGAGGCCACGAAACCAACAGCGGCAACCGGTCAAAACGCCGCCGTCAATGCACTGGCGGCAGCGGCTACGGGAGCCGAAGTCAACCCCATGACGGCGCAAGCCGATCGCGCTGCTGCCCAGGCGGCGGGCTCGCAAGGTGCCGCCGCCGCGAACGCATCGGCCCGCGGCATCGCCCAGTTGGCATCGACCGGCAATACCGGGTCGGGCCAAGGCCAAGCCGGTGGCGAGAGCTTCCAGGGCAACGGCGCACCAACGGCCAATCAGGCCGGCACTGCCCAGCAGGCCTCCCAGGCGCGAGCCCCCGGAGCCCCGCGCTTTACCCTGCCCCAGCAGGCAGCCGTTGATCAGGTATCGGTGCAGATCACCAAAGCACTCAAGGCCGGGATTGACCGCATCAATATTCAACTCAGGCCGGAAAATATGGGTCGCGTCGACGTGCGCATGGAATTGGCCGCCGATGGCCGGGTTAGCGCCGTCGTAACCGCCGACACCAAAGAGACCCTCGAAATGCTGCAGCGCGATTCGCGTGATCTTGAACGCGCCTTGCAGGACGCGGGCCTGCAGACCGACGATGGAAGCCTCAGCTTCAATCTCAGAGAGCAGAACCCGAACGGCCAGGACGGCGATCAGGCGGACACAGGCATCGCCGATGCTTCCGCCGATGACGGCGAAGAGGCCGAACCGGAACAGATGATGGCAACCGGCGACTATGGGGGCGGCATTCGCTCCGACGGCCGCGTTGACATTCGCGCGTAAGGAAAAAGGCAATGGCATTACTCAGTGGCGTTTCTGGCGACTCGACATTCATCGATGCGGACAGCCAAGCCGGTCAGGACAGCGCCAAGCTGAACGAGGATCTGAACGCGTTCCTCAACCTTCTGGTGACCCAGCTCAAGCATCAGGATCCGCTGGACCCGATGGACGCCAACGAATTCACCTCGCAGCTTGTGCAGTTCGCCAGTGTGGAACAGCAGATTTACGGCAACTCGCACCTTGAAAGCCTCGTCGGCCTGCAGGAAACCTCGCAGGTGTCGTTCATGGTCGATTATCTGGGAACGACCATCGAGTCGACCGGCGACACGTTCATGGTCGAGGACGGCACAGCCGAATTCTCTTACTCGCTGCTCGATACCAATGCCTACGAGACCCTGATCACGATCAATGACGCCGACGGAAAAGCCGTCATCGCGCTGCCCGGAGAAACCGAGGTCGGATACCACGGATTCCAATGGGACGGGATTGACGCAAACGGGCAACAGGTTCCCGATGGCTTGTATTCCGTCAATGTTTCAGCGGTCGATCCGTTCGGTAATTTCATTGACGTGTCACAAACAGTGACCGGACGCGTGACCGGCGCAGGCAACGAGAGCGGCGACATCGTGCTCTACACGGGCGAGGTCGCTGTACCCATGACCGCAATTTTGAATGTCAACGAGACCCCGGCGGCCCAGGCCGTTCAGTAAGGATTTGAGAGCGAACGACGCTAGGAAATCTATTTGTTGAGGACGCGGCCATAAGGCCAAGACCCGAAGGAGAACGAGATGAGTTTATTCGGTGCAATGTTTTCCGGTGTTTCCGGACTTACCGCACAGAGCAGCGCCATGGGCGCGGTGTCGGATAACATTACCAACGTCAGTACCGTCGGTTACAAAAATACCGACGTGAACTTCCAGACGCTGGTGACCAAACAGGTCTCGTCGACCTTCTACTCAGCTGGTGGTGTGCAATCACGACCGCGCCAGCGCACCGAGGTCCAAGGGCTTTTACAGTCTTCGACGTCGCAAACCGACGTCGCACTTTCCGGTCAAGGGTTCTTCGTCGTCAACGAAGCCAGCACACCGACCATCAGCGACCAGTATCTCTATACGCGGGCCGGTTCGTTCATCATGGACAACAACGGGTACCTTAAGAATTCATCCGGGTTCTATCTGCAGGCCTGGCCGACGGACGCTTCCGGTGTGGTCACCGCGACCGATCCGGTCGCCAATCCGCTGGCCAACCAGAATATTATCTCGACCGATTTTCTGGAAACGGTCAACCTGAACCGGGTCGGCGGCACGGCGTCTGCGACCTCGACCATCGCCGTTGGCGCCAACCTTCCGGCCAGCGCCGACACCTACGACGCCAACCTTGGAACCACCCAGGACGGCTATCAGAAAACGGACGTTCAGTTCTTCGACACCCTGGGCAACGCCAACAACGTCAGCATCGTCTACAAGAAATCACCACGCGCCAACCAGTGGGACGTGGAAGTCGCGCCCCCGTCCGGCACCGCCGTGCTGACCTTGTACGACAGCACACCCCTGGCCCCGCTGATATATGACAGCCAGGGCCTGCTCGAATTTACCGAACGCCCGGCCGATGGATCCACCGTGACCATCGATGGCACGACCTACGAGTTCGACAGCAATGCGGCAATCACCGCCGGCAACACGCAGGTCGATATCAGCACGACGTCGACGCTGGCACAGGACGTCGCCGCCCTGCTGGCACAGATCAAGACAACGGACAACGATTTTGACGGCACCAACAACCGAGTAACGCTCAGTCCCAACAGCACCACCGCGCTGGCCTTCAAGGAAGACGGAACAGGCGCAATCGTCGTCAATCCGGCAGGTCTCTTGAACACTTCCGGCGACCCGGTGTCCAACCAAACGACCCAGTATACAGTCAGGAAACAGAACGAAGCCTACACGGACACCACGCAGTTCACATTTAGTGCCACTCCAGCCACCACCGAGGCGATAACGATCAACGGCGTAACCTACACCTTCGTGACGGGTGAAGCAGCCGATGCGACCGGCGCCGACACGAATATCTACATGGACGGCACCCTGGCGCAAGCTCTGGCCGATCTTGAAGCCGCGATCGAATCGAATGATGCGCAGATGTCTGGAACCCGTGTCCGGCTCCGGGGGAACGGCGCTGTCGCCACCGACAACACGCTGGTTCTCGAATCTCTGCCCAGCGGAACCTACGACGTCGTCTTTTCGGCCACTTTCACACCCACAGTGACATCGCCGGACGCGTTGGTAACGTACGCTGCAGGCTCCACCCAGGCCGTCAACACAAAATACGGCATTCAATTCGACAGCGACGGTCTTCCCGCCGCCTTCAACGTGGGTGAAATCCAGGTCGAAGGTTTCGCCAGCGGCGCCGCCGACATGGATGACGACGCGGCCAACGCCAACCGCATCACAGTCGATTTCGGAACCCTGGCTGAAGCCAACGGCATGACCCAGTTCGGCGCCGAGTTCACGCCGGTGTTCATCCAGCAGAACGGATCGCGCTTCGGCACGTTCGCCGGTGTCACCGTCGATACCGCCGGGTTGGTGACGGCGTTGTTCGATAACGGCGAAACCCGAACCATCTTCAAGGTTCCGATCGCCACCTTCGTGAATACCAACGCATTGGAATCACGTACCGGTAATTCATGGAACGCAACGCAGGCCTCGGGTGACTTCACCCTTCGCGAGGCCGACACCGGCCCCGCCGGTCAGGTGGTTCAGGGCGCACTTGAAGCCTCCACGGTCGATATCGGCGAGGAATTCACGAAGATGATCGTTGTTCAACGAGCCTACTCGGCATCGACCAAGATCATTCGAACCGCCGATGAAATGCTCGAAGAACTGACCCGCGTTAAGTAACCGTTTTTTCACAGCCCACTGTCCCAAGCCCAGGGTTCCGGTGGCGGCTCCCAACCGCCACCGGGGTCCAACAAAGAAGGAGAGACCAACCAAGAAAATCCACAAGTTCACTGTCCCAAGCCCAGAATCCCGGTGGCGGCTCCCAGCCGTTGCCGGGATTCACTTTTTGGGCAACGGAATCTTGGGGTTTTCTTTAGGCATTCGTTAACGCCCCGCCGCTATTGTCGGTGGCACGGGAGATTTGAAGCAATATTCGAAAAAAGAAGAATTAGATTATGAACGAGGCGTCATCAGCGGACCCCCTTTTTCGCCACCATGTCAAACCGATCACGGCGCAGGATTTGCCACCGGCCGACACCAAGCGCTGGGTCATTCGCCGCAAGGCCGAAGTCGTCGCCGGCGTCCGGGCGGGCATTATCTCGCTTGAGGAAGCCTGTCGGCGTTACGCCCTGTCCGCCGAAGAGTTCCTTTCGTGGGAACGAATGATGGACCGGCACGGTCTTGCAGGTTTGCGGGCAACCTGGCGTCCATAAAGGAATCCGCCCCCCTTTCGAGTAGGCAAATATTGCCCACCCGTTAACCACTTCTTCACGATCCAAGACATAGCCTGTAGCCGCTGGCCACATCGGTCGGCTGGCCGGTGGGACGGCTGTTTGAACGGCATTGGGCGAGGAACGGGAAGTGGATACATTTCTGCACACATTGCGGAATCTGGGGCCCATGCGCCTGGCGATTATGGGCGCCGTGGTTCTGGGCTTAGTCGCATTCTTCATTTATCTGACGACTCGTTTGGCGAGCCCGCAGATGTCGTTGCTGTTCGGCGATCTGGATCCGTCCGAAGCGTCGCGCATCATGACCCATCTGCAAAGCCAGAATGTCCCCTATGACACGAAAAAGAACGGAACCGAGTTACACGTTCCCTCGGACAGGGTCGCGACCCTGCGCATTTCGCTCGCCGAGCAGGGAATTCCCGCCGGCGGCACCATCGGTTACGAGATTTTCGATTCCGCCGATGCCCTGGGATCCACCAATTTTGTGCAGAACGTCAATCTGGTGCGGGCCCTCGAAGGTGAATTGGCGCGGACCATCGGCTCCATCGGCACCGTGCGCTCGGCCCGGGTCCATCTGGTCATGCCCAAGCGCGAGTTATTCAGCCGCGAAAAACAGCAACCAAGCGCATCGATCATTCTGAAAATGAAATCCTCCGGTCGTCTGGGCCGGGAACAGGTCGCGGCCATCCAGCATCTTGTCGCCGCCGCCGTGCCGGGGCTTGCGCCCAACAAGATTTCGGTCGTCGATGACAAGGGCAGCCTGCTGGCCCGAGGGTATGAAGAAGAAGGCGCCCTTGGCACCATTTCGGCAAAGGCCGAAGAACGGCGACGATCCTACCAGAACCGTCTTGCCCGAACCGTCGAGGAGTTGATCGAACGCGCCGTCGGCTTTGGCAAAGTTCGCGCCGAGGTTCAGGCCAGCATGGATTTCGACCGCATCAGCACAACCGAGGAAAACTATGATCCGGACGGACAGGTCGTCCGCTCGACCCAGACCATCGAAGAAAACGCCGCGAGCAAGGAAGCCGAGCCGTTGCCTGTCAGCGTGGTGACAAATCTGCCCGATGGCGGGATCGACACAGGCGAAAGCGCAAGTGCTTCCTCGACCGAAAATCGGGTTGATGAAACGGTGAACTACGAGATTTCCAAAACCGTAACCAATCACGTCCGCGACACGGGTATCGTCAAGCAATTGTCGGTCGCGGTTCTTGTCGACGGGACATACACGATCGACGAAGAAGGCAATAAGGATTACCAGGCGCGGCCCGAAAAGGAAATGGAACAGATCGCCAATCTGGTGCGCAGCGCCATCGGCTTCAATTCCGATCGCGGCGACATCATCGAGGTCATCAACATGCAGTTCGCAGGGGCCGAAGTGGAAATGGACGAGCCTCTGGTTCTTTTCTTCGGGCTGGACAAGAACGATATGTTGAGGATGGCCGAAATCCTTGTGTTGAGCATCGTCGCGATTCTGGTCATTCTACTGGTGGTGCGACCGCTTCTGACGCGGGCCTTCGAAGCCATTCCCGCCGCCGTCAGTGCGGCAGAGGGTCGCCTGCTCGCCGACGAAGGCGTCGGAAGTCCCGCCGCCATTGCCGGACCGTCGGAGATGGATGAGGAATTTGAAGAACTTATCGACATTGATCGGGTCGAAGGCCGGGTGAAGGCTTCGTCGGTGAAGAAGGTCGGTGAAATCGTCGAGAAACATCCGAGCGAGGCGCTGGCGATCATTCGCACCTGGATGTATCAGGACACTTAAAGGAATCCGAAAGTGGCTAAGACAAAGGACGACTTCAGGGGTCTCAGCGGACCACAAAAGGCAGCCATTTTTCTGCTGTCCCTCGGTCAGAGCCAATCGTCGAAGCTTTTTGAGCTGATGGACGACGAGGAAATCCGCGAACTTTCCCAGACCATGGCGACGCTGGGCAGCGTCAACGCCGCAGTCATCGAACGATTGTTCGTTGAATTCGCCGATCAACTGTCATCGTCGGGATCGCTGGTCGGTTCCTACGACAGCACCGAGCGCCTTCTGGTCAACAGCCTGCCCGAAGATCGCGTCAGCCAGATCATGGAGGAAATCCGCGGTCCGGCCGGTCGAACCATGTGGGACAAGCTGGGTAACGTCAACGAGGCCGTCCTGGCCAACTACTTCAAGAACGAGTATCCGCAAACGGTTGCCGTCGTCCTTTCCAAAATCAGACCCGATCACGCGTCGCGCGTCTTGTCGGTTCTTCCCGAGAACTTCGCCATGGAAGTGATCATGCGCATGTTGCGCATGGAAGCCGTCCAGAAAGAGGTCCTCGACCACGTGGAAAAAACCCTGCGAACCGAGTTCATGACCAACCTCGCCCGGACCTCGCGACGCGACTCCCATGAAATGATGGCGGATATCTTTAACAACCTGGACCGTTCCGCCGAGAACAGGTTCATGACCTCTCTGGAGGAACGCAACCGCGAGTCCGCCGAACGCATTAAACAGCTCATGTTCACCTTCGACGATCTGATCCGCGTCGATGCGGCGGGCATCCAGTTGCTCCTGCGTCAGGTTGAAAAGGATCAGTTGGCTCTGGCCCTGAAGGGTGGCTCGGAAGACGTGAAGGAACTGTTCTTCCAGAATATGTCCGAGCGCGCAGGAAAGATGATGCGCGAGGATATGGAAGCCATGGGCGCCGTTCGTCTGCGCGACGTCGACGAGGCCCAGGCGACGGTTGTCGTGGTCGCCAAGTCATTGGCGGATTCCGGCGAAATTGTCATCTCCGGTACGGGCGACGACGACGAGCTGGTTTATTAGGCCCAGCCCATGACCACTGTTCACAAATTCCTTTTCGATACCGACTTCTCCGAGGAGCTTCCTCCGCCTCCGGTCGAAGAGACGGCCTCGGAAACGGACGAGGAAGAGACGGTCGAGGAACCGGTCATCGAGGAGATCGTTCCGACCTTCAGCGAAGAAGAGGTGAATGAGGCTCGCGAGAACGGCTACGCCAAGGGGCGCGACGAAGGCGTGAGAGAGGCCGCTGAAGCCACCGAACGCCATATTGCCGACGCACTGACGGTAATCGGCGAGCGCATAGAAGGCCTGTTTTCGGCACACATGGAAGACATCGACAAGATTCAGATGAGCGCCATCGTCGTCATCTCGGCCCTGGCCAAAAAAGTGCTTCCGGAATTCAGCGAAAGAGAAGGATTGGGCGAGATCGAGAGGCTGGCCCGGACCATTCTTCGCAGGTTGCGTATGGAGCCGCGCGTCGTTTTCGTTGTCAATGACTTGCTACGCGATGCCGTGCACGAACGGCTGGCAGCAACCGCCGAGAGCCGCACCTTTGCCGGATCCCTGGAAGTGGTCGGCGATTCGGCCGTGGCGGCAGGCGATTGCCGCATCGAATGGGCGGACGGCGGGGCCGAGCGCAACGCTGCCGAGATGTTGGCTGACATTGATCGCATCATCGCTCAAAATGTTGACCAAACAGGTGCGGCGCAATTCGTTGTGCCCGATTTGACGGAACCGGATGCGCCCAGCGGCGACGATACTGGGGGCGAGGACACCGGGGAACATGAGAAAGAACCCGATATTGAAGGCGAAGCGACCGATAGCGCGTCGCCTGTGGAACAGCCCGACCCGCCCGCCGAAACCGGTGGCGAAGAAGACGTCTCGTGAGGACGGCTCGGCGCGCGTGAAATACGATCTGATCGAAGGAGAGATCAATGGCTGAAGATCAGGACCTGGACTTAACGGAACTGGGTGACGATGACGACATGGACGGGCTTTCCATCGAGGATATGATCCCGCCCGACGCGGTGGCCGACATGCCGGACATGTCGCAAAGCACGAAAGAACTGGGGGCCGTCTACGATATTCCAGTTCAAGTCTCCGCTGTTCTTGGGAAATCGACCATGCAGGTCAACCAGCTTTTGAAGCTCGGTCGCGGCGCGGTGGTCGAACTGGACCGAAAGGTCGGCGAGGCCATCGATATTTACGTGAACAACCGCCTTGTCGCACGTGGAGAAGTGGTTGTCGTCGAGGATCGTCTCGGCGTGACCATGACTGAAATCGTCAAGACGGACCGGACATAAGGGGCCAGAAAATGGCGGATGAGGAAGCCGGCGCACAGGTTGGTCGCGCCAAGGCGGGAATGGACATCGCAACCCTGATAGGGCTGTTTTGCGGTTTCGGTCTGATCGGCACAGCCATCTTCCTGGGGGGACAACCGGAAAGTTTCGTGAACTTGCCGGGCGCTCTGATTGTTATCGGCGGCACGTTTTCCGTCACCACGATGTGTTTTTCAATTTCCGAAGTTGGAAGAACGGCACGTGTTCTGAGCAAAACGGTCTTCTATTCCGTCCGAGATCCGTCGGAAGCCGCCATCAGTGTGCTGCGCGTCGCCGAACTGGCACGCCGTCAGGGCGTCCTTTCGCTGCAAAACGTGCTGGATACGCTTACCCCGGAACCCTTCCTGCACAAGGGCGTTTCGATGGTCGTTGACGGCACTCCGGGCGAAGAAATCGAGATGATCATGCGCCGCGACATTCAGGCGACGATGCAGCGCCATCACAAAAGCGCCGGCGTTCTTCGCAAGGCTGCCGAGTTTGCGCCTGCGATGGGGTTGATCGGCACGCTTATCGGTCTGGTTCAGATGCTGGGGAGCCTGGACGACCCGACGACGATCGGACCCAGCATGGCGGTCGCCCTGTTGACCACGTTTTACGGCGCGGTGCTAGCGAATCTGGTTTTTTCACCGCTGGCCTCAAAGCTGGAGAGGAATTCCGCCGAAGAGACCCTCGTGAACAGCGTGTTCGCCATGGGCGTCGCCTCGATCGGACGGCAGGAAAATCCGCGCCGTCTTGAAATGCTTTTGAACAGTGTCCTGCCGCCCGTAAAGCGGGTCCAGTACTTCGACTAACGGCCAATACCAAAGCGGTTGTGCCGAGGAGAAAATAAAAATGCGTTTGCTGATAGTCGGTTCGCTCAACGGTCAGATCGGCGCCGCCAGTCAGGTCGCCATCACCCGCGGCGTCAAGGTCCTTCACGCGGATTCCATCGAGCGCGGATTGGAGGATTTGCGCTCGGGTAAGGGCGCGGACCTTGTGATGATTGATGCGAACCTCAACGTCGCCAATCTGGTAAACGCGCTACTGTCAGAACGAATTTCGGTTCCGGTTGTCGCCTGCGGCACGGGAACCGACGCCGACATCGCGGTCAGGGCCATCAAGGCCGGGGCCAAGGAGCACATCCCCCTTCCGCCCGATGCCGAGATGATCGCCGCCATTCTCGCCGCCGTCGCCGACGAAAACAATTCCTTCGTTCACGCGGACCCCCGCACGAAGGATGTCTTGAAGCTGGCCGCACAGATCGCGCCCAGCGACGCAAGCGTCATGATTACCGGCGCGTCGGGGACCGGCAAGGAACTGATGGCCAAGTATGTTCACGCGAAAAGCCGTCGCGCTGACCACAGGTTTGTCGCCGTAAACTGTGCTGCGATTCCCGAAAACCTGCTGGAATCGGAATTGTTCGGGCACGAAAAAGGCGCGTTTACGGGCGCTGTCGCCCGCCGCATCGGTAAATTTGAAGAAGCCAGCGGCGGAACTCTTCTGCTCGATGAAATCAGCGAAATGGAACCGCGCATGCAGGCCAAGCTCCTGCGCGCCGTTCAGGAACGCGAAATCGACCGCGTCGGCGGCAAAAAGCCGGTGGCGGTAGACGTGCGTATCATCGCAACGAGCAACCGCGACCTGGAAAAGGAAGTGGCCGAGGCCAACTTCCGCGAGGATCTTTATTTTCGGCTCAACGTCGTCAATCTGCTGATCCCGACCTTGCGCGACCGCCCCGAGGACATCCTTGTTCTGGCCGATTTTTTCGTAAAAAAATTCGCCGAAGCCAACGATACAAAGGTCCGTCCCGTTTCCGACAAGGCAAAGACGGCGTTGTTGGCCTACGAATGGCCCGGGAATGTGCGGGAGCTCGAAAATGCGGTTCACCGCGCGGTCCTGCTTTCGGAAGGAACGGAGATCGAGCCGGCGGCTTTCGGCTTGACGGTCCGCACCGAAGCGACCGACACGGCGTCCCGGTCCGGAGCCGCTGCGGGCGCGCGGGCGGGAGCCTCAAGCCTCGTCGGGCGTACGGTCTCGGACGTCGAACGCGACCTGATTATCGACACGCTGCAACACTGTCTGGGCAATCGCACACACGCCGCCAACATCCTGGGAATTTCCATTCGAACCCTCAGGAATAAACTGAAACTCTACATGGAGGACGGCTTCGCCGTTCCTCAGCCCGGCAATGCCGAGCAGCCTGTGATCTGATCTTTTTGACCCTCGACGGCACGGAAACAAAATGGCCGACGTATCAACGGAAACAACGGCAACAGGGATAACTTCGGGCGACGTCCGCAGAATGTTCGACGCCGTCTCGAAGCGTGGCGACATCGCCATGGCATTGGGCGTGGTCGCGATCCTGGTCGTCCTGATTTTGCCGCTGCCGAAGTGGTTGATGGACGTCAGTCTCGCCTTTTCGATCACGGTTTCCGTTCTGATCCTGATGACGGCGCTGTTCATTCACCGGCCGCTTGAATTCAATTCATTTCCCACGGTTCTGTTGTTGGCGACCATGCTCAGGCTGTCGCTAAACCTGGCGTCGACCCGACTTATTCTCGCCAACGGCCACGAAGGAACCGACGCCGCCGGACAGGTGATTGAAGCCTTCGGCAGTTTCGTCATGGGCGGCAATTTCATCATCGGAATTATCGTCTTCGCCATTCTCATAATCGTCAATTTCATCGTTATCACCAAGGGCGCCAGCCGCATTGCCGAGGTCTCGGCCCGTTTCGCCCTGGACGCCATGCCCGGCAAGCAGATGGCCATCGACGCCGATCTGTCGACGGGCCTGATCGACGAAGATCAGGCGAAACAGCGCCGCAAGGACCTGGAAGACGAAAGCACCTTCTTCGGTGCCATGGACGGCGCGGCCAAGTTTGTCAGGGGCGACGTCATCGCCGGTTTGTTGATTACCTTCATCAACGTCATCGCCGGCATGATCATCGGCGTAGCCCAAATGGATCTTACGTTCGCCGAGGCTGCCGACAACTACACCCGACTGACCGTCGGCGATGGTTTGGTAACGCAAATTCCAGCGCTCATCGTTTCCACCGCCGCTGGCATGGTGGTGACCAAGGCGGGTATCACCGGAGCGACGGACAAGGCGTTGTTCCGTCAGTTGGGCGGGGAACCCCGGGCCCTTGGTTTAAGCGCGATGCTTCTCGCCGGACTGGCCATATTGCCGGGAATTCCGTTTGTTCCGTTCGCCTTCATCGGCGCGGTTCTGGGCGGAATAGCGTGGCAAAGAAACCGCACGATCGCAGCTTCGGTGGAAGAGGAAAAGGTGATCGCCGAGAGGGAAATTCTGGAGGCCGCACCGGTCGCCGAAGAACCCATCTCAACGGCGTTGCGCATCGATTTCCTGCGGCTGGAGCTGGGGTACGGGCTGTTGTCGATGATCAACAACCCCCATGAAGGCCAGCGCCTGACCGACCAGATCAAGGCCCTACGCCGCCAGATGGCGACGGATATCGGTTTTGTCATGCCCAGCGTGCGCATTCAGGACAACATGCAGCTTCCGGCCAACGCCTACGCCGTACGCATCAAGGAAATCGAGGCCGGAAGCGGCGATATTCGCCCCAACATGCTTCTCGTCATGGACCCGCGCGGCGAGGAAATAACCCTTCCGGGTGAAAAAACGAAGGAACCGACCTTCGGTCTGGCCGCCATGTGGATTGACGAAACCAACCGCGAAGAGGCTCTTTTCAGGGGCTACACGGTGGTCGATCCGGCAACCGTGATTACGACCCATCTTACCGAGGCCATCAAGGACAACATGTCCGAGCTTCTTTCCTTCGCCGAGACCCAGAAACTTCTGGACGATCTGGACAAGGAACAGCAGAAAATGATTGCCGATCTGATCCCCACCCAGATTTCCGTCGGCGGTGTTCAGCGGGTTCTCCAAAACCTCTTGGCCGAGCGCATCTCGATCCGCGATTTGCCTACGATTTTGGAAGCCGTGTCGGAAGCCTGTGGGCTGACGCGCAACGTCATGATGATCACCGAACATGCGCGGGCGCGGCTGGCGCGGCAAATCAGCGACATGCACGTCAACGACGAGGGCTTTATTCCGTTGATCACGCTATCGCCCGAATGGGAGCAGTCCTTCGCCGAAGCCCTTGTCGGAACCGGCGAGGAACGGCAACTATCCATGGCCCCCAGCCGCTTGCAGGACTTCATCGGAAACCTGCGCAAAACCTTCGAACGGCAAGCCATGATGGGCGAGGCCCCGGCGTTGTTGACAAGCCCGGCGATCCGCCCCTACGTGCGATCCATCGTCGAGAGATTCCGGCCTTCCACGGTCGTCATCTCGCAAAATGAAATTCACCCCAAGGCCCGCATAAAGACGGTCGGCCAGATTTAATCAACGAGGCCAGACTTGAAGAACGAGGAATAATGGCAATCCAGACCGAAGCGAAACCCGCCGGTTCAACCCCGCCCGCCAACGGGCAGAACATGATCGCCGTGGCCTCGGGAAAGGGGGGCGTCGGCAAGACGTTCTTCGCCATTTCCCTGACGCACGCATTGGCGCGGCAGGGCGTTCGCTCGCTATTGTTTGACGGCGATCTTGGGCTGGCCAACCTCGATATCCAACTGGGGCTTATGCCGAAACGTGATCTGGGTGGCGTCATCGCCGGACGGCTGACCCTTAATCAGGCCGTCCTGCCCTTCGAGGAATGCGGCTTCGATATCGTCGCCGGACGTTCGGGTTCGGGAAGTCTCGCCAACATTCCGGTCAGCCGTCTTAGGGCGCTGGGCGAAGATTTAACGCTGCTGTCGGCCACCTATGATCGCGTGATCATCGACCTGGGTGCGGGGCTTGAGCAAACCGTCCGTCAGTTGACGCACAATGTGGGAACCTGTCTGGTCATCGCCACCGATGACCCGGCGTCACTGACCGACGCCTACGCCTTCATCAAGGTTACGCAGATGGAACGGCCGGGAACCGACATTCGCGTCGTCATCAATATGGCGAGTTCCGTACGCGCCGGGGAACGCACCTACAACACGTTGTTGAAAGCCTGCGAAGGGTTTTTGAAGATATCTCCGCCGTTAATGGGGATTATCCGCAATGACCCCAATATCCGCGAAACGATCCGTAAACAAGCGCCGCTTTTGACGCGCCATCCGAATCGGAAAAGCTGACGCCGGATGCGCTGGTGCGCACGTTGAACGAATATTTCGCTGCGCTGTCCGAAGTGATCGACCGTCATGGCGGCGCCATCAACCAGTTTCAGGGCGACGCCATGCTGGTCACCTTCAACACCGTGACCACCGACGCGGACCATGCCGCCAGCGCCGTGAAAACGGCCCTGGGCATTCAGCGCGTCACAGAACAACGTCTGTTTCGCGGCGATATTCGCCTGCGCACCCGATGCGGGGTCAACACCGGCAAAATCGTCTCAGGGGCCATCGGCACCACCGACAGGCTGCTTTATACCGTACACGGCGACGAGGTGAATATTGCCGCCCGCCTGGAACAACTGAACAAAGAGTACGGCAGCTATGTTTTGGTTACCGAGCAAACGGCGCAAGCCGCCGGAAGCGATTTCACGTTCGATGTGGTGGGCGAAGTGACGGTGCGCGGGCGGGCTGCCCCCACCTGCGTGATGACGGTCAAAGCGGAGTGATCAGACGAGGATGTTCAGGTAAAAGCCGCGCGGAACGTCGCGATCCAGAGGCCCATTGGTCGCCAGCGCGTTGTCCAGCCGGTTGAGCGCGCGCGAGAAGGCCGGTGTGTCCGAACGCTGGGTCGTCTTGGCCCGAAAGCTAACCTCGCGGGCGTCGCGATAGATGTTCGGCTGCCGCGAACCGGGGCTGACGGCAAGATTGGATAATGTCGACGAATCGGCCATGGACCGACCCTACGGGAAAGAAGTTAACGGAGAGTCAATAATACCAACGATCAAGGGGGGGAAAACTCAGCCGGCCAGGAATCGTCGGGGGCCGTCGCAATGACCGGCGCGCCGGAACCTTGAGAATTCTGCAACGCCCAGGTCGCGCTGGGAAATGCTATTTCGTCCCATGGAATCCTATCCTGCGCGAACAACGCCACCTCGCGGCTTTCGACACCTGCGGCGAATTCGGGGCCGGTCATTTGGGCCCGATAGAAGACGTGAACCTGACTGATGCGGGGTACTTCGTAGATGCCGATAAGGGTCGTGATCTCGACCCGCGAGCAGGCTTCCTCCCAGACCTCGCGCGCCGCGCCTTCGGCGGTGCTTTCGCCCATTTCCATGAAACCTGCGGGGATGGTCCAGAAACCTTCGCGCGGCCCAATCGCCCGGCGGCACATCAAGACCTTGTCTTCCCACAGGCACACCGCGCCAACCACCACTTTCGGGTTTTCATAGGCGATGTAGCCGCAATCGGTACACACCAGACGCGTTCTCGTGTCGCCCTCGGGCACGAGTTCCACCGACGGTCCCGTTTTCTTCATTTCAGTCATGGCATGCCAGTGTGGCGCGGCGGTTGTGGTCAGGCAAGACGCAAAACCGAAAAAACGTTGAAATTCGACGACTAGAGCATGTTTCCCTTATTCGGAATCACTGAGATCGCTTTTCCGGCCCTCCCGATAGGAGAGGACGCGCAGGTGATGCGGGGCATCATCAAGCGTTCTCGACGACGCGGGAGGGCAGGTAAAGCGACCGAGGGCACAGTATCCGGCCTGCTGAGCAGCGTCAGGCAACGCTTGCGATGCGCCGGCATCGCGGCCCGTTACCTTCCTTGTCAGCAGGCCGGATACTGTGTCTCAGCGGTTCCGAATAAGGGAAACATGCTCTAAAACGCCGGATGTGCTATCAACAGCATCGGTCGATGGCGAAGGGCCGAAATCAGGACCGGGAAGACGAAACCACTATGATAGGCCGATTTCTAAGCAACCGAAGCGTCGGGGCGCGACTGTACATCTTGGTCGGCTTGGCCCTGGCCGCGATTGCGGGCACGGCGCTGCTTTTCGCCGCAACCGACCAGAGATTGAAGGTGGCGTTCGAAGAACACTCGGCGTCCGTACGGGTCAAGGAGCTTTCCTACCAAATCGAGGCCGGAATATCGCGCCTTCGCAGCCACCAAAGCACGTATCTTCTAAACGGCGATTCTGAGGCGGCAGATGGATATATGCGGGAATCGGCGAAACTTGCGGCATTTCTGCAGACCCTGGGCTCCATTCCCGAAGCAGCCGAGATGCGAAGCCGGGCCGATACCCTGAGCGACGGAATCGCCGAGCATGCGTCAGAATTCAGGAAGATTGCGGATATCAACGGCAAGGAGCCGGTCGCGCGCGGCGCCGAACTGGAACGGCGGGCCCGGAGTCTGGCCGACGATATTGAAGCCCGGTTCGCCAATATGGGACTTCACACACCGGCGGCGGGCGCTTTGGCGCTTCTGCGCGACGAAAGCGTGCTTCTGGCAGGCCTGCCCGAGGCCGCCATCGAACTGGCTCGCAAGCGCCTTGAAGTTTTCGACCCCGTGCTTTGGCGTGCGCCTCTGGGCGAAGCCGAGCGCGCGGCGATTTCAGTTTCCATGGACGCTTACATCGCCGCCCTCCTTGAACTGGGAAAATGGCGCGAGACAAAACGAGCCAGCATCGCCCGCATGGCAGAGATCATCGATTATCTGATACCGGGCGTCGAGGCGATGGCCGACTATCGCCGCGACGTGGCGGGCGTGGTCCTTGCGGCGGAGACCAAACGCTCGCGGGCCCGTTCGCTCATGCTGATTGGCACGGGCATCGTTTTCGTGGTGTTCGCTGCACTGGGTGTCTTGATGGTTTGGAGCGTCAGCCATCCAATGCGGAGCCTGGCCTACGCAGCCCGCGATCTGGCGGACGGAAACCGCGAGGCATTCATCCCGGATCGGGCAACGAAGGACGAAGTCGGGGACATTTCGCGGGCCCTGCGCAAAACGCGCAATGCCCTTCTTGATGCCGAAAATCGTGAACGCGCCGGAACCGCACGGGAACAATCTGCGCACCAATTGTTGAAGGAAAGCCAACTCGCGCTGGCCAACGACATCGAACAGCGGATCGGCGCCGCCGCAAGCGGTTTGGCCGAAGCCGCCGCAGAGCTACGCAGTCTGGCCGATACGCTCGGCCATATGGCGAACGAGGCGGGCCGACGGATCGGAGAGGTCAGTGCGGCTTCCGGCGAGACCAACGGAAGCCTGCGCGAACTGGCAGGCGTCGCGTTCAGTCTTCAGACGGCCGTGAATACCATTAACGGCAAGATTTCCCACATCTCCGGTTCCGGGAGCGGCGAGCGCGAGGAAGGCATCGGTTCGGACCGGGCCGGCGCGATTTGGCCGACCATCGAGAAAGAAGTCGGCGAGCGTCTGACCAGGATTTCGAATGTCGCGTTGCGGGCCCGTCTGATGGCATTGAACGGCGTCATCGCGGCGACGCGCAAAGACGCCCGAGGCGGCACAACGGGCTTTGACGAAATCGCCCAAACGATCAAGGAAATATCGGATCGGTTCAGCACCGACGTTGCCGAATTCCAGACAAAGATTTCCGACACCCTCGCACCCATTGACGAGATCGCGGGGGCCGTCGATTCCCACAGTGCGGCGGCCCGGGAAATCATGCGCAATGCCGAAAACGCGGTGGCCGGAACGCTTCAATTGTCCAACGCCGTTTCGCGTATCACCCGCAACGCGGGCGAAACCGAAAAGGTCGCCGGTGAAATTCGCGCCAAAGCCGACGTCGCCGCGCGGCAGTCGGAAACTCTGCTCGGTGAGATCAACGGAATCCTCGCGCAAATCCGCCAATAACCAGCGGCGGATTTGCGCGGGAGCGGAACCTGGCTCGGTTAGTCCGCCCGCAATACGGCAACGCCCGGAAGTTCCTTGCCTTCCAGCCATTCCAGAAAGGCACCGCCTGCGGTCGAGATGTAGCTGAAATCGTCAGCTGCGCCGGCCTTTTGAAGGGCCGCCACCGTATCGCCGCCGCCGGCCACGGACAGCAGCTTGCCTTCCTTTGTGCGCTGGGCGGCGTATTGGGCCGCTGCATTCGTGCCTACGTCAAACGGGGCGATTTCAAAAGCGCCCATAGGGCCGTTCCACAGAACCGTCTCGCAGCCTTTGAAAAGGCTTTTGAGTTCGGTGATGGAATCGGGACCGATGTCGAGGATCATGGACCCTTCCGGCACGTCGCCGATGGCCACGGTTTGCGACGCGGCCCCTTCGGCAAATTCTTCGGCGACCACGGCGTCGGTGGGCAGAACGATATCGCAGCCCGCTTCGTCAGCGGCAGCCATGATGGCGCGGGCGTCATCGGCCATGTCGTGTTCGCACAACGACTTGCCGACCTTGACCCCCTTGGCGTTAAGGAACGTGTTGGCCATGCCGCCGCCGATAATCAGAAGATCGACCTTCTTGGCGAGATTGCCCAGCACTTCCAGCTTGGTTGAAATCTTGGCCCCGCCGACGACGGCGGCGACCGGGTGCTTGGGCGCATCCAAAGCCGATGACAGGGCTTCCAGCTCAGCCTGCATCAAGCGGCCCGCGGCGGCCGGAAGCAGCTTGGCCACGGCCTCGGTCGAGGCGTGCGCCCGGTGCGAGCACGAAAACGCGTCCGTGACATAGGCGTCGGCAAGTCCGGCCAGTTTAGCGGCGAAGGCCGGATCGTTATTCGTTTCCTCGGCATGGAAGCGAAGGTTTTCGAGCATGACCACATCGCCGTCGACCATGGCGCCGATCACCCGGGCGGCATCGTCGCCAATGCAATCGGAGGCGAATTCAACGGGTTTGCCGAGCGCGCGCCCCAAGGCCGTAGCCACGGGTTTAAGCGAAAACTCGGGCTTGACCTCTCCTTTGGGGCGTCCCAGGTGGGTCACGACGATCACCCGCGCACCCTGATCTGCCAATTCCTTTAGCGTCGGAACCGTGCGGTCGATGCGGGTCGTATTGGTAACGACGCCGTCCTTCATGGGGACGTTCAGATCGGCTCGGACCAACACCCGTTTTCCGGACACGTCAAAGCCATCAAGCGTTTTAAATTTATTCATTTTGCAATATTTCCGTCTGTTCAGGGGATCACCGCGCAGGGTATCCCGACCCGCAGATTTATGCGAATTAGCGAGCCAAAAGGCAAGCGAAGTTTGAGAGATACCACCGATTGTGCGTTCATGGCCGGTTCATGTTCCATGGCGTACTCTCAATTACCGGATTGTGCGGTTTCGAGAGGATTCGCCTAATGCCGAAATGGTTTTATTGCACCGCAGCGGCGCTTTCGATCCTGTGGAGCGGACACGCTGAGGCTCAGGTTGATCCGGACACCTGGGCGTCCATCGTTCGGGGTGGGCGGCTCTATGATAAATGGTTCGAGGAAACCCGCGAGCCCGCGCCTGAAAAACGCCACCCGGCCTATCCCGAAGCCGGCCCCCAGGCCAACGACGCTGCCGCGACTTGGCGCTGCAAGGAATGTCACGGCTGGGACTACAAGGGTCGTGACGGCGTCTACGGCAGCGGAAGCCATTTCACCGGCATCAAGGGCATCCGGGGAATGGCGGAAACGCCTATCGGAACCATAACCGCCATATTGAAGGACCGGAACCACCAATACGGAGACCTGATGGCGGCTACCGATTTGGCGGATATCGCCACCTTCGTTTCCCTCGGTCAGGTGGAGATGGACCTGAGCATCGAACAGGGCACCGGCGTCGTTAAAGGCGACAAGACTGCCCGCGTCGCCGAATTTCAAACCATCTGCGCCAACTGCCACGGACACGACGGGCTGAAGGTGCGCGACATGCCGCCACTGGGTCAGGCGGTGCGGGACAATCCTTGGGAAGCCCTTCACAACATCCTCAACGGCCATCCCAACGAAAAAATGCCGGCCTTGCGGGTTCTGGGAATTCCGGTTCTGGTCGATATTCTGGCTTACGCCCAGGCGTTGCCCAGCAACAACGTTCTGGCGTCGGTCGTTCGCGGCGGACGGCTTTACGACAACTGGATCAACGCAATCGGCGGCCCGCCCCCGCAAACGCGGCATCGCGCCTACCCTTCCGGCGCAACCTTTGCCCGCGAACCCAAAACCAATTGGCGTTGCAAGGAGTGCCACGGCTGGGACTACAAAGGAAAAGACGGCGCTTACGGCACGGGAAAGCACAAAACCGGGATCAGTGGAATTCGCGAATTCGATCGCGCCGATCCGGACCGCATAGCCGCCGTTCTGAAGGACAACAACCACCGATACGCCCGGTGGCTGGACATCCTGGATTTTCAGGACCTTGCCAATTTCGTGACCCGCGGCCAGGTCGATATGGATGATTTTATCGATCGCGGAACGGCCAAAGCGAAAGGCGATCCCCAAAAACGGGCCGCCTATTTCCATACCATCTGCGCCGGATGCCACGGAACCGACGGCCGCAAGGTCGCCACCTCGCCACCCCTGGGCCGGACCGCGCAGAACAATCCCTGGGAAGCGCTGCACAAGATCCTTAACGGCCACCCGGACGAAAAAATGCCAGCGCTTCGATCATTGGCCCCGCAAGTTCTGGCCGACATCCTCGCCTACGTTCAAACCCTGCCCGCCGAAGATTAGATCATAGGACCTTAAACGAAGCGGCTTGTTCCGACTTCCGCTTGTTGGCGTAAATCGCTCATTTCCCCCCCACGATGGGCCGGTTTTGACCCGGAGCGGACATATCTCTCGCGCGCGATAATCGAAGAATGCGTTACGGGCCCGACCAAATCGTGGCCGCACCGAGATCACTAAACGCCGGGGACTGAGACTTAGCTAACCAACCTGCCACGGACCGATCCGGGATGCGATGACGCGCCATTCATCGCCTTCCCGACTCCACCGCACGAACTCCGCAGCATCGCCAACGGCGGGTGCTGTGGGAAGATTCAGAATCGACAATGGGTGGTTTCTGGCCATCGCGAAGGCGGCAGCAAAGTCATAACCGAACCACCGCATGACATTCCGTATACATCCGTCCAGTGTCGCCGATGATCCGGCCAGATAGGGAGAACCGGGTTCCCGCACGACACCGTCATCGCCACGCTCGATACCAAGATCGCCCAGGGTATACATCCCCGGTTCCGCGGCGGCGGCGGCGGTGGCATCGGTGACAAGTACGGTTCGACGCGGTTCCTTGGCGCGGATCCAGGACTGCAGCATGTAAGGGGGAATGTGAGCACCGTCCGCGATAAAACCCGCCGCAAGTCGGTCTTCGCCAAGCTGGGCGAAGAGCGTATTGTTGTTTTTTTCCAACAGGTGGGAGATTGCGTTTCCCAGGTGTGTCGACATTCGCGCCCCGGCATCTGCGGCGTGCTTGACGACGTCGTGGGTTGCGCTGCTGTGCCCTAACGCGACCACTGTGCCACGACGGCTTAGGGCCTCGATGAAGGGGATCGCACCGTCCAGTTCTGGGGCAACGGTAATCAGCCGAACCGGCGCGGCCAAATTTGCCGTCAATTTGTCGAAAACCTCCAGGCTCGGGGGTCGCATGGCCTCCGTCGGGTGGCAACCCGCGTATCCGTCCTCCGGCGAAAGGAAAGGCCCTTCAAGGTGAATTCCGTCAACCATCCACGGACCCAGTCGGCTTTCGCGAACTGCCGTGTCGAGCGCAACAAGTCTGGCGCGAAGGCGGTCTGGCGCGGCGGTGATGATGGTTGGAAGACAGCGCGTGACCCCGGTGGCAAGCATTGCAGTCAAAGCGCAATCGAGTTCTTCGGCAGTCAGGCCATCGGAATTGAAATCGACCCCCGCGAACCCATTCACCTGGACGTCGACGAGTCCGAGGGTTGTCTGGTCATCTTCTTTCGGCGACGTCGAATGAATCCCGTGAATTCGTCCGTCTGCCCCGACGTCGTAGCCATGTGCCTCGCCCGGACCGGAAACGGCGAATTTACCTGCCTCGGATTTGTTTAGCGTTGCCATTCCCGTTCACTCGCACAGCCCCAGAAGCGAAGCCGATCCTTCGTCGAGAAACAAGCGGGCATCGGCATGGTTTTGCAGGATCGACGCGGGGCACATCGGACCAACTGCCCCCTCGACCGCGCGACGCACGGCCTGAGCCTTGCGTGCGTCCGGAACGGTAATAATGAGGGTCCGGCACTTAAGAATGCGACGGATGCTCATGGAGATGGCGCTTTCCGGCACGTCCTCCAGCGTCGGAAACCAGCCCTCGCCAATCTGCTGGCGGCGACACGCCTCGTCAAGTTTGACGATCAGAAACGGCTCGTCGGTGTCGAAGTCGGCCGGCGGATCGTTGAAAGCGAGATGGCCGTTTTCGCCGATACCGATAAATCCGACGGCAACGGAAACCCCTTGGATAATTTTGCCGACCCGCCGTGCCTCGGTGTCGACGTCCGGAGCGTCGCCCTCAATGAAATGGAATTCGGCCAATTCGGGTAGGCGCGCCAGTACACGGTCCCTCAGAAATTTCCGGAACGAGGCGGGGTGTTCGGCCGGAAGTCCGACGTATTCGTCAAGATGAAAAGCCGTCACCTTCGACCAGTCGATTCCCTCGGCGTCAAGCAGGGCGTCCAGAATCTCGATCTGGCTCGCGGCGCTCGCGAACACGACCGCTGCCTTACCGTCCCGCTGGATTACTGTTCGCAGGGCTTCCGCCCCGGCGTGCGCGGCGGCGGCGGCCATCTGCTTCGTATGATCAAAGACTTCGACCTGCATCAGTCTCTCCGATCTATCCGAGGTGGCGCACACGCGGGATGAATTTTTCCTCAAGCGCCTGATTGGCAGCGTCCCCACCCGGAAGATTGGCGCTACGCCAAACCGGTGGTGTGCCGCCCAACGCGACGATTGCCTTGATGGTTTCGATCACCAGTAAATTCAACACGAACGCGTTGCAGAAGGTCGATGTCGGACCGGTATTCTGGTCGCAACCCTCGACCTCGACCACCGCGTCCCCGAGCGGCAGCCGGCAATCCAGGAAGTGATCGACTTCCCGATAGAGATTTTTCTTGGACGGATGGCGGGCCGGATGGTCGGTCGGGAGTGAATCGGCGAAAGAACGCGATGTCACTGCAATAGTGGTCATGCCGCGGGCCTTCGCGTCCATGACCGTGTCAAGGCACATCGAGTTAACGCCGTACGCGTTGACGATGATAATGACCTCTCCCGGCGTGCGCCCGACCCTGTAGGCGTCGAGCACTCGCGCCGCGTAACCCGGCGTGCGCTCAATGACGTTTGAGCGTTTGGCTCCGTGAATCAGATTGGTTCCGGGATCGAGAATGGCGTTGATTGGTGCAAGTCCGCCAGCCCGCCATAGCAACTCCTCGACGCCCATATTGGAATGTCCGCCAGGGCCGATGACGTGGATAAGTTTGTCGTCCATGATCGCTTTCGCCATCACAGCCGCCGCGGCCTCGATTGCGGGCACGCCCTCGTGAATTTCGTCAAGCAAGCCGACGATTGCTGCGCGGTAGGCTTCAGTTTCCTTCGACATTCTCGGTCTCCCCTCGGATTACGGTTCTTATCTGGTCTGCCAAACGATCGATGCCGATCAGCAGCATCAAAACGGCGGCAACGGAAATCGCCGCGTAGGCGTAGCCAGTGGGAACATCCCAGGTATCGAACGGCACCCGCATGCGTTTCTCGGCGATTTCAATGCCCTTGAAGAACAGAATAGTAAAAAATGTGATAGCCGCAGCCTCTACTACGATCGCGGCGATTTGGCGCCGGCGCGGTGACAAACGCGTTACCAGGAAATCCACAGCCAAATGTCCGTTCATTGCGTAGAGCACTGATGCGCCGAGGAAAACCATCCAAACGAACATTAGCCTCAGAAGGTCCGGCACCCACAGCCAGGTGGTTCCAACCAGATAGCGAAGCGTTATCTGGACCACATTGAGACCGAACACGCCGATGAAAAGCCCTGCCGTTATCCATCTCACAACCGGCATCAAGTTCGCGATAACCGTTTTTAACGCTTTCATCGCCTTCCTCCCTAGCCCAAGACCAAATTCGGCAGCCACATCACCAAGCCCGGTATGTAGGTGCACAGCACGAGGACCACCAACAGCGCTAAAACGAACGGCCAGACTTCGCGGATCAATTCCGCAAATCCGATTTCGGCGATCTTGCATTCCAGAAACAGCAGAACGCCGATGGGTGGCGTCAACAATCCGATCATCAGGTTAAGGACAACGATGACCCCAAAATGCGTGGGGTCCACACCAAGTTCGATGGCGGTCGGCAAAAGGACAGGAAAGAAGATTAGCATCACAGGCACCGCATCAAGAATGCAGCCCATGACGAGGAAGAAGATGTTGACGAGCAGCAGGAATGATACCTTCGACAATTGAAGGGCCGGAATCAGTTGCCCTAGTTGCTCACCGAGTTGCTCATAGGCGACGATGTACTGATAGAGCCCAACTACCGCAAAAATGATCATAATGGCGGCAGAAAAGACGGCAGAATGCATGAAAATCCCGGGCAAATCGGAGATGTGGATGCTCCGGTAGACAAACACGGAAATGACGAGGATGTAGAGGACCGCCAGAACCGATACCTCAACCAACGTGACCACACCGAACACAACTCCGCCGAGAATTATCACCGGCGCCATTAAGGCGAAGAATGAATCACGGATGAGCCGCTTCAAGGTCGCCAGATCCATTTTCGTTTCAACGGTCGGGTAATTTCGTCGACGGCTGAGCACGAAAATGGTTACGACTAACATGGCGCCCATCATAAGGCCCGGCACCACACCACCAAGAAACAGTTTTCCGATTGAAATACCACTGATTACACCGATGAAAATCATCGGAATGCTTGGCGGGATGATCGGCCCGATTACGGCAGCGGCGCCGTTTATCGAGGCCGCGAATGCCCGATCATACCCACGTTTCAACATGGTCGGAATGACAACCGACGATACCGCGCTGGCATCCGCGACCGCAGACCCGGAGACGCCGGCAACGATGACGTTGACGACCACCGCCACGTAGGCCAGCCCGCCCTTGGCCCGACCGATAAAATAGTCCGTCAATTGGGTCAACTTCATGGTGATGCCCGAACGGTTCATCAAATCGCCGGCCAGGATGAAGAACGGAATTGCGACCAATGTGGTTGAGTCAACGCCGCCAACCATGGTTGAAGCGACCATGCGCAAGGACATCTCACCCTGGATAAGGATGTAGAGCACGCCGCTGACGCCCATCGCCAACCAGATGTTCATTCCAATGGCAACGAGCGCAAACAGTATAACGAACAGTAAGGCGACCATTCTACGCTTCCGGGTGGTTGAACAAATTGGAGAAATTCGGAGACACGAAACGAACACTCCGTCCCGTGTCTCCTATGTATTCAGATTACTTCACAGCCGAGATTTTGGCGATCAGGCCCTTCGGCCATTTTTTCCCTTCGAATTCGTCGAAGGCACCCGACAACGCTTTGCGAATGCTGGCCAAATCAGGCTGGATGACAGTCAGCTTTTTGCCGAGCTTGTCGTATACGCCCGCCATCACCTCGCCAAGCTTCTTGGTTTCATAATCACCGGCGATGTTGGCGGCCTTCTTCAGCATGGCGCGATCCGCACCGGAAAGGCCATTCCACGTATCCATCGCCATGTAGAAGGTCTCCATGTCACGGATATAGTC